>JAVBMZ010000012.1:0-27157 GCA_031551935.1 Bacteroidales bacterium
TTGGAAATATACAGGCTATCCAAATGGAGCAGGGAGTAAGAATGGTCTTAACGGTGCAGAATTTGTGGTTGGCGATACTGTATGGTATATGCCTCCTGTCACTGCTGCACAATTTACCGCACAATTCCCTGGAGCTGTAACTGCTCTTGGTTACGCTAACGCATCAGGTAGTACAACAAATGATGGGTTAGCCAATATCCCATGCTATAAACTTCCAGGGAAGAAGTACCTGATATTACCCCTGGATTATACCAATCGTCGTTATTATCCGAGCCTGTGGAAATTAGGTCCTTATAATCCAACATTGGCTACTCCTGTGACCTACAAAAATATGTCATCAGTTCGTCCTTATAATATTGCGAAGTTCTCAGAATTATATCTCATTGCTGCCGAAGCCGCAGTGAAGGGAGCAACTGGTGCTATGTCTGCGACACAGCTTTTGAACGTATTGCGTACACGTGCTGCTTTTAGTGATGATAAAACTGCTGCTGAAGTAACCAATTCAATTAATGCATTGGTTGCCTTAACTCCTGCAAGTCCCAGTATTGACGATATCCTCGATGAGCGTATGCGTGAACTTTATGGAGAAGGTATTCGTTGGTTCGACTTGACGCGCACAAAGAGCTTAGGTCGTGCCGCAACTTATACTATTCGTGAGAATGCCCCAGGCACTGTCGCCGGAAAAGATTTTAATCCAATTGTTACCAAAACACGTAATAATTTTGTTAGTATTGCTCCTAACAGTAAGTATTACCTGAGACCCATCTCTAAAACATTTTTGGACGCTTTGGATATGACTGACGCTGAAAAAGCTGCACTTCAAAATCCTGGTTATTAATATTTTGGAAATATATCACAAAATAGGGGGCTTTTAATGATTTATTTGCTTTAAATTTGACCTCTTGATTTATGAAAAAGGACAGTGTATGCTGTCCTTTTTTGTTCATTTTTATTATTTTAAATTATTCATACTTATTAACCAAAATCAAATGAAGTTCAAAACATTTTTTTCGTTTTTACTTTTTACGGCCTTGCTTTTTTCGGGCTGTAGTAGTCGGTTACCTTACCAGAATCCTTCTTTGTCTTTTGATGAACGTGCCACTGATTTATTAGGCCGATTGACTCTGGAAGAAAAAGTGACCCTGATGATGAACAATTCGGCTGCCATCGAACGGTTAGGTATCCCTCCGTACGAATGGTGGAACGAAGCACTTCATGGTGTAGCCCGTGCAGGACAGGCTACTGTTTTTCCACAAGCCATTGGTATGGCTGCTACTTTTGATGATCAAGCTGTGTATGCTACTTTTACCATGGTATCTGACGAAGGCCGTGCTAAACATCATGAGGCTAAGCGGAACAATGAATTTAAACGTTACCAAGGACTTACTTTTTGGACGCCTAATGTGAATATCTTTCGCGATCCTCGTTGGGGACGCGGCATGGAGACCTATGGAGAAGATCCTTATCTTACCAGCATGATGGGTATTGCCGTAGTCCGTGGCTTACAGGGAGACCTCACTGCTAAATATAATAAAGCGCATGCTTGCGCCAAGCATTATGCAGTGCATAGCGGTCCGGAATGGAATCGTCACAGTTTCGATGCCAAAGATATTAGTCAACGTGATTTGTGGGAAACTTATTTACCTGCTTTCAAAGAATTAGTGGAAACAGCTAAGGTAAAAGAAGTGATGTGTGCTTACAACCGCTTTGAAGGCGATCCTTGTTGTGGTAGTCATACTTTGTTGATCGATATCCTGAGAAATACATGGGGGTTCAATGACGTGATTGTGTCGGATTGCGGCGCTATTAATGATTTTTATATGGAAGGTAGGCATCAAACTCATGCAACAGCCGAAAAAGCTGTTGCTGACGCTATCATTGCAGGTACGGATTTGGAATGTGGTAGTAGCTATAAAGCTGTAGTTGACGCTTGTAAAGCAGGACTTATTTCCGAAGATCAGATCAATATTTCCGTTCATCGTTTACTGCTTGCGCGTTTTGAGTTAGGTCTTTTTGACGACGATTCAAAGGTATCATGGGCATCTATTCCTATGTCGGTAGTGGAGAGTAAGGAACACAAAGCCCAGTCTTTGGAAATGGCCCGCAAAAGTATGGTGTTGTTGAGCAACAAAAACAATACGCTTCCGTTGTCTAAGGATTTGAAAAAAGTTGCTGTGATGGGACCAAATGCTAATGATTCGGTCATGTTATGGGCTAATTATAACGGTGTTCCTACCAAATCGGTTACTATTTTGCAAGGTATCCAAGCAAAATTGCCGGCCGATGCAATTATTTATGACAAAGCTTGTGACTGGGTCAACGATAAAGTATTTTTTAGTCGGTTTACTGAATGTGCTTACGACGGAAAGACAGGATTCAATGCTACATTTTGGAATACGAAAGATTTTTCGGGTGATGTGGTAGCTACCACCCAGGTGTCTAACCCATTTGCTTTCAACACTGGCGGTAATACTGTTTTTGCTCCTGGTGTTAACCTGAATGATTTTTCCGCCAAATTTGAATCTACTTTTACAGCTTCTAAAACGGAAGATATTGTATTTCAAGTTTCAGGAAATGATGGGTTCCAACTGTTTGTAGATAATCAAATGGTATTGGAACAAACCCGTCCCGGGTTTGGCCGATTTTCCACCAGAGAGTATGTCATAAAAGCAGTGCAGGGTAAAAAATACCAAGTCAGGATTGAATATTTCAAAGGAGAACGGGGTAATGCAGCACTTACCTTTGATCTTGGGTACAAAAAAGATGTGGATTATGATGCCATTGCAAAAACCGTCAAGGATGCTGATGCCATTATTTTTGTAGGTGGCATTTCTCCCCTTTTAGAAGGTGAAGAAATGCGCGTTGATTTTCCGGGCTTCAAAGGTGGCGACCGTACCAATATCGATTTGCCTCAGGTACAGGTTAATATGCTGAAAGCATTGAAAAAACTGAACAAGCCGGTGGTATTTGTTTTATGTGCTGGTAGTACGATGGCTTTGACCCGTGAAGTTGAGCTTACCAACGCCATTTTGGATGCTTGGTATCCAGGACAAGAAGGTGGAACAGCTGTAGCAGATGTACTTTTTGGTGATTATAATCCTGCAGGCCGTTTACCACTCACATTCTATGCTTCATCTGATCAACTTCCTGATTTTGAAGATTACGATATGTCAAAAGGACGTACCTATCGCTATTTTAAAGGTAAACCTTTGTTTCCTTTTGGCTATGGTTTGAGCTACACTACGTTTGGATATGACAAAGCCAGCCTGAGCAAGGAAAGTATCAACAAGGGCGAAAGCGTATCTTTAACGATTGACCTTAAAAATACAGGTGCAAAGGACGGTGACGAAGTGATACAAGTGTATGTCCGTAACTTACAAGATCCACAAGGGCCCATCAAGAGTTTAAGGGCTTTCAAACGGATTCATGTAAAAGCAGGTGCTACAGAATCGGTTAAACTTGAGTTAGCGTCAACAGCTTTTGAATTTTTTGATCCGCAAACTGAAGTAATGGCTATAAAGCCCGGAAGTTATGAGGTTCTGTACGGTGGATCATCTGCAGACGAAGCATTAAAACCGCTTTCGATACAGGTGAATTAATTCCTTTTTCGAACAAAACGAGAACGGGATACATTGCGTTTGATACGTAATGTGTCCCGTTTTTTGATTATGGACAAATTGATGAACAGAGCAGACGCATCAAAAATTAAATATCTGATATGTAGGTTTGTACAATCAATGCAAAAATAAAATATGATTACCGAATATGTTGCCTAAGGATGTCTCGACTTCCCCTTCGACTGCGCTCTGGGCTTCGGCGACATGACAGTTACTCACGGATGTAAAAAATGGAAGAAGTTGGGCGGCTTTGCCGCCCAACTTCTTCCTACTCCATCCTCATAAAGCGACATCGCCATGTCGACTGGAGTTTGCGAGGCCTGAACGAATATGCCCGCCTGAACGAATTCATTCGGGCAGGCGGGCATATGGAGCGGAGACATCTTTGTGCTATAATTTTTTAGGCATAATATCCCCAAATAAAAATAGCTAAATTTCGCTATAAAATAGTGGAAAATCTCTATATAATAGCTAAAAACAACACATAAATAGCGATCTTTCGCTATAAAATAGCTAAACATGACTATAAAATTGTCAACAATAGCTATTTTGTGGTTGATGATATCATCCTCACTAAATGGTTTGGTGTTTGTTCGATTTTTATTAACTTTGCTTCGATCTTGTTTCTGTAAATCTTGATATTCATCTTTGATATAGCTTAGGAAGAATAGATAGTGGGCGATTTCAACAGCATGATGTCGATTTTTCGATAAAAAGTATTGGTACAAAGTTGAGTAATTCAAACCATCATAATTTATTTATATGAAATTTAAAACTATCCTTCCATTATTGCTATGCTTAGTGGCGATTTTTTCTGCTTGTAAAACAGAACGTTATCCTTTTCAGGATGCATCTTTATCTTTTGATGAACGAACGCAAGATCTATTGAACAGGCTGACGCTCGAAGAGAAGATTAAGTTAATGACCAATCAATCTCCTGCCATCGAACGGTTGGGAATTCCTCCATACGAATGGTGGAATGAGGCTTTGCATGGCGTCGCACGTGCAGGTAAAGCCACCGTTTTTCCACAAGCTATAGGTATGGCTGCTACTTTTGATGATCTGTCTGTATATGAAGTTTTTAATATGGTTTCCGATGAGGCTCGTGCAAAACATCATGAAGCGGCAAATAGGAACGAATATAAACGATATCAAGGATTGACCTTTTGGACACCCAACGTCAATCTTTTTCGCGATCCTCGCTGGGGGCGTGGCATGGAAACTTACGGTGAAGACCCGTACCTGATGGGGAAAATGGGAGTTGCAGTTGTAAGAGGTCTACAAGGTGACGAAAATGCAAAATACAACAAAGCACATGCTTGTGCCAAACATTATGCGGTACACAGTGGCCCTGAGTGGAATCGTCACAGTTACAATGCAATCGTTTCTCAGCGTGATTTGTGGGAAACATATTTGCCCGCATTCAAGGCATTGGTTACAGAAGCCAAGGTAAAAGAAGTGATGTGTGCCTATAACCGTGTTGACGGCGAACCTTGTTGTGCTAGCAATAATTTACTGGTCAATATCTTACGCAATCAATGGGGATTCGATGATGTAGTCGTTTCCGATTGTGGCGCTATAGGCGATTTTTATGGAAAAGACTTACACGGGACTCATGCCACAGCGGAAGAGGCAGTGGCAGCTGCTGTAATTACCGGAACAGATTTAGAATGCGGCGATCATTACAAAGCGTTGAATGATGCATACAAAGCAGGATTGATCACAGAAGAGCAAATCAATGTATCAGTATTCCGCATTTTACGCGCACGTTTTGAATTAGGTTTTTTTGACGACGACTCAAAGGTTTCATGGGCATCTATTCCGATGTCGGTAGTAGAAAGCAAACCTCATAAAGATAAATCTTTAGAGATGGCTCGTAAAAGCATTGTTTTGTTGCACAATAAAAACAATACTCTGCCATTGTCAAAAGATTTGAAAAAAGTAGCGGTACTGGGTCCTAATGCAAGCGATTCAGTCATGTTGTGGGGTAATTATAGCGGAATGCCCACTAAATCGGTAACGATTCTTCAGGGAATACAAGCCAAATTGCCGGTAGGAGCTGTTGCTTATCAGGAAGGCTGTGATTGGATTACCGACAAAGTGTTGACCAGTAGCTTTCAGGAATGTGCATATGATGGAAAACAAGGTTTTAATGCTATATTTTGGAATAACAAAACCTTTTCGGGAGACGTAGTGGCTACTACACATGTTAACCAGCCATTTACATTCTCTACGAAGGGAAATGTCGGATTTGCTCCGGGTGTAAATCTGACCGATTTTTCTGCCAAATTTGAGTCGACATTTACAGCGTCAAAAACGGGCGATGTGTTGTTTAAAATAGCTGGACATGATGCATATCGTGTATCTGTTAACGGTAAATACGTGATTGAAAACTTACATTTAGGTAGGGCTTTTAAACGCGATTATGTTCTCAAAGCCGTTAAAGGTGAAAAATATGATATCTTGGTAGAATATTTCAAGGCCGATATGGGAGGCGCTGCCTTAACCTTTGACTTTGGCTATGCACAGGATATTAATTTCGATGCTATTGCTCAATCTGTTAAAGATGCTGATGCTATCATTTTTGTTGGGGGGATTTCTGCTTCTTTGGAAGGCGAAGAAATGTGGGCTAATTATCCTGGGTTCAAAGATGGAGACCGTACTAATATCGATTTGCCTCAAGTTCAGAAAAACATGTTGAAGGCGTTGAAAAAAACAGGCAAGCCGGTAATTTTTGTATTATGCGCTGGTAGTACGATGGCATTACCTCAGGAAGTTGAATGTACAGATGCCATTTTAGATGCTTGGTATCCCGGTCAAGAGGGTGGAACAGCCGTGGCAGACGTACTTTTTGGCGATTATAACCCGGCAGGCCGTTTACCACTTACATTTTATGCTTCTTCGAGTCAACTTCCCGATTTTGAAGATTATGACATGTCTAAAGGCAGAACTTACCGTTATTTTAAAGGTAAACCATTATATCCCTTCGGACATGGTTTGAGCTATACCACCTTTGTTTATGGTGCGGCTAACTTGAATAAAGAAAGTATTCATAAAGGAGAAGGTGTGTCCTTAACTATCGACCTCAAGAATATAGGTTCAAAAGATGGCGACGAAGTAGTTCAGGTGTATGTCCGTAACCTGCAGGATCCGCAAGGTCCTATCAAAAGCTTAAGGGCTTTCAAACGGGTTCATGTAAAAGCGGGTGCCAATGAATCTATTGCTATTGATTTGATTCCAACAACTTTCGAGTTTTTCGATCCGCAAACCAGCGCTATGGCTATTGTAGCGGGTAAATATGAAATTTTATATGGAGGTTCATCTGCAGATAACGCTTTAAAATCAGTGGCAATACAAGTCAATTAAGGCGATTGAAAAGAAATAACGGTTTCAAAAAAAATCCGAAGTTCTGTCTGAACTTCGGATTTTTTTTGATTTGAGGGGTTGATAAACTACTTAAAATATCTTGCTGCAAATTCTGCAAATGAAGGATAATGTTGGTATGCAGAATGGCCGCCGTCGTGTTTACGATAGGCGAGATCTCCATCCATATATGCTTTGTTAGTTACAGGGAGAGGTACATTCTTCCCTTTGTAGGACATAACATCTTCCATTTTGAGTCCTTTTTTTCCTAACAACTCATATACAGGGCTTGCAGCAACACATACCAAGTATTGTCCATAGGGATCTACCCACGCATCACCGACATAATCACCGGACCCTACAAAAAGCGGTCGGGGCGCACAAAGGGCGACTAATGACTCAGCATCAACTTTCATTTGCAATACTTTACGTGGCATGTAACCATCTTTACTACTTTCGTCAACACCGGTGTAAGCCATAAAATTACCAGCCATCCAGTGATATTCGCGATCTCCGGCAGAGTTGCTGAGATCTTGTCCCCAGTGCCTTCTGCTTGGAGCGACTCCTAAAGCCCCTGAAGATGTCGGGGCCGCAATTGCCAAGCGAGGTTCGTATGCCATGGCAACTACAGCAGCTTTCCCATAGCGTGAATGTCCGGTAATGCCTACTTTCTTAGCATCTACATCTGCATTCGTTTCAAAATAATCCAATAACCGGCTAACACCCCATGACCATGCGACTAAAGATCCCCAATCTTCTGGTTTTCTCCAGTTACCTTTATTGACTAAACCGATGATATAACTGGTTAGACCAGCTCCGTTGTCGGGTTGGAGCAATGTATTGGCATACCCGAAAACACCCATCCCCTTTGTTCCGAAGCTTTCCCACAGCGCGGTACTGACACCTGGCATTCGTCCTCCACTACCAATATTGATGATTATGGGAACTGGTTTTCCTCCTACGTTGGTCGGAATGCGCAAAGTACCCATGATTCTCGGAATTTCCCTTACTGCAGGATAAGAAGATATGTCAATATTACCAATGATGGTGTATTCTTTATATGGAATATTGCTCTCTACACCAGTAGTTACTTCTCCGACGCTCCATGTAATTTTTACATTTGCTGCTTCGGCCGGAATTGTTCCCCAAATTTTTTGTACTTCGTTGAAGATCTCTTGCCTTCTGGCAGGCCAATCTTTGACTGTCAACCCTTTAAGGTTATGCAAAGCCAAAGGAGGATACATATTGGCACCTGAAAAATAGGTGCCTCCTGGCTCCCATGATTGGATATAATTATTCCACATGCCGTCTTCAGCACGTGTTTCTGTGAAAGTGTTGATTTTGTCAGCACTAACCACACTGCTGGTACCCGTAGCCCACGTCCAATTGCCTTCCGGATTAGCCGGATCATTAGGTTTGAGCGTAACATCAGTTCCTTGACTTTTTAGCTTAGGCAGAAGCTCATCTTTGTAGGCATCTGCTCTAATCACGGTAGTGTACTTATTTATATGAAGTTGCCAAAGCATTTGATCCCTGTCCTGGGCATTGGTCACAATAAAAGGAGGGAAATCAGGAAATGGTTTCTCTTGAGCTTTTAGGACTATAGAAAAAACACACATAATGCATATGACAGTGATGACAAATTTTTGTGTAAAATTTTTCATGATATTTGATGAATTGATTTATAGTGAAAAATAAAAATATAAAATTAAACCACTTCTATATTCTTTGCTTGCGTTATGGTTACCTAATATTTCAAGGAAGTTACATCACGGGAGGTTTAACATGATTTTAAAATTTTTACAAGCGCACTACAAGATATGTTGATATATGTTATTTTTGTGTAGAAAAACCTGTGAACCATAGCATATGGATACCTAATGATACAATAATGCTACCTGCTTTTTTCCATCAAACTCCATTTTTTCGCTATTTACTACCATTCCTATTGGGTATTTTGACTGGTTTTCAAATCACCATCCCCGTTATGATAGCCTTACCTATTTGTATCTGCTTATGGATTGGCTTATGTTTATTATTGTGGAGATGGAAGATCTTATTATTACATAAATTACATTGGTTGTATGGATGTTTACTTTACTTATTTCTTTTTGCAGCAGGTTGTTGTGTTACGTCGGTGCATCGATTTGTAGCTCCGACATCATCCGAAGCAGGTGTTTATCTGGCAGTTATTACAGAGCCCTTGACAGAAAAAGAAAATTCCATGAAAACTACGGTACGGATACAGGCGCGACGTTTGGATAGCTCATGGTTGGCATGTGATGAACAAGTGATGGTGTATTTTAGGAAAGATGATTTTTCGCACCATATCCGGCAAGGAGATTTATTAATGATGGAAACGACGCTGAACCCTGTTACTAACGCTGGAAATCCGTATGAATTTGATTATCAAAAATATTTGTACAGGAAGCGGATTGGGCGTAGTGCTTTTGTAGAAAGTGGAAAGTGGCAATATCTTGAAAGTGATGCACAAGGGCCATTAACCAATTTTTCCAATCGACTACGAACAACGTTGTTGGATGTATTCAAACGTTCCGGCCTGACTGGAAATGAATTGGCGGTAGCTTCTGCATTGGTTTTGGGGTATAAAGCAGATTTGGATGATGTCTTACGTGGTGCCTATTCGGCGTCAGGGGCAATGCATGTCTTAGCAGTATCTGGTTTACATGTTGGCATCCTGTATGTTATCTTTAATATGGTATTGGGATTGATCCCATTCTTACAACGATCGAAATGGTTGAAAGCATTGATATTGTTAGCTGTCTTGTGGTTATATGCGCTCATTACCGGAATGTCTCCTTCGGTGATGCGTGCAGCTACCATGTTTTCGTTTATTGTTGTGGGAGCAGCGTTGCGTCGTAAGGCCTACATTTATAATAGTATTGCTGCATCAGCGTTTTTGTTGTTATTGATCCATCCTACTCTGCTATACGATGTTGGATTTCAGCTCTCGTATATGGCTGTCTTGGCGATTGTTTTTTTATATCCGAAACTTTATGCTTTGTTGTCTTTTAAACGTTGGTTACCTGATCAAGCATGGAGCCTGACTTGCGTGTCCGTGGCAGCGCAAACAGGGACCATACCGCTGACGCTATATTATTTTCACCAATTTCCTACTTATTTTGCCCTAACTAACTTTTTGGTTATCCCAGGTGCGATAGCCATTATTTATGGTTCTGTTTTTTTGTTTGTGGTTGCTCCGATTCCGTTTTTGTTGCAATGGACCGGTTGGATATTAGATAAAGTGATTTATTGCTTCAATTCAGGTGTCTTTTTTGTTGAAAAACTTCCCTGCAGTGTAATTTGGGGCATTCGCTTCCAGCAATGGGAAAGTATTTTATTGTATGCTGTAGTGATCGTTATCTGCGCTTGGATATTGTCTGTTCGCAAGGTATACTTATTGATATTGCTCGTATTATGCCTGTTTTGGGTGACAGGTACTGTGGTGAGAGATTATCATGATTTATCCCGACGGCAAATGATAGTGTATCATGTACCAGGTAGTAGTTTGCTTCAGTTCATTGAAGGACGGGAAAACACCATTTGGTACGAAAGTAGAAAACCTGCGTTTAATGTGTCACATACCATCGAATATCAACGTATTGCCATGCAATTTAACGAACCCCATTACATGATATTGGATACGGCTTTGTCATACACAGGCGCTGGCAAGGATATGTTAGATCTTTATGTAAAAGATTCATTTGTTGGGTTTTCAGGCAAACGATTGGCAATATATACGCGAAAATTTCCTCCCCGGAATACCGGAGAGCAATTACTCAAAACAGATATTGTGGTATTGCTACAAAATGTAACAGCGGATATCCGGCAAATAGTGGAAATACATCATCCTGATATAGTAGTCATTGACGACTCTAACAGTTTGGTACGGATGAATCGTTGGGAACAAGAATGTACCCAATTGGGTGTAAAATGTCACAGGATAGATCGTGATGGCGCTTTTGTGCTTACCGCAAATTGAATGGCATATCTTTTTTATTGTTATTTTTGCCTGCAAATAGATTACTTATTTGGAACGGTTTTTTAATGTATAGATAATATGGATTACCAGCTTATTTTCTCTCAAGCCAGACAAGCTGCCAGTACGTTCACGGAGCATGCTCAAACGGATGCTTTATTGACATACCTGGCTGATCTGCTTGAAAACAAAGCAGAGGAGTTATTACTTGCCAATCAAAAGGATTTAGACAGGATGAGCCCTTCAGATCCAAAATATGACCGGTTGAGGCTGTCATTAGAACGTATTTCTGGTATTGCGGAAGAGATGCGCAATGTAGCAACATTACCGTCTCCGTTGAACCGTATTTTAGAGCAACATACCCGACCGAATGGCTTGGAAATTGAGAAAATATCCGTTCCTATTGGTGTGATCGGTGTGATATATGAGGCTCGCCCTAATGTTACTTGTGATGTTTTTGCACTTTGCATCAAATCTGGTAATGCCTGTGTGTTGAAAGGAGGTACTGATGCACAGTATTCCAATGAGGCTATTGTTGAATTAATCCATCAGGCATTATTGCACTTTGCTATGAATGTTCATATGGCTGTTTTACTTCCTTCTGAAAGAGAAGCTGCTTCGGCTTTGCTTGATGCACGAGGATATGTAGATGTTGTCATTCCACGAGGTAGCCAAAGCCTGATTGATTTTGTATGCATGAATGCTAAAGTTCCTGTGATAGAGACCGGTGCGGGAATTGTACATACCTATTATGATAGCAAAGGGAACAAGGAAAAAGCCTGTGCAATAGTGAATAATGCCAAGACGCGTCGGGTAAGTGTTTGCAATGCGCTCGATTGTTTGATAGTGCATAGCAGTAAATTAAGTGATTTGTCCTTTATAGGCCAGCCTTTGGCCGATTCTCATGTAACTATATATGCCGATCCTCGTTCGTGGGAAGTCTTGAAAGGGCATTATCCGGCTGGTCTCCTGCAACCTACCGATGAGCATTCCTTTGGTACGGAATTTTTGGATTACAAAATGTCAATAAAGACAGTCGATAGTATTGAGGAAGCCTTGGAACATATTGAAAAATACGGATCTAAGCATAGCGAAGCGATTATTAGCGAAGATGCCGAAAACATTGAATTATTTTTGAATCGTGTAGATGCTGCCGCTGTGTATACCAATGCATCTACGGCTTTCACGGATGGTGCACAATTCGGGTTAGGTGCCGAAATAGGCATTAGTACCCAAAAATTGCATGCCCGTGGCCCTATGGGATTAAACGAATTGACCAGCTATAAATGGGTTGTGAGAGGCGACGGACAAATTAGACCTTAGAGTTGTAGCGGTCTACGAAAAAAATCCCACTACCGTATATTGATGACGGTTGCGGCCTCCGGCAACCCAGATATTGCCACTTCGCAGCCAAGCATGAGCCATCATCTTACCAAACTTGTTTTTGGCAATCCCCATATATAATGTTGCCGGAATATTTCGTCGCTGAAGCATCCGTTTAGCAGCGACAGATTCAACCAAACATTTACGCGCCCATATCAGATGCCGGCATCGTACCATAGCGACTTTAGTTTGCATGATTTGTTCCTTTTGATATGCCGAAGGTTCTGTCGTTTCTGTTTCCGTTTGTTGCTGCCCCAACCAAGAAGTATAGGTGCGTGCGCGAAAAATCGTAGTAACGACGCGTGCTAATAAGGTTTCATATGCCGCTTCGAAAAAAAAACGTCTGTCTTGTCTGGTTAACTTGAAAAATTTAGATAAAATACTCACATTGAGGCATTAAAATAATACGCGATTCGTTTTTGTAAAGATGAAAGGTAGGTAAATATTTTGTATGATGTGCTGGTGTATTGAATATTGATATATAACAACATCTTTTATTTGTCAATTATAGAAACGTTACAAAACCATATATGCTGATTTAATGTAAAGATTCGTTAGCGTCCACTTCTATGGTGTCAAAAGATGTGTTTCCATATTCAACCGATTAATAATCAGAAATAAAGGATAAAAGCAAATTAGGTAAGCTGGGGTTAACTTCGGAAAAAGAAGCCGATATAGTAGCTTTTCTCAAAACCCTGACAGATGATACTACCGCAGAACCCCAGAATAAAGCTCCTCTCGAACAAAAACGGGGAATTGATTGTTTTAATGTTGAATATATTTAAAACTTAATGTTTAGTATTAATTAATAAAATAGGAGATTATAAATATGTTACCAAAAAAGCATAGTAATTATCTACCGGCATTAGTGAACGACTTTTGGAGCGAAGATCTGATGCCTTCGTTTTTTCCTAATCTTTCTGGTTTTTTCCCCAGTGTCCTGGATGACGAAAATTGGAGCCTGACTCCTGCGGTAAATATCAGCGAAGACGATAAGGAATTCAGGATAGAAGTTGCAGCACCGGGCGTGGAAAAAGGAAAATTCAAAGTAAATGTAGAAAAGAACATCCTGGAAATATCTGCTGAAAAAGAGGATAAAAAGGATACCTCAAACAAGAAATATATCAGGAAGGAGTTCAGTTATTCACAATTTAGCCGCACATTCAGTTTACCGAATTATGTAGACGCCGACCACATCAAAGCTACCCAGAAAGACGGAGTGTTGGTTGTGGAAATTCCGAAAAAAGAAGAAGTAAAAAATAAACCGAAAAAACAAATCGCAGTTTCATAGCTTTTTATTGCGTTATGTGATAAATGTTTAAGAGGCGACCTCCGCAAGGAGGTCGCCTCTTGTTTTTAGTATCAATAAAGGTCAGAAACGGAAATTAAGACCAATCCTGATACCCAAATCGTTTAGTCCATTGATGTCAAAGTAATCATTTTTGTTGGTCGAATACGAATAGAAAACAGATACATTAAGAGCTACAGAGCGACTTTCCATCGGCGAAATAGTCACACCTACTTCAGGTTGCACCACAAAACCCCAGTTTTCCGCATAGTCTTCAAAAATATTGTAATACCTGCGCTGCTTGCTGTAATTAGCTCCTATTTTTAACCCGAAATAAGGATCTACAATACCGCTGGTAGGCGTAAAGTGGAACTTAGATGATACGCCGAAAGGTAATTCAAATATAGTCTGATATTTATCCATGGTAATATCGCCGTCACCGTTGGTTAAAGTATAGGTCGCACGAGGATAGTATTTCATATAAGTAGTCCACGATACGAAAAGCCCGATGGCTATCCGGTTGCTTGCATAATAATGTCCCTCGAAATTGGCTCCCCAACCTGTAAAATTTTTGACAAAATCGTTGCCAACCGGAGTTCCTAATAAC
The DNA here is from genome assembly GCA_031551935.1 of Bacteroidales bacterium. Taxonomy (GTDB): domain Bacteria; phylum Bacteroidota; class Bacteroidia; order Bacteroidales; family UBA4181; genus JAIRLS01. The sequence goes on from JAVBMZ010000012.1 coordinate 14,259, forward strand.
CAGTGTGCCGAAAAATCAGCTCGGCCTTCTCGGTCACCACCCATTTCTTGAGCTACCGCCGGATATACAAATCCACACAGTACAACTGCACACACTACATATAATTTTTTGGTTTTCATGATCTTTTCAAATTTAAATAATGATGAATGGTGATTATTTTGAACTCGGTTTCAAGTAAGGCGATTGGGTAAAGACCTGATCGACGGCTTCCAATTCGTATGACATATCCATACCAGTGCCAAGCATACCTCCTATGACAGCATTCCATCGTATGGGATATCCATTAGTGGAGCTTGAAGCACCAGGCTGTACGGTAACATCCGCCATATTAATGATGGTAGTCCCAGTTTCATAACTATACCCCGTGACATAAGGATAGTAAGGATAATAAGGATAGTAAGACCCCCACCACCACCAATCATACCAGCCGTAATACCAATATGGATCAGAATAATAAATGACAGTAGTCATATCCTTCGCCACAAACACTTTTACCATGTAATCGGTATTGAATGTACCAATAAGGGTTTTTGCATCCTTTTCATTTACCAGGGAATAGCCCAATCTTGTGAAATTTGTTTTAACCCTATCGGTAATTTGTTTTGAAGTGTTATCACACCATTTCGGGTTTACCTGATCCGGATTGACCAGCCACTGAATGGTATCTGATACGCAAACGCGTGTGTTTGTAAACGTAAACGTTGCGTCATATTTCGAATATGCTATAAAATCCAAATCCATCTGATCGAAATTTGGATCTTTCTCACACGAAGCAAGGAACAGCGCTCCGAGAAATGATAAAAAAACTATTTTTTTCATGTTGTTACATTTTTTTTGTTGATTACTTTCTTACTCACTTTTTCATTTAATCATTACTTGACTTATAAATGACAACATATAAACTAAAGACAAACATGTTGTTATTCACAAATACTATAACAATAGTATTATATAATTGTTTGCGCGTATACCTTGACGTTTTTTTAAACTTTGTATTTTTATATGATATAAGTAGTCGGTAATATTTAGTTTAGGTTATTTTTTAATGTATACCTATGGAAATATTCATCACTCACTTAGTCATCATACCATACGGTATGGTATGGTTGTTTTTGTAAATATTGATATGCAATTCAGTAATTAGACACTAATTATCATCAATTTACACTAAAAATAAATCAAAAAACTCCCTAAGAAGACATAAGGTTCACAAAGGAATTTTACGATTTCTGTGCAAAATTTTGTACCCGTCTGACCCTATCCAAATCATCGCCTGAACGGACAGACAGGGTTCTGACGATTTTCTTTTAGCATGAATCAAATTCTTGACCTATACTAATACTACACAGAAAAACAAATCTTTAGAAAACCAAAACACTACTTATTGGTTAATATCTATGTGTGCTCAATAGCGGTATGATGGCAAATTATCCATATAGCATTGAGAACCTTTTTCAGACTTAAATTGTTTGCTATGGTAAGCATGTTAGGATGCTATAATCAGAAGGAAATAAGCTCATTTCTAATAACAAAAAATTAAAATTCACATGAAAATGCTCAGGAAAATATATGCCATTTCAGCTTCATTGTTCATTTGCAGCTTGCTACAAGCACAGGTTTCGCCTGAAACAATAAAATCTATTTCTACTTCCGACAAATCGGAAAAGACCCGGATAGGGGTACTGGAGTTTAAAGATGGTATACCCTCTGCTAAGACTGCTCAGTCAATTTGGAATGAGTTAGATTACATCCGTGGCGTGGATGCCTTTATAAATGCGTATCCGGCCGTTTCTCAATACGCCATCCGTGACGGATTTCTCAAAGCAGGTGTCAATGACAACGAGGTGTTGGTATTTTCAAAATTGATGAACTGCAAATCGCTTTTCCTTACAGCCAATGCAGACACCTATTATTTTTGGTCGTATGTCGACTTGAGCAAAGGCCCCGTTGTGATTGAAACGCCGCCTAATACGCTGGGGATATTTGACGATATGTGGTGGCGTTGGGTAGGTGACTTTGGAGTTCCGGGCCCCGATCGCGGAATAGGTGGAAAATACTTACTTGTACCGGAAGGCTACAAAGGACAATTGCCTGGCGAAGGCTATTTTGTCCGTTACTCACGCACCAGCCGCGTAGCTGTACTTGGCCGCGCATTTATTGATGAGCAACCGATTGCCGAAATTGATAAAATCGTTAAATCGACATTGAAAATTTATCCGTTTGCAGCGGGTGGTTATGGCACTACCATTGCCTCATTCCTTGCAGGCGAAAGCATATTGGGACAGTTGCAAAAACCGACCGAAGTCAAATTTCACGAAGGAAGCGACCGCGTGATGAACACTATTCCTCCTGCCGATTATTCTTTCTTCGAAATGTTGGATAAAGCCGTTCAGGCTGAATCCGCCGAAGCGCTCGATCCCGAAATAGCAGGAATGCTTTACGCCATCGGTATTGTAAAAGGCAAAACTTTTGCTCCCGATGCACGGATGAAAAAGATATTGGTAGAAGCTGCTGCCGTGGGTAACGCCGCAAGTCGGACGATTTCGGTTGCTCCGCGTGCAAGCGAAGGATTTGCATATTATGGTGGAAATTCACAATGGGTTAATTCGTTATTTGTAGGTGGATATGAATTTTTGATTCCGCCGCCCGATATTACGAAAGAAGGCGTGAAACAATACCCGAACGACGGCGCCCGCAAATTGGATTCACGTATCGGCATGTTCTATACCGCCACAGGCATCACACCCGCTATGTGCATGCGTTTACCTAACATCGGTTCACAATACCTAGTAACCTTCCATGATGTGCAAGGTATTGCCTTCGATGGAGCAAAAACCTACAAAGTAGCATTGCCCAAAGGTATCCCTGCCGCTAAATTCTGGTCATTGACCGTATACGACAACCAAACCCGTTCGATGATCCAAACACCGCAAATGTTTCCGCGTGCCGGCAGCCAGAGCTATCCTACACCCGCCGCCATTGCTGAAACCGATGGTTCGACTGTGATTTATTTCGGCCCAAAAAAACCGGCCAATGCCAAAGAAGGAAACTGGATTCAAACCACACCAGGTAAAGGATGGTTCTTGATGATCCGGTTATATAGTCCATTACCATCGTTCTTCGATAAATCGTGGAAAGTGGGTGAAGTGGAAGAAGTGAAATAAATTAAGAATTAAAAATTAAAAATGAAGAATTATTTTGGTTCTTAATCTTAATGATTCATTCTTAATTAAAACTAGTTTTTATCATGAAAAAAAGTATTTTATTCCTTGTTTCAGGTTTTCTGTTTATCGCATTTTACCTGACAAGTTGCAATGAAAGTAAGCAAAAAGAAGCATCTAAAAATGTTGTCGAAACACCTTTCGGTCCCATCACCATGGATGGCGATATTATTGCCAAACAAGATGTGGATAAAATTTACACCGAACTTGCTTTCCAGCAGGCTTGCCAAAGCTATATGTGGGCGCTCCCGCTGGTATCATTTGTGCAATGGCAATATACACACAAAAATGTGTTTGGCGCCAAAAGTGGAGACATTGTCTTATATACAGGTTACGAAAACCTGATAAAAATTTTAACAGCCAATGCAACAACGCCTTATCTTGTGACATTCATCGACATGGCTAAGGATGGGGCGTTCATTGTTGAGCTACCGGTAGGAAACGTAGCCGGTGGATTGGCTGACATGTGGCAGAAAGAAATCGCTGCTTTGGGGGAAATGGGCGCCGACAAGGGAAAATCGGCTAAATACTTGTTGCTTCCTCCTGAAGGGAGAGACAAAGATGTAAAACTGGCCGGATACACAGTTGTCAAGTGCCCTATGAATAACGTCTTTCTGGGGTTACGGATACTTGATCCAGACCCTTCGAAAATGCAAGGAATTGTTGGCCAAATCAAGGTTTACCCTTACTCGGCACGCAGCAAACCTACGCAAAATAAAGTGTTAACACCGCCGCAAGACAAGGATTACTTGTTGGGACAACCGCGTGGAATCGAATATTGGCAACGCCTGCATGGCATCATCCAAGAAGAACCGGTGCAGGAACGCAACATGTTCTATATGGCAATGCTTCAAAACTTAGGCATCGAAAAAGGTAAAGCGTTTACTCCTTCCGAAACGCAAAAGAAAGCATTATTAGACGGTGCCCAATACGGCGAGTTGATGACGCAAGCCATTACATATGACAAACGTTTCCCCAACATCAAGCATTGGAGCGACCGTGGCTGGGAATATGTCATTACGATGGATAACGCCGAACAACGAACGGCTACCTATGAAGAATTACTCCAACGCACGGTGTATTTCTACGAAGCAGTAACCTTCTCAAAAGCGATGATTAGCCAAACACCGGGACAAGGTCAAGCTTATCTGGGTTCCTATACGGACGAAAGCGGCGCATGGTTGGACGGCGACAAAAGTTATACCTTGTATGTTCCCGCCAATCCGCCTGCAGCTCATTTCTGGTCTCTCACCGTCTATGATTCGCAAACCCGTTGCCTGATTGTCAACGAACAAAAAAATGCCGATCTGTCGTCGCGTAAAGACTTGGTGAAAAATTCAGACGGTTCAGTCGACCTCTACTTTAGTCCCACGTCACCTGACGGAAAGGAAAAGAACTGGGTACAAACCGTTCCCGGAAAACACTGGTTTGCCTATTTTAGATTGTATGGTCCTACCGAACCATATTTCGACAAGAGCTGGAAAATGGATGACATTAAATTAATGAAGAATTAAGAATTAAAAACATAAAATAATGAAAAAGTACAGTTTGGTTGCTTTAGTGTTGCTAATGTTTGCAGCAAGCACTTTACTTGGTTGCGGTGGAGGAAATACACAGCCGAATAAAGCGAAAACTTCAGAAAATACTGTTGAAACTCCGTTCGGCCCTATCATCATGGATGGTGATATCATTGCCAAGCAGGATGTGGATAAAATTTACACCGAACTCGCCTTCCAGCAGGCTTGCCAAAGCTATATGTGGGCTATACCCATTGTGTCTTTTACCCAATGGGAACATACGCAGCAAAATGTGTTTAAAACCCAAAACGGCGACATCGTGCTGTATACCGGTTACGAAAATACGTTGAGGATTCTTACCGCCAACGTAACCACGCCATATTTACTTACCTTCATAGACATGTCGCAAGAAGGGCCTTTTATCCTCGATATTCCCGCGGGTAATGTTGCGGGTGGTGCGCTCGACATGTGGCAGAAAGAGTTTGCCGTATTTGGCGAAATGGGTGAACAAGCAGGAAAATCTGCTAAATACCTGTTTTTGCCTCCCGGTACCAAGAACGTAGATGACAAAGGGTATAGTGCTATTTTTCAATGCGATATGAATAATTTCTTTATCGGGTTAAGGGTACTTGACCCCGACCCTGCCAAGATGAAGGAAATCGCTGGACAAATAAAACTATATCCCTATTCGACACGCAACAATCCCCGGCCAAATAAGGTTGTAACACCGCCTGCCGGCGCCAATTACCTGTTGGGCCAACCACGTGGAATGGAATATTGGCAACGCTTGTACGACATTATCCAAAAAGAACCGGTACAGGAACGCAACATGTTCTATATGGCAATGCTTAAAAACCTCGGCGTTGAAAAAGGCAAACCGTTCAATCCCACCGAATCACAAAAGAAAGCGCTGCTCGACGGTGCTAAGTATGGAGAACTGATGGTTCAGGCACTTACTTTCGACAAACCTTTCCCGAACATCAAACCTTGGGATGACAAACACTGGGAATATGTGGTGACGATGGATAATGCCGAACAACGCGATGCTACGCACGAATATCTGATGGAACGCACACCGCTCTTCTACGAAGCGGTATCTTTTTCCAAATCAATGCTGACCAAGGTGCCAGGCAAAGGACAGGCATACCTGGGAGGCTATACCGACGGCAACGGTGCATGGTTAGACGGTGCTAAAAATTACACTTTGCACGTTCCTTCTAATCCGCCGGCAGCCAACTTCTGGTCAATCACGTTGTATGATATCGGAACCCGCTGCCTGATCGAAAATGAACAAAAGAGTGCCGATTTGTCGTCACGCAAAGATCTTATTAAAAATACCGACGGGTCTGTCGATCTTTATTTTGGTCCGAAATCTCCGGTAGAAAAAGAAAAGAACTGGATACAAACCGTTCCCGGACAGCATTGGTTCTGTTATTTCCGTTTCTATGGCCCTACCGAAAAATATTTCGACAGAAGTTGGAAAATGGACGACATCAAATTAATGAAGAATTAAGAATGAGAGATATAAATAAAACTAATAACTCAGTCATTATCAATACACAAACAATCATTCTCAATTTTTAATGCTTAACTCTTAATTTCAAGAACGCCATGAAAAGGAAAATATATTTATCATTGTTGACTTCCCTATTTGCAGGAGCTTTTATGTTCTCGTGCAAACAACCGGCTCCTGAGCCTACCGAACAGGAAGTACAGGATGCCTACATTTATATGTTTGGCCGTTACTTGGTGATTCAACAGGAAATCTTAGATATCAATGTAGAAAAGACAGGGTATAACAAAATCAAGTATAACACCTTAAGTTCAACCACTTTCGTCAATCCCAATTTAGATGTAGTGTACCTTGAGTCATGGGTTGCTGTTGATGAAACACATGCAGTGATACTGAATGTTCCCGAAATCAAGAATCGCTATTATACCGTGGAGATGATTGACCAGTGGGGACAGGTCACGGATAACCTGAACGACAGAACTTATCCGAAACATCCCAATGGGAAATTTGCTTTTGTGCTGAAAGGTAGCAAGGCAACTATTCCTGACGACGCCATGAAGGTGGAACTTACGTCACCAAAAACCAAACTGCTGGCACGTGTAGAACTAAAAAATTCGCCCGAAGAAGCAGTGAAGCTGGAACATGCTTTCACGATTGATGCACCTGCAGGTATCAAAGTGGATGGTCCTATGCAAATTCCCGCGTTTACGAATAAGGAGCCTATCACAGTGGCTGTTTTCGACAAGGTGGCCGAAATACTGGCTGCATGTCCTGACTTGATGAGCAAAGCAGGTGAATACCAAGCTATGGTAAAGAAAGTAGCTGCTTACGTAAAGGATAAACCTGAGAATCGGAAAAAGATCGATGAACTTATCAAAACCAAGGCATTGCCCGAATTTTTGAAAAAAGCGCATGGTTTTGGCTCACAAAAAGGAGGATGGTCGGTGGCCTATGTAATGGGCGACTATTTGAATAACAACGACATCATGGCACGCGCCATTGTCAATTATGGCGGATTATGGGCCAATGTAAGTAAGGAATCTACATATTTCATTGGCCTTACCGACAGCAACAAGGAATTGCTGAATGGTGACAATGCATACGAAATTCGTTTCCTGAAAGACGCTTTGCCGCAAAACTTCGCCAATGCTTTTTGGTCGCTCACCCTCTATAGTGTTCCCGATTATCACTTAGTGCAGAACGATATGAAGCGTTACAACCTCAACAACCAGTCAAAAGTAAAATTGAACAAAGATGGTTCCATGAGCCTTTGGATTGCCTCCGAAAAGCCAAAAGACGCTGCCCAGGAAAACTGGCTTCCATCGGCCAAAGGCAAAGGATTTTCACTAAATTTTCGTATGTATGCCCCTAAAAAGGAAGTATTGGATGGGACATGGTTTGCTGCACCCATTGAAAAGAGAACAATAGAACAAGTTAAAACGAGTCAAAAGAAATAACAGAAACGAAGCGTAAAGAGTGAAAAAATGTAGACAATAATGGTTGTTATCATCCATCACTCACTTTTATTCAACCCATAAAAACGTAAAAAAATGAACAAGTACTTAACATGGATTAAAAAGACAAGTATCATCATTGGTTCATGGTTTTTGTGTACTACATTATATGCACAAACACAACCGCAAGCCCATGAACAGTCTCAGGCCGATCTCGAAATGTTGAAACAGGCCAATAACCCATTGGCCAGTATCAAGACCATTAATCTGCATAATTATTATTCGCCTACATTGTACGGTGTACCCGATGCCAGCATGAATATTGCATGGTTACGTTATGCTCAGCCTATAGGCAAGTTTATTGTACGGGCATCACTTCCGATCATGACCACATCGTTTGTCTCCGGAGACGATACGCCTACAAGCCCTACTTCTGGATTATACGACCTGAACGCTTTCGTTATCTATAAGTTTTCAAAAAGCGAAGCTTCCGACATAGGGATTGGACCGTCGATTACTTTCCCCACAGGCACCAACGATTTAGGTTCTGGTAAGTGGCAATTGGGTGTGTCGGCAATTGCTTTCTTCAAAAGCAATCCGATTATACAATACGGCACGCTTATTTCCTGGCAGGCATCGATTGCCGGCGATAGCGACAAACCAACAGTAAACCTGCTGACACCCCAGATTTTTGCCCTCTGGCAATTAGGTGCCGGCACTTACCTGCGTAGCACTGGCATCTGGCAATTCGACCTCGAAAACGGAACGTACAATGTGCCCATCGGTCTGGGTATCGGAAAAGTGGTTAAAGCAGGTGGTAAAGTGTTTAATATCTTCATAGAACCGCAATACTCAGTGTTTGCTCATGGAGCAGGACAACCCCAGTTACAGATATTCGTAGGATTCAATACCCAGTTCCACTAAAAGTTAATCGTACCGTGTCTTTTGTTGATAAAGGATACGGTACGATATGATTTATAGAGGTTTTTCGGAAACTTGCCCGGAGAGGATGCATGAAACACAATTAAACGTAAATTTGTGATAACTCAAATATAGAAAATTGGCCATGAATATTACGTTGCATATTGATAAAAAGCTTTGTATCAAATGTGGAAAATGCGTTAAAGTATGCCCCTCCAAAATTTTTATACAAAACGGAAAAAACGAAGAAATTGAAACAGCCTTTGTAGAAACATGTATTGCATGTGGTCATTGTGTGGCGGTTTGTCCTGAAAATGCCGTAATTCACTCCAAATTTCCTCCTCAAAAGGTACATCCGATAGATTATTTACAGCTACCCACACCCGATCAGATGATGTTGCTGTGCAAAGAACGAAGATCAAACCGTGCTTTTTCATCAAAACCTATACCTGCGGAAAGTATGGAAATGATCTTGGAAGCAGCTCATCGTGCACCTACAGGAAGTAATGCCCAGCATGTGAAATTTGTGCTCATTACCCATCCGGAGCAATTGAAACAGGTAACCAAATTTACCATAGATGTGTTTGCTGGTGTGATGAAGAAACTAAAAAATCCGGTTCTTAAGCCTTTCATAAAATTTGCCATGCCCGATGCATTCAAATATATACCTGTATTCGAAAGGATCCGTGAGAATTATGAAAAAGGCGAAGACGGGATTTTACGTAAGGCCTCGGCAGTCATTTTTATCTATACCCCAAAAGGGACACGAATGGGCGTTATGGATGCCAATTTAGCTTATCAAAACGGTTCATTAATGGCCGAATGTCTCGGTGTAAGTCAATTTTATACCGGTTTTGTGCTGAATGCGGCTAAAATGAAACAGGGAAAACTTGAAGAATTGCTTGGTATCGACGGTGAAATCAATGCCGGGATGGCATTGGGTATACCGCAATTCCGCTATCCAAATTACATAGACCGGAAGGATATTGAAGTAATTGAATTATAAGGCGTAAAGCTTTTAGGAACGTGGTTGTTTCCGAATAGGGCAGCGTGAGGTTGCGGCGCCTACAGGTAAAATACACAATTAGAGACAATTGCATCTTCGTTGAGAAACACGATACAGCCAAAAATAGTTTAATTCAAAAGAGATGCCTCCACCTGCCCGACTATGTCATTCAGGCTGGCCCTATATGCTGTCAAATTCCGACGCTAATTTTCAATACTCCATTCAATATCTCCATCCCGGCGTCGGTTTCAGGTTCCGGATATTTTGTATTTCAGCTTTGGGCGCAGGCCATGTGTAGATTTGGTCGCCGGGCCATACGTACGGTACCACTACCTCTCCCCATACTTGCGTCACGCCATTACCATCTTTAAATTTGGAGTCTTCCCAGGTTCGCCAGCGCATTTCATCGAAAAAGTTGATACCCTCGTTGATAAACTCTATACGGCGTTCATTACGTATCTTTTCACGCAGTTCATCCTGACTGGTGTATTGTACCGGAGGCATGTCCACGCTGGGACGGGCACGCACCCTATTTACTTTTTCGGCAGCGTCGGATAGCCGCCCCTGTTCGGTGAGGGCTTCAGCCCAGAGTAGGAGTACGTCAGCGTAACGAATCATGGGTTCGTCGGTGGGACAATTTAAGGATGATGGGATAGGCCTATTGCCTTCATATACGAATTTGCGGTGCAGATAGTAGAACGTGGCCATATCGCTGGTGAAGAGATCGGCTATGGATTGTGATACCATAGGCCAGCGGTTGACGGCTAATTGTTCATTATCATTATACACACCCCGAAAAGTAGCATATGGGGTAATCACGCTCATTTCCAGGCGTGGATCTCGATTGGTGTAAGCATTGCGAATACGTGCTTCGTTGCCGCCGGGTAAATGTAAGGCACGCACTTCGGGGCTGAACCTGTCCAACCGGGCTTCTACCTCTTCGCATACTTGTTGGGCTAATGCTTTTATATGTTCGGAACCTATTGCCGGAAAGGCGATTAAATACCGGGCGGCGATTCCCACTGTATCACGCAGGAAAAATACTTCGCGATCGGCAGGCTCCATATCTGTATAGCCGGGGATCACATCGTTCCAATTAAAAGGAGTTCCGTCAAGATTTTCGTACAAATCCACGCCTTGGGGCGAAACCAGCAACAAGTTGTTATTATCTCCATAAGCGGAATAGCTGCCACAAAAGTATTGCGTGTAGCTGGCATAATCATTATCGGTAATGTATTGCACGCTAAAAATCATTTCGCGGCAACGCTCGCTGGCTTCGGTAAAGAGTTCTTTGTAGCCTCCGTCGAAGAGTTCGTAACCGCAGGCGCCTACCTTTTCGAAATCGGCTGCCGCCATCGCCCATTGCTTCATCTGCATGAAGGACTTGCCACGCAGGGCATAAGCGGCCCCACGGGTTGCCCGTCCCTCTTTCAGGTCGATATCAGGAAAATTGGGTTCGTTGATACAGTCGGTAAGGTCGCGGATAACCTGTTGCCATACGGTCTCTTCGGTTTCCTGTCCCCGGATACATTCTTTCACTGTAATGGGTTCAAGATACACAGGCACACCATGGTACAATTCGTTGAGGCGGTAATAGTGGAGCGCCCGCAGGAATTTGGCTTCAGCCACCAGTTTCGCTTTTTTAGTTTCTGCGACGGGAGATTTTGCCGGGATATTGATAATAGCATCATTTGCACGATGTATGCCTTCATAAAGCGCCTGCCAGGTATTGAAAAAGGTTAAGTCTTGAGGGGTAGCCGTTCCACCAGTGACAGATTCGATGTATCCGAACTGCCCCGTATATCCCCATTGTTCATAAGCAATATGGCTGAGCCAGGGTTCATTATTGATATACACCCACGTACGCAAGTTGGCATAGATACCAGCCATGCCCATGTCGGTAAGATCTTCGGTAGTCCACATAGTTGTAGATGAGGGCTCATTGTAAGGTGAAGTGTCGAGAATGTCAACACAAGAATGAAGAATTAAGAATTAAAAATGATAAATAGTGACGGGTGACGCATGCGCGGGACCTCCCTGACAGCGGTCGATAGACCCTGTCAGCAGAGGGTATTATACTGTGGAGAAATCTTTTTATATTCATGATTTTATATATTTCTAATTTCTGATTGACTTTGCTAAATTCTTAATTTTTCATTCTTAATTCTTAATTTAAAAGATCACCGTTATTCCTACCGCATACTGCCGGGATATGGGATAATTCCTGATACCTCCGTTGGGTACTTCAGGGTTACCCCATGGAAGGGCGCTGAACATGGCTAAGTTCTCTCCGGCAAGGAATATCCGAAGCTTGTCGATATGTACCTTTTCCATCCACCGGTTGGGAAAGGTATATCCGAAACGAAGACTTTTCAACTGTACATACGAAGCATTGTACAGGGAAAGAGTACTATATTCCGGCACTCCAATCGGATCGTATTTCAGCCGCGGATATTTAGCATGGATATTATTGGCGGGATCAGCAGGGTTGGCTTCATTATAATAATAGAACCCGGTAAGGGCATTGGCCGGTATGGCGATTCCAGCACCAACATAAGACTGGTTAATGCCTACATCATACATGCGATAATACATACCTGCATTTCCTGTCCACAGCATATAAAAATCGAAACCCCGCCATGAAGCTGATGTTTCTAAAGCATAGCCATATACAGGCAAGGTTGATTTACCCGTAAACCGGTGATCGTCCTCATCCCCGTAAATATTATCACCGTTGAGATTAGCCATGATATATTCGCCATACCACAATCCTTTTTCATCAATATATTTGTTATTGAATGAATAGCCTGCCGCCTGCATGTCATGCGCCCATTGCAGGTCTTCCGGCGTACGAATCATCCCATCGCGGGGGCCACCGTGAGGATCTACATTCCCGGCAGAATTGCGGTAGGTACCTGTCCCCGTATAGGGAACAGCCAGACAATATTCGTTATAGATATAGCCCTCAGTCTGGTCTTCCAAATATATATGGGTGGGATTGACATCCGGCTTGTAAGAAACAATTTTGTTGCGGTTGTATGAAAACCTGGCCAAAACAGAATAGCGGAACTCACTGATATGGTCATTCCAGCGCAACGCCATTTCGAATCCGCGGTTGCGCATGTTCGCCTTGTTCTGTACGAAAGTAGGTATAGTCCCCATAGTAGCGTAATTGATTGATTGGGACACTATATTGGAACTAAGTCGATTATATACATCCAACTCCACTCCTAGCTGTCCGTCGAAGAACGAGGCATCGATCCCGGC
>JAVBMZ010000050.1:0-8951 GCA_031551935.1 Bacteroidales bacterium
CGGTTGGTTTACAAGATACCGAACAAACAACTTTTGACATATATGACTGTGACTGATCCATTATACATGAAATGGGCGGTCGATACGATTACTCATTGGGTTCCCGAAAATAAGTGCCCTAACCTGTGTCATATACATGGAACAAAAGACCAAATATTTCCTTACGAACAGTTGGAAGATGTTTATCCTGTCGAAGGTGGCGATCACTTGATGGTGTTGAAAAAGGCTGATACGATCAGTTCAATCCTCAAAAAAATATTACCCCCCGTCAAGTAAATTATCTGAATACGAAATTATTATGGAATGGTTGATTCATTTGGGTTATCTCGGGCTTTTTCTTGGAACGACATTAGCAGGGATTGTACTGCCTCTGAGCTCGGATGTGCTTTTGCTAGGTGTGCTTGTTGCGGGAGGAAATCCTTGGGTATGCCTGATTGTTGCGACTTTGGGTAATTGGTTGGGTGGAATGACCCCTTATTGTATAGGCTGGTTGGGGAATTGGGAACGGATGGTGCGCTGGTTCAACGTAAAGCAAGATAAGCTGGAAAAACAAAAAACAGTCATCGATAAATACGGTGTTTGGTTGGCATTGTTCTCATGGGCGCCGTTTGTGGGCACATTAAGCATCATTGCCCTGTGGTTTTACAGGATTAGAGCGAAATTAACCACTATCTTGGTCTTGATTAGTTGCTTGCCCGTTTTTTAGTTTGGATATTGCTTTACACCCATATTATAGGTTGATTTCTGCTTTTTGAAATGTAACATATATCGGTTTTTACAGGTTTAAGTTTCATTAGTGAAACAAAGAACATGCTGATGTGTTACAAAACAAATATTTAACGACAAGAGATACAACATGACACAAATAAAAATAAAACGTGTTCATGATGCAGCGGAAAGATCAGATGGTTTTCGAGTACTGGTAGATAGACTTTGGCCAAGAGGTATGAAAAAGGAAAACCTTCATTATGATCTCTGGGCTAAAGATATAACGCCTTCAACATCCCTCAGGGAATGGTATCATCAAGATGAAGAAAGTCATTGGGAAGTATTCAAAAAGAAATATATGAAAGAACTGAAGGAATCCCCGGCTGTAAAAGATTTTGTCAATCAAATAAAAGGGAGGCCTACAGTCATATTGCTGATAGCGTCAAAAAATGAAATAGAAAACCATGCATTGATTTTACAAAATTATTTGGATCAAGTTTTAAATTAACTCGTTATCCTATTTTTGCTCACCATTGATGACAGAAGGTCATATAAATCAAAATCAGCAATATTTAGTTTAAATATTCTTAAGCATTCATTCACCCCTTTGTCGACACCACCATTACTTTATAAATCTTTCCATACTGGTCGGCTATAGGTGTAAAATAAGCGTCTAGAATAATATCCTTTCCGTCGGCTATTGGCAGTGTCATCACGCTGTTACGGCTTTCGCCAGAATATATGGCAGTCCACATTTCTTCAAAACTTTGACCATTCAAGTCATATTCTTCCCGGATAAAATCATGGAATGAAGCACCAATGACTTGTTCTTTGGAAAAATTAGTCAATTCCAGAAACTTGTCATTGATGAAGATAACTTTTCGATTCATATCATATTCTAAAACAAGTGAGCCTTTATATATAGCATCCACAAAGAGCTTCAATTCATTTTCCCTGCGGCGAGATTCTTCTTGTGTCGCTTGCATTTCTTCCATGTTTTGACGAAGTTCTTCTTCCTGGTTAGCCATTTCTTCTGCCTGTATTTTTGATCTTTCCAGAAGCATATTGGTTCGCATATGTGTTTTTACCGATCCAATTGAAGATGCAATGCTTTCAGCTACCTTTTCTACAAATTCAATGACATAAGGTTCGAACTTTTTGAACGAAGCCAGTTCGATGACCCCGTATATTTCATCATTGAGTTTTAGAGGTGTGATTAATAATGCATTTGGTGTATTATCGCCCAAGCCAGAGGTGATATGAACATAATCTTTAGGAAGATCAGTCATATAGATGCTTTCTCCTTCAAGATAACAGGTTCCTATAAGGCCTTCACCCATCTCAATCCTTTTTTCCATAAACTTTTTACGTTCGTAAGCGTAACAAGCTGTCATTTCAAGATAAGGGTGATCAGTGTCATCGTCATTCAGTATAAATATTCCTCCCTGATTGGCTTCGACGTATTTAACGAGATTAGATATCACAACATTACTTAACTCTACTAGATCTTCACTGTTCGTACGAAGTATTTCAGCAAACTTAGCGATCCCATCGGTGATCCAGTTACGTCGTTTGTCTTCTTCCTGCCGTTCCTGCTTTTCTATTTCAGATGTTTTGAGATTGTCACGCATTTCGATCATCGACTTTCCGATTTCATCTTTGTCGCTGGTCAGTTGCAATTCGACGGACAAGTTACCCTTTCCAATGTTGTTGGCAAACGACACAATCCCTTTTAACGATTCTACCACTTTATCAAGCATTTGTGCAGCTTTTCCTATCTCATCCTTTCTTTTCAAATACTCGGAAGTAACCTGCACATTAGTTTGTCCTTTGGAAAGCGATTCAGATATATCACTGATTTCTGTTATTGGTTTAATAATGATCTTTTTTAAATAGAAAATAGCCAACAAAACAATTGCAAATACCACAGGTACACACCATACCAAATGGATTAATCCTTTAGCGCCCATAATAAATCCAACCAAAGCACAACTATCCAAAGGAGCGGCAAATGCAAAAATCAAGGTAAAAAGAGCGCTTTTTCTAAATAAAAGCCAAGAAATAAAAATGAGAAAAGGTGCAACAACAATGATGCTTATAACCCCGATGATGAATGTAGAATCCGACATTTTAATACAATTTATGATGAGATTTAATGTTAACAATCAGATATTACACGGATGTAGAACGTATTCTCTATCCAGTAAGTGTTAATTTATGCGTATAGATAAAAATCTACTTGACATAAAATAAGTTGGTGTATATTGCAAATATAACGAAAATTTATTTAAGAAGCTCAACAATTATTGACTTTTGTAGGTAATAAATAGTAGAAAAATTATATTTTCATGTAATTTTTCTGTCAATTAATTTGTATTTTGTTTGTAGTCAGTAGTTATTTGAATCATTTTAAAACCATGTCAAAATTGCGAATGTTTAAAAAGTCGCATTTGTAAAGCGAAAATGAGATGTTGCTATTGAATAAACGATTAAAAGTTGATTACAAAAACCTATGTTGAGATACCGGTTGTATCCAATGATTTGTATCATTTCTACATAGGAGTAGGCACAGCATGGACAGGCTAAATGGTTGATACTAATCGTTTAATCCTTTCCCATTGAGGATTTGCCGTACAGATTTTTCAACCCGTGACTCCCGGGTTTTGGGTTGTTTGGGTGCAGAAAAATAGAAAACGTATGCTCTTTGCCGTCCTGGCGTTAATATATCAAAAGCCGTTTTCAAGGCAGGTATTTCGTCTAATTTATGTTGAAATTCTTCAGGAATAATAAGCTCTTCTGTATTCTTTTCAGTATCCACTTTCAAACCGGCTTTTTCTACTTCAATGGCTTCATTAATATAGGATTTCAGTATGGGCTCCATTTTTACTATTTCCTGAATATTGGTAAACCGGATTTGACGTCCTACCTGCGTATTTTCTCCAGTTTTGACCAGAATGCCATTGGAATTATGCAACAAAGCCCCTTTGAAAAACAAAAGCGCACAGTATGCTTTAAATCCTTGTATGATAACTATATTTTTTCCTTGAAATGTGTAACAAGGTTTACTCCACTTCAATTCCTCGGTTAATCCACAGTCAAGAATAATCGTTCTTAATTTTTTCATTTCTTGCTGCCACCTTTCGGTTTTATTGAAAAATATATCAACCTTAGGATTCATCTTATTTGTCATGATATTTTATATTCATTTGTTGACTAATCAATATTATGTTAGGTAACAAAATCAAAAGGTCTTTGTTGATATTCTACTGTCAGTCCCGATTCCTGTTAGTTTTGCTGTAATCTGGCGCTGGCTTTGTCTTTTTCCTATAGAGGAGCGAGGCTTGGTACATGTATCTTTAAAAGAAAAATACAAAGATACGCCCGAGCCAGACGAAAGGCCAAAAACGGAAAACAAATTTCTTATATTGACGAACCAATTTATCATCAGATTTGTCTCCCTTATTGAAATTGATATTTTTGATTCTTCCATAAAAATTGCGACCTTTGTACTGAAAAATTAACATGTAGTAAAAAGCGCAATACCATGATATACTTCTTTCGTAACAAACTTGAAGAAATCATTGCCGTCCATACGGCTGAAGAGTTGATCTCTGGGAATATTTCCAAGTTGGAATGGCTTTTTGGCGAGGCCACCCGCGTCGATGCCTCTGAAGTAAAAGGATGGTTTATTGGTCCGCGACGCGAGATGATCACTCCCTGGAGTACTAATGCCGTGGATATTACTGCAAATATGAACATACCCGGCATCTTACGTGTTGAACGATTTGTGCCGACAACCCCTCCCAAGGAACACGCTCCGCGCAATTACGATCCCATGTTGCAAGCGCTATATGAAAACCTTACCACCGACATTTTCACCATTGACCGACAACCTGAACCCATACAGTATATTGATGATATTGCTGCGTACAATCGACAGGAAGGACTAGCGTTAAGCAATGACGAAATTACATATTTAGAAAACTTGCAACAAAAACTGGGGCGTAAGCTCACTGATAGCGAAATATTCGGATTCTCACAAGTTAATTCTGAGCACTGCCGCCATAAAATATTTAACGGCCGGTTTGTCATCGACGGACAGGAAAAACCGTCGACATTATTCCAGATGATTAAACGTACATCGGCTGTAAACCCCAATCGTATTGTATCCGCCTACAAAGATAATTGTGCATTTATCAATGGTCCGAAAATAGAACGATTTGTCCCTATGCGTGGCGATCGTCCCGACTTTTTTACCATACGTCCCGAAGAAATAGTCATCTCACTGAAAGCAGAAACCCACAATTTTCCTACCACTGTAGAACCATTCAATGGGGCTGCAACAGGAAGCGGTGGTGAAATACGTGATCGCGTAGCAGGAGGTAAAGGTGCTATTCCTTCAGCTGGTACAGCTGTATATATGACCTCATATCCGCGCTTCTCGGAAACAGGACGTGTGTGGGAAAAAATCGAATCACGCCCGTGGTTATACCAGTCGCCGATGGATATTCTTATCAAGGCGTCTAATGGAGCCAGCGACTTCGGCAACAAATTTGGACAGCCGCTTATCTGTGGAAGCCTTTTGACCTACGAGCACATCGAACAAATGAAAAAATTTGGATTCGATAAGGTCATTATGATGGCCGGAGGAGTCGGCTATGGCCGTAAAAGCGACAGCATGAAAGATGTTCCTGAAAAGGGAGACAAGATTGTATTGCTCGGAGGTGACAACTACCGTATCGGAATGGGCGGCGGCGCCGTATCGTCAGTTGCTACAGGAGAATATGCAAATGCTATTGAATTGAATGCAGTGCAACGTTCGAATCCAGAGATGCAAAAACGCGTGGTCAATGCCATACGGGCATTAGCTGAAAGTGAACATAATCCGATTGTGTCTATTCATGACCATGGTGCAGGCGGCCACCTTAATTGTTTATCAGAGCTCGTAGAAGCAACCGGTGGAAAAATTGATATGAGCCACTTACCGATTGGTGATCCAACGCTTTCGGACAAAGAAATTGTGGGTAATGAATCGCAGGAACGAATGGGCTTAATCCTGAAAGAGCAAGATGTAGATACCCTTCGTCAAATTGCCGAACGCGAACGCGCTCCGATGTATGTCATTGGCGAAGCCACCGGCGACCATCGGTTCACTTTTGAAGATCCCAAAACAGGTGAAAAACCAATTGATTTGCTACTGGAGGATATGTTCGGGAATGTACCCAAAACAGTCATGACCGACACTACTATTCAAGCCGAATTCGAACCTATTGTATACGAAAAACACAAAATACAGGAATACCTTGAAAGTCTCCTGCAACTTGAAGCTGTAGCTTGTAAGGATTGGCTTACCAACAAGGTTGACCGTTCAGTAACCGGCCTGGTTGCTATGCAACAAACAGCAGGCGAAATACAGCTTCCATTGAATAACTTGGGCGTAGTAGCACTTGATTATCAAGGAACGACTGGTATGGCAACTTCTATTGGCCATGCACCCGGAGTTGCTATGTTAGATGCTGCTGCAGGATCACGTATGGCAATTGCCGAAGCATTGACCAATCTTGTGTGGGCCCATTTAGATGGCGGTCTCAAATCTGTATCTCTAAGTGCCAATTGGATGTGGCCTTGTAAAAATCCCGGTGAAGATGCCCGTTTATACAGTGCCGTAGAAGCAGCCAGTAACTTCGCCATAGACCTCGGTATCAATATTCCTACAGGAAAGGATTCGTTATCCATGACACAAAAATATCCCGACGGTAATGTAGTGTATTCGCCTGGAACGGTGATTATATCCACAGTGGCACAGGTAACTGATGTGCGTAAAATGGTGCATCCTGTATTGGTAGAAGATTACATGTCACATATTATTTTTGTTGACTTTTCATGTGCGCCATTTGCTTTAGGAGGTAGTAGTTTTGCACAAATACTTGGTAAGACTGGCGATATGGTTCCCGATATACACAGTACTGCTTATTTTGCGAAAGTTTTCGAGGTAGTACAACGCCTCATCGGTAAAGAAATGGTTATTGCAGGGCACGACGTATCATCCGGTGGCTTGATTACGGCTTTACTTGAGATGTGTTTTGCCAATCGCGAAGGCGGTATGGAGGTTGATCTTACCCAAATCGCCAAAGAACGTGAAAATGAAACCGATATCCTCCGCGTATTGTTTGCTGAAAATCCTGCCTTGATATTGCAGGTACGCGAAGTGGACAGCGTAAAAGTGCATGAAGCCTTCGGACAAGCTGGCATCAAAGCATATACCATTGGCAAACCTATTCCAAAAAGGATCGTACGCGCTTTCTGCGACGGTGAAAAATACAAATTTGACATTGATCAGTTACGCGATCTTTGGTATAAGACATCGTACCTGTTCGATTGCCGTCAAAGCGGTAAAAAGCAGGCCACCGAACGTTTCAGCAATTACAAATTCCAACATTTGGAATACGAGTTTCCGGCACATTTTAAGGGTTCGTTGGCGCAATATGACATCGAACCGCACCGTATCACACCAACAGGAATTTGCGCAGCCATCATACGTGAAAAAGGCTCACAATGTGACCGGGAAACAGCTTGGATGATGCATCTTGCCGGAATGGATGTAAAAGACGTGCATACTTCCGATCTGATTGACGGGCGTGAGACCTTAGACGACGTGAACATGATTGTTTTCGTGGGTGGTTTCTCTAACTCCGACGTGCTGGGATCGGCTAAAGGATGGGCTGGTGCGCTCCTCTACAACGAGAAAGCGAAGTCCGCCCTTGATCGTTTCTATGCACGCCCCGATACGCTAAGTCTCGGCATTTGCAATGGCTGTCAATTAATGATTGAATTGGGATTGATAACACCTAATGACCAACAAAAACCGACGATGGAACATAATGATTCGCACAAATTCGAAAGCGCTTTCATCAATGTCACTATTCCCGAAAATAAATCGGTCATGTTGCAATCACTGGCAGGATCACGCCTCGGTATATGGGTAGCACACGGCGAAGGAAAATTCAATCTGCCGATGCCTGTGGAACATTATAACATCGGTTTAAAGTATAGTTATGACGCTTATCCAGCCAATCCTAATGGTTCTCCCCTTGGCATTGCTGGTATCTATAGCGACGATGGCCGCCATCTGGCTATGATGCCACATCCCGAACGTGCCATTTACCCGTGGAACTGGCCTTATTATCCTGCTTCACGTCAATACGATCAAATCACCCCATGGGTAGAAGCATTTGTGAATGCAGCAGAATGGATAGAACAGAAAAAGAATCAATAACTATACAAAGGCAATACTACTTTCGTATAAAAAGAGATTAGTTGATTAAAAATAAGAGGGTCAAGCCCAACTCTATCTAATACCTTTAACATTCATACGCAAACCGTATAAATATTGAGAAGCTGTAATAAAAAGCGTCTTCATATCTTTGCCACCAAAACAAACATTTGCTGTCCAGTTGGCCTCAATCGGAATATGTGCAATTTGTTCTCCTTGTGGATTAAAAACGGTTACACCTTTTCCGGTTAGGTAAATATTTCCTTTTTCGTCCATAGTCATCCCGTCGGACCCCATAGACGCAAACAACTTTTTATTGATCAGCGATCCGTCGGATTGTATGTCATACACGTAAGTTTTACCATCCCCAATATCGGCAACATATAATCGTTTGCCATCCGGAGTACCAATAATTCCATTCGGTTTTTTCAAATCAGTAATCACCTTGACGATGTTTTTACGATCGGGAGAAAGGTAATAAACAAACTCTCCGTCCTGTTGCATTTCCGGATTGCGTGTCCAATAGCCACGTTTGTAGAGTGGGTCAGTAAAGTAAATTCCACCTTTCGGATGTACCCATAAGTCATTGGGGCCATTCAATTTCTTCCCCTCAAAATCTGTAACGACAACCATATGGTTACCTTTCATATCGAAACTCCATATTTCGTTGTCCTCGTCGGAACAGGTAAGCAGGTTTCCATTCTTGTCGAAATACATCCCATTCGCACGTCCTGTATTTTCGCTAAATACAGATAACTTTCCGTCAATCGACCACATAAGGATACGATCGTTGGGTTGATCTGTAAAATAAACATTTCCTTGTTTATCAACAGCAGGACCTTCGGTAAAGCTAAAACCATCTGCCAGCTTTTCTACTTTTGCCCCTTTTGCAATAATACTTTCATTATTTTGGCAGTTGGCAATAAAAGACACTGCAAAGCAAAGACTACAAACAACCATTATTTTTTCC
>JAVBMZ010000075.1:0-5361 GCA_031551935.1 Bacteroidales bacterium
CTGGGTGCGTATGAACTCAATGATATTTTCCCATCGAGATAGGAATCTTCGCCGGATACTTTATAGGGCGTATTATCCAATGTGCTTCGTACATAACTCAGCCCGGGACGGATACTCAATCTTTTATCCAACAGCATGAGATTATAATCCAAATTCAGATAGAAGTTACCCAAGTCTAATTGATAACCCGAATAGCCCATCGACATATCCTCATATCCCCACATGTAACTTGCTTGCAAGTCGAAGCCGTAAACTGCCGCGTGAAGATTGGTGTATTGTGTTTCAAACTTTCGAGTAGTATGAGCGACATATCCGTTGTTCGTATTGGAAGAAATAGCAGTGGAACGTTGCGTACCGATGGAAAAATCCACATTGATATTTTCATTCGGGTTGTAAAAAGCATAAGCATTTACACCGTATGCATCCAAAGCCATACTCGGATCAACGTACATTTCATTGACATCTTTATTTACATAACTGACATCTTCCGGAGGATAATATCCGCTTTCGGGAAGTTTCGACGCGGCACCCACTTTCCATATATAAACATCCTCCTGTGAGCGGTCGCGATAATTGTAATTTCCTGAAAATCTGAATTTTAATTTATCATTCAGTCCAAAGGAAACAGCAAGATTCTGCGCCCCGGAAACCGCCAATGACGACGGTAAGCTGCTAAAGCGGTTACCCGATTGAATGCCGGCTTCCACCGAAGGCTTTTTCGAAGCTACTTTTTGCGTGATGATGTTAATCACACCGGTTACGGCATTGGCTCCATAAAGAGCGCTTGCCGGGCCGCGAACTACTTCAATACGGTCGATATCGTTCAGCCCGATAGGAAGCGATTCCCAAAACGTACCGCCCGTTATGTAATTGAATACAGGCCGTCCGTCAAGCATGACCAACGTAAGGGAGTTTTCGGAAACGTACGTTTGTTGTCCGCTTGGAATGTTGTCATTTCCACGGATATGTACATCATAATTGCCATTGGTCTTTTCGCGGACAATTACTCCGGGAATCAAACGCAACGCTTCGGGGATCGATAAAACTCCTGCACGGGCAATGTCTTCGGATGTTAGCACGGAAGTAGACAGCGGCGTGTCAAAAAAGCTTTCACTGGATTTGGATGCAATCGATACGTCTTTGTTTAATACCATGTTGAATAAATCATCGATAGAAACACCGACGATATCGGCAAGTTTCATCAAATCTTCTAATGGTAATTCAGACAATTGGTCATAACTCATAGCCATTACATCCTCTTTGGTCATCTTATCAATCGACTTTTGAGCGAAAGAGTCTGTGCTATTTAATATGAAACACAACAGGATAAGTCCCGCTATTTTGCGGATGGGTTGAAAACAATTCATTATGTAAAAATGTAAATTATATAACAATACCTAAATTAGCTAACGAACTGGACATTTGTAGTCCTTGTTTTTGGAAACGTGATTTGTTGATCTCAAAATTGAGTTTCCCACCTATCACTACATAATTGATGCATGCACCTTGTTGCGCCAGGCCATCTTTATCGGTTACCAATAAAACAGGTTTATTATCCACTTTAGCCAACACAGAACTTAAATCATTACTTTTGTTGGCAGGTACATACAAGATGTGGCATTTATCAATAGAACCTATGTTATCAATTTTTTTGATAACAATATTTTGCTGTCCCACTTTTTTATTTTCCGCAGCTTTTTGTAGTTCGGATATTACAGGAGAATCCCCCAGGACAGCGATGATAAAATCACCTTGCCTCATATCGGCAGGCCATTCCACATTTTTAGTAAAATTATACATGAACAATGCTTTGAACATTTCATTCTGTGCCAATGAGGCTGTAATTGGGCATAGAAGAAAAAAGAGTGCAAAAACAAATTGCTTTGTCATATCATTAAATAAATTAATTTGTGTTGTTTGTTTATACGACAAATGTTTGAAAAGGTTATATTGTTTTTGCTGTTTATGCTAACATTTCCAGAATGTTTAAGCATATTCGATGTCTGATGTTGTTGGACTTTATCAATAAAATGCGAGAAGGCTGCTTGTATAGGCAGCCTTCTCGCATTCTAAACAATGATCATATTAGAATTCAACATGTACGCCCCAATACCACTGGGCTCCTGTTTTGTCCATAAAACCAAATTCCTGTGATGTTGAGTTAAAAATATTATTTACATTCATAAAGATAGAACTTGACCTCATGAACTGGTATGCAACACGCAAGTTAACCAACATTTTCGCTTTGATATCGAAGGTGCCATATTGATGGATATAAGTTTGCTTGGAGAATCCATAACCGGTCGATGTGATCGTCCAGTTACTAGTTGGCAACCAGTTGAACTCAAAACCGCCATAAAATGAAGGAGTGGCTTTATTGGTAGTATTAACCAGATTGGCAGGGATATCGGAAATATCTAATTCCTGGTTCCAGATCGAAGGATTCTGTTCAACATATTCGGTCACTCTTGCTACCTTTGCATCAATCGTATAATCATCATGATTTTTTAGCTTGGTGTACTGGTAAGTACCGAACAGGCGGAAATTTACATATTGGTTGATCACTACACCTACTTCTGCCGTTGCACCATACTGTTGGCTGGTTTCCTTAACATTGTCGTAAGTCTGATGGCGTTCGTAGGGATAGGGCAAACTACCGTAGGCAGCTTGTGTAAGGGTGTATTTCATGGTATCCACACCCAGCGCACTGATATTCCTTAATTTGGTATAGAAAGCTTCGCCGCTGAACAATACATGTTTCCCTAATTTGCGGCGATAACCCAGTTCAAACATATCCATAGTGGCTAATTCGAGGTTAGGGTTGCCCTCCAGTCTCACGGTAAAACGGTTTTTAGGATCGCTCGCTTCGTTGGAGTGCATATTGGGAGCAGGAAACGGGTCTACAACTAAGTTTGCATTCGCTTTCATGTCGAGCATAAACGGGCTCCGGTTGGCACGCGAGTATGTAGCACGGATTGAACTGGTTTCGTATAGCTTGTAATTGGCTACCAACTGCCATGTAGGATAACCTTTGTCGGGGATGTCATTCTTTTCATAACGGAACGCACCTACTAAACGGAGTTTCTTGAATGGCGAGTAATCGACGCGGATACTGGGAGCAAACGAACTTAATGTAGCTTCACCATTGAGGAATGCATCTTCACCCTCTTCGATGTATGGTTTATCGGTTACCGAACTACGGGCATAACTTAATCCCGGGCGAATACTCAACCTTTTGTCCAACAACAGAAAATTATAATCGGCATTCAGATATAGGTTATCTAGGTCGAATTCGTAACCGGACGAACCCATGGATAGATTCTCGAATCCCCACATATAACTGGCTTGCAAATTGAAGCCGTATACCGAAGTACGTAAGTCGGCATATTGGGTTTCTATTTTCCGGGTAGTGTGCGCTATAAAACCATTATCAGTATTGGATGAAATAGCGGTAGAACGTTGCGTCCCAATAGCAAAATCAACATTGATATTTTCGGTCGGATTGTAAAACATGTATCCATTAGCACCGTAGGCATCTAAGCTCATACTGGGGTCGTTGTACAACTGGTCTGAGTCTTTGCCAACCAACACAGTGGAATCTACTGGATAATAACCGGATCTTTTGAGATCAGGAGTTAACTTACTGGGCGA
Source organism: Bacteroidales bacterium (assembly GCA_031551935.1). GTDB lineage: Bacteria > Bacteroidota > Bacteroidia > Bacteroidales > UBA4181 > JAIRLS01. The sequence goes on from JAVBMZ010000075.1 coordinate 3,652, forward strand.
TTGCCACAGATACACATCTTCCTGCGCACGGTCGCGATAATTGTAGTTGCCAGAAAACCTGAACTTCAACTTATCATTCACTCCGAAGGAAATAGCTAAGTTTTGAGCTCCGGAAACTGCCATTGAGGAAGGCAGCTCTTTGAAACGGTTACCCGATTGTAGGTTGGCTTCTACGGACAGCTTTTTGGAAGCTACTTTTTGTGTGATGATGTTAATCACACCGGTTACAGCATTGGCACCATAAAGGGCGCTTGCCGGGCCGCGAACTACTTCAATACGGTCGATATCTCCCAATCCTATGGGCAACGATTCCCAGAAAGTACCTCCGGTGGCGTAATTGTATACAGGTCGTCCATCAAGCATCACCAGCGTTAATGTGTTTTCAGAAACATAGGCTTGTTGTCCGCTTGGAATATTGTCATTTCCACGGATATGTACATCATAATTGCCATTGGTTTTTTCACGGACAATCACTCCGGGAATCAGACGTAATGCTTCGGGTATAGACAACACGCCAGCACGGGCAATATCTTCGGATGTTAGCACGGAAGTAGACAATGGTGTGTCAAAAAAGCTTTCACTGGATTTGGATGCAATCGATACGTCTTTGTTTAAGACCATGTTGAATAGATCATCGATAGAAACACCGACGATATCGGCAAGTTTCATCAAATCTTCTAATGGTAATTCAGACAATTGGTCATAACTCATAGCCATTACATCCTCTTTGGTCATCTTATCAATCGACTTTTGAGCAAAACTTACAGTGACGCTCATGAACATCATCAAAAGTATAACACCTACTTTACGTATATTATTCATTTCGATATTTTTTCAATTATTTTCTTTCTTACAATTTTACGGTCTTTTTAAATAACAATACCTAAATTAGCTAACGAACTGGACATTTGTAGTCCTTGTTTTTGGAAACGTGATTTGTTGATCTCAAAATTGAGTTTTCCACCTACCACTACATAATTGATGCATGCACCTTGTTGTGCCAGACCATCTTTATCGGTTACCAATAAAACAGGTTTATTATCCACTTTAGACAGTACTGAGCTTAAATCACTGCTTTTGTTGGTGGGTACATACAAGATGTGGCATTTATCAATAGAACTTATGTTATCAATTTTTTTGATAACAATATTTTGCTGCCCTACTTTTTTATTTTCCGCAGCTTTTTGTAGTTCGGATATTACAGGAGAATCCCCCAGGACAGCGATGATAAAATCACCTTGCCTCATATCGGCAGGCCATTCCACATTTTTAGTGAAATTATACATGAACAATGCTTTGAACATTTCATTCTGTGCTAATGAGGCTGTAATTGGACATAGAAGGAAAAAGAGTGCAAAAACAAATTGTTTTGTCATATCATTAAATAATTTAATTTGTGTTATTATTTTATACGACAAATATTTGAAAAGGTTATAGCTTTTTGCTGTTTGTGTTAACATTTCCAGCATATTTAGATATATTTGATGCTTGACGTTGTTGGATTTTTATTTTAGAATGCGAGAAGGCTGCCTATGCAGGCAGCCTTCTCGCATTCTAAACAATAATCATCTTAGAATTTAACATGTACGCCCCAATACCACTGGGCTCCTGTTTTGTCCATAAAACCAAATTCCTGAGACGTTGCATCAAAGATATTGTTCACCATCATGAAAATAGAACTATTCTTGGCAAACAGATAGGAAACACGTA
>JAVBMZ010000150.1:0-21986 GCA_031551935.1 Bacteroidales bacterium
CATTCTAATCTTTTTACCACATTTTTATAATAATCTATAGTAAGGTTAATTACTATTTTGTTGTTCGGAAAGTAATTTTGCAACTCGTTTTTGAATTGGATAAAATAAGTTAAAGCCTCGTCGTTATTGATAGCACTTTCAACTATTGAAACCGTTATTTCATAATTGTTGTCTATTTTTTCTACAACAACTTCTTTGGGAACTGCTTCGTCAAAAAATGTGGTTTCAGTTAACCCATACGCGATTTGGTCAATTTCGTTTTCCGATATATTGGTTTTATCGTAGAATATTTTGTGATGCAGATTCCCATACGTTTTTGAATCTAAATTTTGGCCTTTGCCAGCCAAATCACCTGCTATAAATGCTGTTATGGCGACAAACAATAAAGTAACTACAAGACCAATAAATCCAACACATATTGCGCGTCCCCAACTGTGTTTTTTCCCTCCTTCAGCGATATAATCAGTTATTTTTGTTTTTTGATAATGATTTATGATAGCAGTTGCAATCGCTGTGTAAATAAGTGGAATAATTTTGTCCATTATCGTTTCGGGTAAAGCAATTATGGAGCCGAAAATCAGTATAGATACAGCGATAGTAATACCCCAAGTTATTTTGACCTTTTTTGTTTCATTGAAAGTCTTAAAGTTTTCGGCAATTATATAACCCGCACCTAATGGACCGCCTAACAAGGCTACAAGCAACATATTTTTTTCTGTATAAATTTTTCTTTGTAATTGAATGTCCAGTAATGGTTCCATTTTGGTTATTTGCTTGTTGTTTAATTGTTTAATATCCTTTTTGTGTTTCGTTGTCGATCTATACATTCATAGGCTTACCTACAATTCATCAATATCAGTATATATATCAGCACTGTCCGTAGATTTCATGTGGCAAAAGGTAAGCGGAAACAGAAAAGCCTGTGGTTTTCCGCCACAGGCATTCCGTTAGGACATTCATTTTTTGGCTTGAATGCCAAATTCCTTCCAAAGCGACTGCGGTATGTCGGCTTTGATAATCCTGATGTCGGTTGACATGGTCGATTTGAGTTTTGCGGTTTTGTTCCGCAATTCTTCGGTGGTGTTTTTGAGCCGCGCCTTGAGTGATTCCTGCTCATTGTCGAGCATTTCCACTTCTTTGGTGAGCGTTTCTATTTCCTGCGCCCTTTTTGCGTTGATGCTTCGTTTGTCAAGCAATGTTTCATTCTTGCGGATACCTGCCGCTAATAGTCTTGCATCGCTTAAAGTTTGCGAAAAAGATTTTCCTGCCATATCTGTTATGTATTAATGATGAATGAAGATCATAAACATTACAAAGCTATACTTTTTTCCATTATCATTCGACAGATGATTCAAATTTTTCGTAACGGTAGTTTTTTCATATATGTAAGTTGCCTCCAAATCCACTCAACCGGGCCATAATTATATTTGCCAAGCCAATATTTGCTGAAATATATACCTAATATATAGACAGATATAGCTATAAGAACATACGCATAAAATGGCAGGCTGTTCCGTAAATTGAATCCAAAACCCGAAAAAAGCAGAACACTGACCAGATTTTGTATCATATAATTTGTTAATGTCATTTTTCCGGTATTCTGTAAAGCAATAAAAAACTTTTTTAGTTTTTGAGCTTTATATAACCAACATAGGCATGACATCATCACAAAAACAAAGGCAAGTTCAAACCAAAATTGAATATTGAATTTTGTGAAAAAATCTGTCTTTATTACATTTTTGGGAGCATTGGGGAAGAACAAGAGCAGTACGGCTATAACACTGAATAGTAATACTTTTTTAATGGATAATGTTCCATTTAATATTTTAGTAAAGCAATCATATTTATGCAAAAACTGTCCGATAAGGAAACACCCCAAGGCAAAAATGTCGGCACCAAATAGCCTGCTCGGTTCATAAACGGCTTTAGCGCCTTCTTTAAGCCCATACCAGAATACATGTAATATATTACTGCTTTCGTAAAGCTTTATATCCGCCCCAAAATCCAAAGAATACAGATTTCCTAAATAATGGGTGCTTATAGGGTAGATGAGTAACAGCGCAATAGCAAATACCAATGTTTGCTTTGCCGTTGCTTTTCTGAAAGGCAACATAAGCATGCCAATAATTGCATATTCTTTCAAGAAATCACCATAATAAAAACAACTATTAACAATCCCGATAACGAAAAGCCAGAACATCCGACGGCTGAAAAAGGATACTACATTTTGTCCCCGTAATACAAGCCTTGATATAAGGATAGAAAAACCAAAACCAAAAAGGATATTGAGCAATATTCTGCTTTTATTCCTGAAAATCATATCAGTTAGCAGTTTCATAATGTGGCTCAGGTAATCGTCTTTAGGAATTGAAGCGCTACCCCATAAGTAAAAAAACAAATAGTAATTGATGATTACCACACCTAATAACGCCCAACCTCTAAGGACATCCACAATAATTATTCTTTCAGTTTGATTTAGAGGATTCATGTTTCGATTTTCCATAAGAAAAATTATAATTTAAGTAGTCAATAAACATTAATGGCGTATTTTGTTCCAATTTTGGCAAGTGCCTCATTTAAAGTCCTAATATATAAACAATTGCCTAATCGTGAATTTTGAAATTTACAATTTGCACCGTATCTTGAAGGTATTGATTTTCAAGAATATTAGAAGTATTTGTTTGCTTGTTTGCATAAATCCCATACATGCATTTAATTCGGTACAGGGTGCCATATATTTTGATTATCAATATCTTTAATTGCAAAAAAATTAACAAATCATTGTAAAGACGACAATAATTATTTTGAATTACCACGTTGGGACGAGCCTGCCCGTGGTCAGGCAGGGTTGTACATCGTCCCTCATATACCGGATATCAGGTGTGTTCCTAAAAAAGCAGAACGTATTTTCTAAAGAAATGAAGCATATTTCATTAGAAACAAAGTATACTTCTAAAGAAACGGAATGCATTTCTGAAGAAACAAGACGCATTTCTTTAGAAACCGAATATATTTCTAAAGAAACAGGAGGTATTTCTCAAGAAACGAAGTATATTTCATTAGAAACAGAATGTATTTCTAAAGACACAAGACGTATTTCTGAAGAAACCGGATATATTTCTAAAGAAATAGCTTGAGAAAATGAACCATCCGCACTGCGGAGAACTTCCTCACTGGATTACTTCCACCCATTTTCCTTCGGTGTTGGCGGCGATAGATGCGTCATACATTGCTTCGCAAGAGAAAGCCGGCAAATAGAATCGTCCGCGGTAAGCTGCCGAAAGTTGCACGACAAAAGTCTTTTGTGAACCGGATCCGAGGCTAAAATAGGTATATACACGGTCGTCGCGGATGTCGATATAGTCATAGCGCGATGAACCGGTAGCTGTGCTGCCATCGTTCAAGCGGGTATTGACAATTTCCCATCCCGACGGGAAGATTTCACTCAAAATCAGGTTGGTATATTGTCCTATATTACCGGTGTTGCGTATCGTAACCTCTGCTCTAAAGTCAGTTCCCTGCGGTAATTTGTTGATGTCAATTTCGCGACCATCTTCGTTGAGGAAACGTACGTGCAAATCCATACCGTGCGCAGTTGCCTTTTCGTTACCTGGCTCCGGAATACCTGATGCAGTGACCCGTATATACAAAGGTACTTGACTGTTGTTTTTGAATTTAACCTTATCGGAACCGGTTTTGGTACCAATGGTTAGATCAGTTTGCCACACGGGCATGTTGCTTTTAGCAGTTTGGGTTTTTCCGGCATCATTGTATTCTACATTGATTTCTTTATTCCCTTTTTCTCCCGCGGCGTATTTTGCAATGGCTAACAAGCAATATGCGGTAGTTTGGGTACTCATCCATTTATTGGTATTTAATGCGTCCGACAACTTCTTTACCACGCCGAATGCTTGTGTGCGGTCACCCAGCAGAGTGAGTGTTTCGAGGATCATGGCTTGATCTCGTTCCGAAGTACCAAAACTTTCGTTGAAATATGATGTATATTCATTCACGGTAACAGGAATATTGGCGGTGATCGATTTGGCGATTTCGGGTTTCCCAGCCAATGCGTAAGCAGCTGCTAAACGCCATTTGGCTTGTGTTGATAACCTTTCATACTCTTTCAACCGGTTCATGGCACTCAAATCGGGTTGTTTTGCCAAAGCTAATGTGTAGAGACGGTATGCTTGTTCCAGGTCGTTGCCTTCGTTGCTCCGCCAGTTACTTGCCCTGTTGGCTTGGTAACGTAGCCATTCTTGTTTCATCCCGGCTGGTAATGCGTAACCTTTACTTTCGGCTTCCAGAATGAAATGTCCGGCATAGTTTGATCCCCAGCTGCTCGGTGTGTAATCTCCCGGCCAATAGCCAAATCCACCTTGAGGGGTGATAAACAACCGGTAGCGGTTAAGAGCTGCTTTGATATTGGTTTCGATATTCTGTTTGCCAACAGCGCTTAATTCCATCACGTTATCCAGGAATAATTGAGGGAAGACTGACGAAGTGGTTTGTTCGATACATCCGTGCGGGTAATTGATCAAGTAATGTAACCTGCGTCCCAAGTTGATGGGAGGGATGTAGGAGGCTTCGATAGTGGCTTTGTTGGTACCTGTCATTCCCGGAAGGGTATAATTTCCTTCCCAACTTTTACCTGCTTCCACCAACGATTCAGCAAAAGTATATATGGTAGGATTCGGATTACGGACATCAATTTCGATGGCGTGTTCGGCTTTTTCGCTGCCACTGTTTACCATGGCTGTTACTTTGCCAATTCCGGTATAATTTTTTACATTCAGTTTGAAATAGACTGTTTGATCTCCGGTTGCGCTGAAGCTGACATTTTGTTTGCTGCTACCGTCGATGGTGAATATTTCATTGGTTTTGATCTCTACATTTACCTGTTTGATTTTGTCATCCATCGCAAATATGGTTACCGGAACCCACACATCTTCGCCCGGTCCTACTACGCGCGGCAGTGTGGCTAACGTCATCAACGGTTTGCGTACCGGTGTGGTCTTATCGGCTGAACCGAAGCCACGCCCATTAGTGGCTACTACCATGGTACGTACCGATCCGATATATGGAGGCAAATTAAGTTTGTGTTCATTGGTTTTACCTTTTTCAACTGTAAACGGACCGATATATTTAACTACAGGTTTAAAACGCTGTGCTTTGGATGAAGACTCACTGTCTTCCCCTTCGTCGCCTCCTCCGATGGCAAATAATTGTTCTATTTTTCCACCGTATGCACCAATCACAAAATCATAAATATCCCATGTACGAATGCCAAGCGCTTCGCGGGCGTAGAAAACATCCCAAGGGTTGGGTGTACGGAACCGGGTCAAGTCAAGCAATCCGTCGTCTACAATCGCTAAAGTATAGCTCATTGCTTGTCCGTTCTTTTCGCTTACCTTTATTTTGAAGGATTCTTCAGGGCGTAATTCAGATGGCATGTCAATTACCGGGGAAAGACGTGTTTGCGGGTCTTCTACCATCAAAGGTACTACACCGTAGAGACGTATGGGAGCGTCATTTTCAGTTTGTGCATGGGGTTGTATCAATGATATGTGTACAAATACGTTGGGTACCATATCGGCTGTGGTGGGAATAGAGATGCGTCCATTGGCATCTTTACATTCCACCCAGAATGAACGTTTCACATTTGAACCAGATTCTATGCTAACCAACGCTTTGGCTCCTTTTGATGCAGGGAAAGTAATCACGGCTTCCTCACCAAGGTTATAAGATGGTTTTTCCACTGTCATTTGCAACATCGTGGCTCCACCGCCTTCTTCTTCACCACCATACCAATAGGGGTAGCTTGCGTAGACAGGAACTGCGGTCACGTGTTCACTTACAGGATCGGTCATTTTGACGATATAGTATCCATTGTCCGTCCATTTATGTCTGAATTGTCCTTTACCGTTTTGTGTGCTGACGGTTGCCGAATATACCGGAGTGATGTACCGGCTGTCCGAATAACTGGCATTTCCACGGACACTTGCCCACCACCAGCTCCAACCTACCTTGTAAACTTCGACTTTCATATTACGACGGCTCACCGGTTTCCCTGTTTCGTCAACCGTTGCAACATCAAATGTTTGTTCTTCTCCTATTTCTAAACGGTTGTAATATCCATCGCCTTTTGGGGCTTTAATACCCACGTACGATTCATATGGCGAATAAGTGGTCACAAACTCGTCAGTACTGAAATCGCCACCTTCCTCGAATACACGTGTAGAAATAAACATACGTAACATACCCGGACTTTCCGATACGTCAATGCTTTTATTGAGGCGCATCTTGCCGTTTTCGTCTAATTTACCGTCTACAAGCGTTTGTTCTTCTGTGTAAAAATATTTTGATGGATCATCGAAGGTATATGTTGCATAATCTTTGAATGATGTTCTGGCTTGTGTGATACGGGCGTTGATACGTACAGGCAAATTACGGGCAATGGCGCCATGTAACCAGTGTACATTAAGTGTTCCTGTCAATCCTTCATTACTTAAGATAGGTATATGTTCGAGTTGCAGGTCTATCTTGAGACGATTGGGTTTTACAGTCTCTATTTTCAGGCTTTTACTGAAATATTGACCGCCCACTTCAACACGGACTTCCCAAACGCCGGTAATGGCTTCGCTATTGGTAGGCACTGTGAAACGATATAATCCGTTTATACCCGATGTTTTTACTTGTTTATTGGCTATTTGCCTGTTGGGATCACGTAATTCAAAATTTACCGGATGATTGACCGGTAAGGTCTTGTTTTTGTCTTCCAACATGAAAGCAAGGAATAAGGTATCACCCGGACGCCAAACGCCGCGTTCGCCATAAATGAAACCTTTCAATCCACTTTGTACAGAGGTTCCGGATATATCAAAATTACTCAATGATAGGGAATTATAATCCAAACGCAAATAGGATTTTTGTTTGCCTTGCTGGGCAATGATGATTGATGGGTCGTCAGAGCATTTAACTACGGCTACACCTTCCTTATCAGTACTTGCTTCTCCAATAAGTTGGTTTACTGAATTGTAAGCTTTTAGTTGTATATTCAGCATGGGTTCGGTGGTGATCAAATTTGACGCAATAACATATACGTCATTTGCATCGCCCATTTTAGCTGTTAACCCTATATCGGTGGCCAATACATTGCGAATACGCGCCCGGCGGGCAGCATAATATTCGTAATAATCATAGTCATCATCATCGTCGCTCCCACTTCCGATTTTTCCGTGCCCGGTGAGGGTTACACGATAGATAGCCCCTGGTTCGGGTTCGATTAATTTGGCCAAGTCGATCGAAAAGGTATTCCAGGTACTCAGGTTTACCGCTTTCTTTTCGGCTAAGTTAATGCGGGTATTGAGGATATTTTTTCCTACGCGGTACATTTCATCGTCTTCATCCAACTTATTGATTTGTAAGAATTGGAGTATGTTACTTTCATAAATGCGGTATACTTCTACGTCTACCGATTGATAATTTACCGATTGAAATGTGAGATGTAAACCGTTAGAATTAGGTAATATAACACCTTTACCCACAAATTTTACCGTCGGTTTTAATTGTTCGAACATTACCTCGCGTGTGATGGTTTGGTCAAGGCGCTTGCCAGTGGTCGTTTTCAGTCCTTTTTCAATAGTTAAAGTATAGGTGCCGGTTTCACGTGTTGCCGGATATACCTTCACGATATTAAGATCGACCGCGAAACGCAAGTTGGCTCCGTTAGAAAGCGAAATATAATTGGAGAGTTTTTGTTTGTCATCAATCGGATCAGAAAAAGCACACTGTACATATTGGTCTGGAGAATGTATCACCTGCACGTCAATCAGTTCAAATTCGTTTTCGGCGGGCACAGAAACTGTTTCCTCATTGTTATATGTATATCCGATACTTTGTCCATTCCACATGAAATGGATATCATACCTGCTCGCTGCTGATTTGATACTGTCGATGCGGAAAAAGTGGATATTTTGTGCATAATCGTGTTCCCATTTCACCGGCCAATTACCTTTGTCAGATTTGATGGTTAACAATTGTTTGATTTTATCATCCGGAATATAGTCCGAAGCAGTTACTGTCCCCGTATAATAATATAGATTGGGCGTTGTACGATTGTATAACGAAAGCCCGCCCATTTGGTAATAAAAAGTAGGTATAATCGTGTTAATGACAAATGTAAATGTATTTGGTGCATTCCCCACCTTAGCTACCTTCGAAATATTAAATTTTACAGCATATTCTTGTCCTGGTTTAAAAGGTTGATCGGGAACGAACTCAATAGTATTCTCGTTGATCCATTGCGCTTTTCCGGAAACAGAAGGTGAAAATTTGAACACATCATCTTTTACAGGATCACCTGCTTGGGGTTTCACATCATTAGCATCGTCGGTGAGTACCACGCGTATCGGCGAAAGAATGGAAATAATGCCAGAAGTGTATGCCACTATCAATGGATGATCTTCGTCGGGTTTGGTAGTGGATTTACAACCGGAAATACCTGCAAGAACGACAAGGCTTGCAAGTGCAATAGCTAAATAATGTCTGATTTTGAGTAACATAGAAATTAGATTTATTGTAAAAGATGATATGATATATTAAGATTTTTTGTTGCGATTCATCGAATGTTGTCTTACGTCAACACATTATCCAAGACACATGACGCAAATTATCCATTATTCACTCGTTGGTCACAGCAGTGGGCGTCATGGTATATAGGATAGCTTCCAGCTGACGAACGTAGTCCCGCTTATCTTTACGCGGGTAGAACACAAATCCTACTCCAGTGACAATTTGTCCTCTTTTTTCGTCGACGATGCTCACGTTGACATATGGCCCTCCCATATAACTATTTTCCATTTGCCATAAACCATTCATCTGGACACAATAGACATTGTCTTTGTGAAACCGCCTTACCACTGGTGGCACTGTTGGCTCATCGGCCATATACGAATCTGGTTGAGCTCCGGATACATTCTGCTTGGTCATTTCATTCATCTTAGCAATCAATCTATCCGTTTCGACTTGACTTTGAGAAGTATATGGTTCTTTCCACATCAATAGTCCCATTACCCGGTCACCTTCTTCACGTGCTAACCACATGAAATTATCCTTATCCACGTCTAATGAATATTCTTTTGATACGGCTATGTCTACTTGAAATTTTTCGTGGATTTTTTTGACTACCGGCTCGTTCACAATCTTTTTGAAATAAGCGATATAATCATCCCTATCTTTGAGCAGGAATTTCGAAACAATTATGTCCTTATTCCTGTCCATGCAAGCAATTGCTGAATCTGCGGAAGGCGCACTGATGTTAAAAATCAATTGGCCATTTGCCCAAACATTTTCTTTATAAGACAACGTTGCTGTTTCATAGCCTTGTTCCACATTCACCATGACAATATTGCGGAATTTTTTCATCATATCCGATAAGGTAGTTTGTTGGATGAGTGTGAACATCGGTTCTGGCTGGGGCAACGAAATAATGGGGTATGCCAAATATTGGCGGATGGAGTCGCCATAAGCGCCTTCCCATAGAGCCCTGTTGACTACTACCACCACTTCACCTTGCCGGCCTTGTGCATTGGGTAATGTGTTACTTTGCAGGTTGCATGAAACCAAATTGATACCTAAAAAGGAAAATAACAATAGATTGGATAAAATACGTGCTTTCATTTTTATTTATTTTTAACTATGTTAGGTACAGTTTCTAATAAAGATGGCTACTTTGGAAGCTATACAGTATTCAATATTCTGCCAGTCATTCATCATATTGAATATTGATTCACACGGCTTATTTTCTGTATCCAAATTTACTAATCTGGGTTATTTATTCTTCGATTCTCGAAATCTGAGCGCCTATACGGTTCAAACGAAGATCAATATATTCATAACCACGGTCAATTTGTTCGATATTATGAATAACGCTGGTACCTTCGGCGCTTAATGCGGCTATGAGCAAAGCGACGCCAGCGCGAATGTCAGGCGACGTCATTACTGTACTTTTCAGACGCTGCTTTTGGCCAAGACCAATGACAGTGGCTCTGTGCGGATCGCAAAGAATAATACGCGCGCCCATGTCAATCAATTTATCTACAAAAAACAAACGACTTTCAAACATTTTTTGGTGAATCAATACACTTCCCGAAGCCTGTATGGATACTACCAGAAATACGCTCAATAAATCAGGCGTTAATCCGGGCCAAATAGCATCAGCTATGGTCATGATAGAACCATCAATGAATGTTTCTATTTCGTATTGTTGGTGTGTTGGGACATAGATATCGTCATTACGGCGTTCAATGCGGATGCCGAGTCGTTCGAATGAATGCGGAATAATGCCCAGATGCTCGTATCCGACATTTTTGATGGTGATTTCTGAACCGGTCATAGCCGCTAATCCAATGAAGCTACCTACTTCAATCATATCAGGCAGCAACGTGTGTTCGCAACCTCCTAACTGTGCTACCCCTTCGATGGTCAGCAAGTTAGACCCGATACCACTGATTTTGGCACCCATGTTCACCAACATCCGGCAGAGTTGTTGGATGTACGGTTCGCAAGCTGCATTATATATAGTAGTAAAACCTTTAGCCATGACTGCCGCCATCAGGATATTGCCCGTTCCTGTCACCGAAGCTTCATCCAGCAGCATATAATTGCCTTGCAGTTGCTTTGCAGTGACGTGGAAACTTCCTTTCTGTTCGTTATAGGTGAATGTAGCTCCCAGCTTTTCGAATCCGAAAAAATGTGTATCCAAACGCCGCCGTCCAATTTTATCACCGCCTGGCCGTGAAATGATCCCCTTGCCAAATCTTGCCAACAAAGGGCCAATGATTAAGATAGAACCACGTAAAGAAGCTGCTTTTTTTTGTATTTTTGGATCATTAAGCCGGTCTACTTCAACATCTTTTGCACAAAACTCAAAGTCTTTGGGGCCGGTTTGTGTCACGGATACACCTAACTCTTTGAGTAAATCCATCAAAATATTCACATCCCTGATCCCCGGGATGTTATGGATCACCACTTTTTCCTCCGTCAACAAGCAAGCGCAAATGACTTGCAAAGCCTCATTTTTTGCACCTTGTGGGGTCAATTCCCCATGTAAACGATTTCCCCCTTTGATTTCAAATGTTGCCATATGCGATGAAGCGAAAGGTATAAAATGTGGGTATTTATTTTGTCCGGTATTTTGGTGCCCTATTTGCGACTCGAACCAACTAATTTTCTCTTTTTAGACCTTGGCATCGAAGGCTGTGATTCTCTGTGTTGTTCTGTAAATTGTATTGATTCAGGAGATAATTTGATGTTGCCATCGGAAATATCCCAAAGATCTTGAACAATTTGTTCGATGCTGACTTCGCTACGGTTCCATGCAGCATATGATTTTTTCATCTGGGTAGCGATCAATTGAATCAATGAATCTTTCAATTCAGAATCTTCCATTTTCCCAGCTTCGCGAATCATATCTACCAATATTTTTCCGTAATGTTTCTGTCGGATATGGGATTGCGTATAAGGGACTGTATGGGGTTTTTCGACCAAGGCAACAGGTGAAGGCGGTGCATATGGCGCATCAATATCCAATTTGAATTCGGACATGATAAAAAGATGGTCCCATAGCTTATGCTTGAAATCGGGAATGTCACGAAGATGTGGCTGCAAAGTACCCATGATACCTATAATTGTCTGGGCTGCAGCATTTCGTTCTTCACGGTCTTTAATCTGAACAGCATATTGAACCATCATATGTACGTGGCGACCGTATTCGGGTAATATCAATTTTTTTTGAGAGGTATTGTATTCCATTTATGAATAAAATCAATTGTAAATCAAATGTTTATCTTTATCTAAAATATGTAGAATATCGCGCAGGGATGTGCGAATTTTGCACAAACATACAGGAAAATATTGAATATTGACATCATCAAATGACAAAAAACACAGTTTCTAGTGAATTTTGCATTTTAGGTACAATGTAGGATATTTTTGAATAGTCGTGATGATGATTTTGTATTGATTAGAGCATCAAATTATGGTTATGAACAGTACATGCCTTTTTGATACAATTATTCCGCAATTTCATGTAATTTACCGTATCCATTCTTATGGTTTTTCTATTTCATAGCTAAACTGTTTCGTAAATATCATGTTGATGACTCATATATTGTCATTCCTCTTGTTTGTAGCATTGTATACCAGGCTGAATGTTACCAGTTATATGCTATTTGAGTGCCAGCTTATCTAAAACCTTGCAAATATTCCTGCACATAGCATACCCTTACTACCCAATCCTGCTTCGACAAATATTCCCGCACGATTGCCGTATTTAATTCCCACCGGACTCAGTTGGAAATTAAGATGTACAGCTCCGGCAACGTCTGAAGTACCATCGTTTGCAGTAAACCGACGGGCACAATAGGTCGCTCCTGTCGCCATTGTTCCATATAGCATCAACTTGCCCTTATCGAAGTAGATCAGGCTGATTTTCCCTACCAACGTATAAAATTGGTCGGCGAAGCGCCCTGTTTCGGTATTTCCGATAAAAGCGTTTGATTGTGCCTGTTCGTAAAGAAATGTTCCGCCGATCGCCACCGGCAAGCACTGTGTTTTGTAGTCATAGTAACGGTAGCCGAGATGGAATGATCCGCTGTATTTCCTGTAAGCACTGGTCATGCTTGCCGACAATCCAGTTGAATATATATCTGCCGATTGGACAATAGCATTGGATGTGGAGAACAATCCATAACCGATAGTTATTTCCGATTTTCCATCACGTGCTTTAAGAAATTCACAAAAAATAATGCTCAAAATTAAGAGGATATATATTTTCATGCTGCACCAAATCAGAACTATATAAATACTAACAAGATGTTGAACATTTATGTTTATATCAGTGTGTAAATGTTATACAACAATCTTATTCAAAAGATGTTACATTGTATTATGATATTGGTATTTAATAACCTAATATGCGGGCTACGGAAGAAGGTATTTTAATCTGGCCAGCTGCACAAAATATTTGGGAGGAATTGTCATGAAAAACATAAATAATAAAAATCCGAATATCGGTCAAATAAGAAATCATACGAAACGGCCAAAGGATAAAATTAACACAGCCATCGAGGAACATCTATGTGGCAATGATATGTCACCGTCCACTCGTATCGGTGAAGTTATTGTCTACATATTGAATGATGGGAATGCAAAAGTGGAGGCCATATCCGGAAGTATTTCTGCGTACGGATATACACCCGAGGAATTTACTACAGGTAAAGTCACCATGCAGGACATTATTTACGGAGATGATATTCAGGAAGTATTAATTCGCGCTCAGGAGCACTTGAAAAACAAATCGGAATACTTTACCTACGACTGCCGTATCTTCACCAAAAGTGGCACATCCGTGTGGATTACCAATACGGTAATGCCCGTATATAACCCTAGTGGTGAGGCAACTCATTTTTTCATCAAATTCGAAAATATCAAACACAACAAGCGCGATGAACGTTTGCCGGGAGATGCCAGCGAAAGCCAGTTTAATACATTCAAGGGCATCGGCGAAGCAGTGATACTGACCGATACATCGGGACGCATCGAGCGGATGAACCCTGCTGCCGAAAGGATGGCCGGTATTTCCACCTCTAGAGCCAGACACAAACCACTGGGAAAAGTACTACGGTTCAGCTCCTCAGAAAATCCTGCCGATATCATCGATCTTGTGAAAGTGATTTCGGAAAAACATGCGCCGCTGCAATTCAACGAGATGTTGATGCGAGATGGGATGTGTGGGACACACATTCGTGTTTCGTGCAACATATCTCCCGTGTATTTGGGTGAAGAAACGCCAAAACTCGCTGGTTACATACTGGTGATTAAAGACCTCACTGCTCTTTATGAATTGTGGATGAATACAAGGAGAAACCGGAATACCGTCCGTAGTATTTTTGAACATTCGGTGGATGGTATTGTACTCACCGGTACCGAAGGGATTGTCAGGGAATGTAGCCGTGGTTACGAACAAATTACCGGCCTGCAGAGCGAACAGGTTGTGGGGAGATTATTGTGGGATGTGGTAGCATCTCTACTCACCCCCGAACAGCAAACTGCGGATGAGTATGCGAAATTACAAAATGAATTAAAATTACGAGTTACCGTTAAAAGGAAGGGTACAATTATACACAGGATTATAAACAGGGTATCCGGCAAACAAAAAATATTACAAATATTGTATTTTCCTGTCAATTTAGGTGAAGAAATGCTGGTGGGTGCCATTTGCCGCGATGTTACCAGGAAACTTCGTTCGCAGGAATTGTTACGTCAGAGCCAACAAATGCTAAGGGAGAGTAACGAAATGCTTGAAAGTATCATGGAGGCTGTTCCTGCGCCGCTTTATGTTAAAAACAAAAAAGGCGAATACATCCAGTGTAATGGTTTATTTTCCACAATGGTGCATTTAACCAAGGAACAAATTATCGGAAAAACAGCCGACAAGCTTTTCCCTGAATCTGCCGACAGGATTAATGAATTTGACCGGAAGCAGTTGGAAGAAACGGACGATGCAGTTGATTCCGGGATTATATCCGTCTATTCCCCGGAAATCGAGAACATCATCTATCGCAATTTTTTGGTATACAATGGCCGTAAGGAAGGTATTGTAGGTGTGATGCTCGATGTGTCGGAACTGAAACGCACCGAACGACAACTTACTGCCGAAAGAAACCGTCTGCAAGCACTGGGTGACCATTTTCCCAATGGCTGTCTGTTCCGTCTCGAAATCGAAAACCAAACCAACCATGGAACACTCACTTATCTGAGCAAAACCTGGGAAAAACTCAGCGGGCTGAAAATAGAAGATATTCAGCAAAATATCAATCTTGCCTTTGAAAGGATACATCCCGATGATTTGCAACTGATCATGCATTCCGGCGAAAACATGGACGAACAAAATAACTTCAGTGCCCGGGTACGTTATTGCCATCCCAATGGCAATACGCTTTGGTTGAGGCTATCGGCTCACC
This sequence comes from Bacteroidales bacterium, assembly GCA_031551935.1. Classification (GTDB taxonomy): domain Bacteria; phylum Bacteroidota; class Bacteroidia; order Bacteroidales; family UBA4181; genus JAIRLS01. Next base: position 15,024 of record JAVBMZ010000150.1, read on the forward strand.
GCCATTATGAGGGTAACTTTCGTGTATTCGACGGTTTCATTATCGATATCACTGACCGGAAATTGGCCGAAATGGAGTTGGAGCGTTATCGAGATGAACTGGAACTGATGGTGAAGGAACGTACCGACGAACTGGAAACTGCAAACGAGGAGTTATACGCTACCAATGAGGAACTACAATCTACCAATGAGGAACTGTATGAATACCGACAACACCTCGAACAGATGGTGGAACAGAAAACCTGCGAAGTAATCGCCGAGCAGGAACGTTTGATATCCTTGAGCAAGCACCTAACCAGCGGAGTAATATATCAGGCAATGGGTAAAAAACCATTTACACTCGGGTTCAGTTATGTTAGCTCTTATTTTTCCAAATTGTTTGGTATCAGTGTTGATGAAGTGATAGCACAAAGTGAATTGTTTTACAAAAGCATACATCCCGACGACTGGTTGATATTCAAGCGGCATTATGCCAAGATTTACGAACAGGATATTAACGACTCCGGCATTGAATTCAGGATTTGTACGCCACAGGGCGACATCAAATGGATACATATGCGTGCCAGTCACCGTATTATAGATGATGGAATACATGTATGGGACGGATTTATGCTCGACATCACTCCGCAGATGATTGCCAGGCAAGAACTTAAAGACAGTCGGGACAGACAAGGTCTGTTGTACAAAGTGTTGCAGATATTTCAATCGACGGATGATATTATCGTGGCTCTCAGACTCGCTATGGATGAAGTGGGAAAATACACCGGTATCGATCGTATCTACATCGCCGAAAAGGACGCGAAAAAAACGTACGAATGGTGTAATGACGGTATTACGCCGCTGAAAGAACGATTTCAAAATCTTCAGACAGTATACGACCAGTTCGACGATGGTAAGTACATCCAGACCTCCAATCTGGAGGAACTTTCACCCGACCTTTTGCAATTTTGCAGGGATGCCGGCATCCTGTCCATCCTGTGTCTTCCGATGGCAGCCGATGGTGTCAACTATGGTTATGTCTGTTTTGATGATTGTACAAACAACCGGGAATGGAACAATAACGAAATAGAATTGCTGGGCGGTTTGTCGCAGATATTCACAAATGTCATACGCCGCCAACAAGCAGAAACAGTTATACGCCTCTCGCAACAAACCCTGCGGACAGTGATGGACAATATCAATTCGATTGTTCTTGTCATGGATTTTGATTCGCACCAAATCCTGTTTGCCAACCAAAAAGTTAAAGAAGAGATAGGACATGACATCGAAAACGAAATTTGCTGGAAGGCTCTTCGGATGGGCAAAGAAAGTCCATGTGAATATTGTCCGCGGTCACATCTGCTCGATGTTCAACATAAGCCCACCGGCCTTTATAAATGGGAATTCCACAACAACCTTCTCGGGAAATGGTACGAATGCTTCGATACAGCTATTGAATGGATCGACGGACGAACTGTCCATTTTCAACATGCTTTGGATATCACCCACCGGAAAATAGCCGAACAGGAACTGATATACGCTAAGGAAAGAGCCGAAGAATCCGACCGGCTCAAATCGGCTTTCCTGGCCAATATATCACATGAAATACGTACTCCCCTTAACGGTATTACCGGTTTCCTCCAATTTCTTACTTCTGACAATATTGCTCATGAACTCCGGCAAGAATATATTCAAGTAGTCAATACATGCAGCCGGCAACTAATACAATTGATCGAAGATGTGATCGATATTGCCAAGGTTGAAGCAAATTCATTAAATGTATTTCCTATGGTGACCAACATTGATCAGATCATGCATGACCTGTTGCTATTGTTTGAAGCCGAACTGAAAGTTCAAAAAAAGAATACCATCACCTTATTGCTCGATGACAGTTTCGTTCACTCTGGTGTCACATATGTAGATCCAGTACGCTTGAAGCAAACTCTCTTCCACCTGATAAATAATGCCGTCAAGTTTACCCAAAAAGGATATATACGATTTGGTTATCAATTACAATCTCCGGGGATGCTCAAATTCGAAGTAGAAGACACGGGTATCGGTATTCCAGAGGATATGTACGAAATCATTTTTGAACGGTTCCGTCAAGCAGAGCAAGATAACAACCGCTTTTACGGAGGAACGGGCATCGGCTTGACCATTTCGCAAAGCTTAGTGCAACTGATGGGTGGCCACATAGGGCTTCAATCGGTTGTCGGGGAGGGTTCAATTTTTAGTTTCACTATACCGTATTTGCCTATTGCTCCTGATTATGTATGGTGCTTTGATGGGACAACCGAACGGAAAACCATCACCAATAAACCATTTGTCGGAAAAACCGTATTGTTGGTGGAACCAGGGATACTGAAATACCAGTATTACGAAAAGTTACTCGTTGCGGCGGGTATTCATGTCATCGGGGCAAAAGACCCACAGCAGTGGATCGACTACATCAGTCGCGGCAACAATATACACGCAATAGTGACGGGTACAGCGGTTATTGATGATGTCAGCAATGACCTTATCCCCAAAATTAATTCCATACACACCGATATTCCACTGATTTTCCTGGGAAACATACATGACGACAGGCATAGTATTCTCGGTGAAGACCGGAATAAGATCGTAGTGGAAGAACCGGTAGGTTATGTGCAATTGATGGAAGCAATAGGGACGGTGTTCATCTAAATATGTACTTATATATCTTGAAAATTATTCGAAATAATCAGTTGATGTCTCAACACAGATGCCGTTGAAAAACTGGCATCAATTGCATTCGAAAACTTTACCTTAAGTAAAGTGTTATTTATTATGATGTTTTGTATATTCCAACAGCAGAGATATTTTATTTGATATAATTCGATAATCTCCCTAATATGGAAACTTTCAAAGAAATTATACATGGCGATCGACCTGTATTGGTCGATTTTTATGCTACTTGGTGTGGCCCATGCAAATCAATGAGCCCAATCATCGAATCGCTTGGTAAAGAAATGCAGGGTAAAGCAAGGGTGTTGAAAATAGATATTGATAAAAATCGAGCTGTCGCCAGTCAATTTCAAATACAATCGGTGCCGACGTTGATGATTTTCAAAAGAGGACAGGTGGTCTGGCGTAGCGCCGGAGCGATGAGCAAAGATGCGTTGACCAGGCAAATAAAAAGCTTTGCGTAATTGTCGGTAGGATTTGGGTAATCATAACTATCCAAAGAAAAATAATCTATTTTTGTGCTGTAAATGTTAACCCAATGTTTTATGGAACAAGAATTGAATGTCGGTACGCGGATAGATCATCCCAAATATGGAGAAGGGATTGTTAGCAAAAATACAGCATTAACCTATAAAGTTATTTTTATTAGGGGAGGAGAGGTCGAGTTTGTAAAATCGAACTTTCAAGCGGATATTATTGAGGAAAACGATGCCGTATCGAGCAAAGAGCCTAAACTTAACGTCAAGGAATTTGAAAAGGCGATAAAGTATATTTTGGATCAGTACAATGCCTTATCCTATACCATAGAGTTAGGCGCCAAATGGGAAGGCGGAAAGTTGATCATGCAGCCTGGCAATGCTGGCTTGCAGTCCAAAGAAATACCCATCGAAGTTTTTTTCCATAAAATAGTCATGGTGCGCGACCGGTTACGTGTACTGGAACAAAACATCAACAGCCATACCGGCTTAAGCGACGAAGATAAGGTCAACCTGCAACAATACATTACCCGCATATATGGTAGCTTGACCAGTTTTAATATCCTTTTTAGCGATAAAGAAGATTATTTTGTTGGAAGTAAGTCGTAACGTGTTATTGTTGGTTCGATCATGAGAATGTTATTCATTTTTTCAGTGTGCTTTAGTTACATATTAACAGTTACGGCACAAGACCATCCGGATGACATTGTGGGTTATTATTACTATTTTGAGCCCAAGGAAAAAGAACATTCGCAAGTAGAGATATACAAACAAGGGAATAGCTATAAAGGTAGGGTAGTATGGCTTAAAGAACCATACCAGGCAGACGGAAAACCTAAAACCGATGTGTTCAACAAAGACAAAAGCAAGCGTGAACGGTATATCATCGGGATCAGTATCTTCGATGGACTCAAATACAATAAAGAAAAAACCCGTTGGGAAGGCGCTATTTATGATCCGGCTAATGGTGACACATTTAAGTGCGTTGTGTGGTTTGATGCACAAGACGTATTGAAAATAAAAGGTTTTGTCGGTACGGAATGGCTTGGCCTTAACCGGACAATTATTTGGAGCAAAGAAGCGGAAAAACGATAGCATTAAACTATCTTTGGGCCAATTTTATAGGGATAAAACTTGAAAACATATTGATGATGAGCATAAAAACATTCTTCTTTTTGATGGTACTTGCATTGTTGGTCAGTTCATGCAACAGTACACGTAAAGGAACAAAAAGTACTTCGCCGTATTTAACGGAGCAAAACTCAACGACAGAAATTACAGTTCGAGAAGAGAAAGTGAAACCGGTTGATCATGTCGAAAAAACGATTTATCGGTATTATGTGATCATCGGATCGTTTAAAGTTGTCGATAATGCACAACAATACAAATCCGATTTGGTGAAAGAAGGTTTTACCCCGGTGATTCTTGAAAATGAAAACGGGTTATTCCGTGTTTCTGTTGGGGCTACCAATGATGAACAGGTTGCCCGGAATCAAATTGCCCGTATCCGTGCAGACTATGAAAAATACAACGATGTCTGGTTGTTGGTTAGAAAATAGTTGATGGTGTCAACCATCTTCCTGTCCTTTCAAACAAGAAACTTGAAGATAGATGTTGTCCCGTTGAAAAAATGTCCGACACAAAACTACAGGAATTTTACTTTAGGAATACTTGACACATACCTTGAAGAAAGATCAATATGCTTACGAAGCATTGCAGGCTATTGCTGGATATAAACCCAGCAAGCCCGGATTGGAAATCGACGATTTGTCGGCATTGTTCAACATTTTTCAGGATATGCGGAGAATAGAAGTTCAAAAAGAAGGAGAATTCAAAGCGGCACGCGACAACGCAGTAAAAGCCGAACATACATTCCACCAGGCAATGCTGGCAGCAAAAAATCAGGTGCGGGCGCAGTTTGGAGACGACTCCAACGAATGGCAAAGCATCGGATTGAAGAAAAAGTCGGAATATAAGGCACCGAAAAGGAAGACTTCTAAATAAAAGGAAAAGCGGCAGCCGTTTTTTGTTCGCTTGCCGCTTTTTAATATTTTACCTTTTATATTTGGTAAAGAAACGTCTATTATTTATATGCCTTTTCTATGATGCCAATGACATCATTTAAGTTCAACGTGTAACGATCACCTTTGAATAATCCGCCCATTGTCTCGAAAGCATTCTTGGCTATTTTTTCAATTTCATTACGTTGAATACCATAATCCGACATTTTGAGTTGGTACACACTACATTGTTGCTGCATTTTAACTAATATGTCCATGAAATCTTTAGCGGAATTGGCTTGTGGATTACCCATCACACGTGCCATGTCGATAAAGCGTTGAGGTATTTTTTCGGCAAAGAAGCCAAAATAAGCTTCATTCAGTATGAGTAATCCGGCACCATGCGGTAATTGTGGGTGGTAAGCACTCATAGCATGTTCTATTGAATGTTGCGACGTACAACTCGATAGACTTTCCACAATACCAGCAAGGGTATTGGCTAAGGCCACTTGTGTCCTTGCTTCCATGTTATTCCCATCGGCTACGGCAGTCGGCAGGTATTTGGCCAATAGCTCTATACTTTTCAATGCAAACATATCGCTAACAGACGATGCAAGGCGGGAAATATAACCTTCTGCAGCATGGCAAAATGCATCAAACCCTTGGAAAGCAGTTAACATCGGCGGTACAGTGAGCATTAATTCGGGGTCAACAATAGATAATACGGGGAAAGTATCGTTGTTGCCAAATCCTATTTTTTCATTGGTGTCTTCTTTGGTAATGACTGTCCATGGATCAGCCTCGGTACCTGTTCCGGCAGTGGTGGTAATCGCTACTACAGGTAATGCACCGTTGAGCACGGGTTTGCCTTTACCGCTTCCGCCACCGACATAATCCCAATAATCTCCCGGATTTTTAGCCATCACGGCAATACTCTTTGCAGAATCTATACTGCTTCCGCCTCCCAGACCAATAATAAAATCACAACCTTCCGCCTTTGCCAATGCGGCGCCCTCCATCACATGTTGTTTTACCGGATTGGGTAAAATTTTGTCGAATACTACTACAGCGGGTGTATTGCCATTTTTTTTTAACAAATCGATGACGCGGTCGAGATAACCGTTCTTGCGCATTGAAGTGCCGCTTGATATGACAATCAATGCTTTCTTTCCTGGCAATTTATTTGTTGCCAGAGAATTGAGTGTTCCTGCCCCGAACAGTATATGCGAGGGCATAAAGTAGGAAAAGTTCATATGATAAAGATATTAATATGATAGAAATACAATTTAAAATGTAAAAGTAACATAAAAAAATATATGTTTTGCGTTGTGGAGATTTGATTTTTGAGATGGAATATTGTGTTTGTTACAGCATAAAAGGCAAGTGAAACTTCACTTGCCTTTTATGCTGGTTGATTATTTCACCGTTACTTTTGCCTGTACTACTTGTTTAGCGGCAATAGCTTTGGCATCAGGTTGTTTTCCACCCACAGAAACCAGAATATCCCCCGCAGGCACTACCGGCCGGTTGTTGTTGTCCAGGGTAGTCAACTGGTCTGGTTTCAGGGAGAAAGTTACCTTTTGTGATTCCCCGGCTTTCAGGTGAAGCCTTTTGAAGCCTTCCAGTGAACGCACCGGCACACGGTAAGGTTTGTCAGGCAGCGATATATACAACTGGGCTACCTCATCACCGTCATATTTTCCGGTATTGGTTACTGTCACCGTCACTTCCATCGGGCTACCCTGAGTATATTCCTTGGGCGCGTTTTCCATCTGGTAAGCAAAGGTAGTATAACTCAAGCCA
>JAVBMZ010000184.1:0-5387 GCA_031551935.1 Bacteroidales bacterium
TGAATAGACCATGCAGGTGAAATTACCGCCTGTTCGTTTTTCATCCAAATGTGGCGGGTTTCTTCTGGTTCACCCATGAAATGACAAACAGCCTGTCCCTCAGGAACCTCAAAATAAAAATAAGCTTCCATACGCCTGAGATGGGTATGTGCTGGCATGGTATTCCAAACACTACCTGGTTGCAATTCGGTCATGCCCATTTGCAACTGACAGGTTTCAATAACTTCACGCACCAACAATTTATTGATACGTCGAGCATTGGATGTCTCCAACGAACCCATCTCGGCCACTATGGCGTCTGCCACAGTGATTTTACGTGTAGGACAGGGTCTGTGTGCCGGAGCAGAATTGAAATAAAATTTAGCAGGCTGAGTAGTATGATCACTGGCAAAAATAACTTCATGGCTACCACAACCTACATATAAAGCTTCTTTATAACCTATAGCGTATTCGTCATTCCCAACTTTTACTTTACCTGCACCGCCGACATTGATAATGCCCAATTCGCGACGATGTAAAAAATTAGGTGCTTTTAGCGGATCGATGGTTTCCAGGTGAAGCGCTTTGCTCACCGGAAATACGCCACCAACCATAAAGCGATCATGCATGGCATACACCAGGTTGATTTCGTCTTTTACAAAAAGCGGTTCTACCAAATGTTCTTCCCTGAGTCTTTTTGTATCGTAATTTTTTGCATCGGCAGGATGCGATGCATAACGAATTTGATATTTTACACCCATAACCGTTATTATTAAATAAATACTATCATACAAATTTAATTATTTATGATAGAAATACAAAATTTCACAGCATAGGTTCAAAACGACTATCCTGTGATAGGAAATACTAATATTTGACACAACAGTATGGGTGTCTAAATCATAAGATTATTGTGTCGCAATAGATCTTTTTAATCCGTCTGTAATAAAAGTCTGGTAATTGCCTTGTTCGTCACTGTAAATAAGAAAGGCATCAAATTCGGGATGTTGTTGGAGGATTTCTATACTTTTGCTCAAACCGGATACCATACACACGGTAGCCCAAGCATCTGCTGTCATACAATCATCTGCAAGGATAGTCGCACTTAGTAAATTATGTTTTACAGGATAACCTGTTTTGACATCGAAAGAATGTGCATATTTAACGCCGTTTACTTCGAAAAATCTTCGATAATTGCCCGATGTGGCCAAGGCGCGATTATCAAGCTGTATGATAGCCTGAAAAGAATCGCCATACTGGGCATTGTCTGCTGGTCGTTCGATACCTATACGCCAAACATTACCAGATGCATTCACTCCCCGGCTGGCAATTTCACCACCGATATCCACCAAATAGCTACGACAACCTTTCTCTTTCAAAAAATCCGCCACTACATCTACCGAATATCCTTTGGCAATAGCATTCATGTCAAGCATCACACCAGGAGAATCTTTGACCACCTTATCACCCGAAATACGGATTTTATCCATCCCTACAAATTGCAACAAACTATCAATTTTCTGGGGAGCAATTTCTGGAATATCAGAAGTAAAGCCAAATCCCCACAAATTAACAATGGGTGCAATTGTGATATCGAAAACCCCATCTGAAGCTTTGTTAACCTCCGCAGATTTATTAAAAACTGTACGGAAATAACGATCAACAATCGCCGAATTATCGTTCTGGTTAATTCGTGAAATAAGGGAATTAGGAATATAGGTAGACAATGACGCATTAAACTCATAGAGCAATTTAATGATTTCTTGTTCATAATCAATTCCTTTTGGACTTTCATAGGTGATTTTGTAGTAAGTCCCTTCTGTACGCCCCTGATGAGAAAAATACTTTGCAGATTGGCCACAGGAAAGCAACAAACTACCGGTAAATGCTAAAATTAATATAGCAATCCTTTTCATGGTATCAATAATCGCAGTGTTAAGAAAAATGATAGTACTATTTCAAGAAAACAAGTTAAGAATACAGATCTAAAAATTTAATCTTACCAATCTTAATTGAACAAATTGATATTTTTAATTCTTTGAAACTGTTCTTGTCTTATATGTTTTTTGCTTAAGTCGTGTCTGTTAGGCTACAATAATGCCTTCAATTTATCTGCTAAAGCGGCCTTAGTGGCTACGCCTACTTGCTTGTCGACCAATTCGCCGCCTTTGAAAAACAGAAGCGTTGGGATATTTCGGATTCCATATTTAACGGAAACATCATTGTTTTGTTCGATATCCATTTTGCCAATCACCGCTTTACCTTCGTATTCTGTCGCAAGTTGTTCAACAGAAGGCGCAATCATACGGCAAGGGCCACACCATTCAGCCCAAAAATCCACCATAACAGGTTTGTCTGATTTCAAGACCACCTCATCAAAATTGTCATCAGTAATTATTACAGTCATTATATTAAATTTTATTCGTTAATTATCTACTCAACCTGCATTCTTCATTTGTTTTCATGAATGCGCCCCATATAAAACACTCATACTTTCACAATGTTACCCACCGTAAAAGTTATTGACATATAAAACGACAAAAATACAATTAAGTTGTTTTGTCCCCAAAAATGTTGGTTTATTTTACAACAATTTTCTCCACCGCAATCACTTTTTGTTTCTCAACAAAACGGAGCAAATAGATGCCGCATACATCAGGTGCGTTAAATTCGATTTTTTGGTCAGTGGTTTTGAAAGTCTGAATCACTTTTCCTACTGTATTGTATAAAAATATAGTCAATTCACCCCTGTTTACCGGCATTTCAATTGTTAAAAGTCCTCCTTTATACACAGGATTAGGGTATATTTTTCCACTTCCCTCACTCCGGAAAGTAGGTGTTACCGGAATATTTTGCTGGGTCACATCCGTCATTTGCGGCATGTTTGGCTTATCATCGTCAAGCAAAGCAATCGCATTGACACTATTTGCCTGCGCTGATAAAATAGTTAAAAAAAATGCACATGCCACGATAATCTGTTGGAGATATTGTTTTATCATATCATTACATTTTTTGGTTATTTGAAATTTTTTTCTGGCAGCTTTTTAGTAAGCTCCTATTCTACATGAAATGAATGTACAATAATCAAGCCAAATAAAAACTATTTCAACCTATTAGTCGTTAAATTTTCTTAATTCCTGAAAAAATGATGAGTTTTTATCTTGTTTTATAGAACATGAGGGATGTGGGTTAAGGGTAACGACGTGGAATTTCCGCTTGGTAACTTATTCCGCAAGTTCGACAAAAGATATGCGTTACATTTATTTTATCCGAGCAATTTAATTTCGTCAAATATTCACCCTGCGTAACTATGCATCCCTCCAAGGATATAATTGACACCAAAATAGGTCATCAATACAGCCAAAAAGATAATCAACACAAAAACATGGTAAAATAAAGGTTTCCGAAACCAACCTAATGTTTTATCGTGAAACGTAAAGCCCATCAACAAGAAGGTAATTAAAGCCCAAACTTCCTTGGGATCCCAACCCCAATAGCGTCCCCAAGAAACATTTGCCCAAATGGCGCCAATAAATATTCCTGCACCCATCAGGAAAGTGGCCGGATACATGAACAATTCACTGATTTCTTTCATCTTTTCGATATACGAAGAGCTATCTGCCCTGTTTTTAGAAAAACACCATACGACCAATGATGTGAGACTGTTCAATGCCATAAATCCACACAAACCATACGCTACCATAATGGTAAGCACATGTATACTTAATAAAGGCGATTGTAATACAGGAACCAACGGTGTAATCTGCGGATTCATTGAACCAATATGAGCTACCAATAAGGTAAAACCCGCCAGCAAAAAACTAAATGTTGTCATTAAAAAAGAATAGCGGCGAACAAGGAGTCCTGTAAGAAGACTAAACCATGCCAACAACAGCATCGTTTCATAGCCATTACTCATGGGAATTCGTCCTCCAATATATGCTCGTGCTGCCAAACCAGTAGTTTCAACAACAAACGTAACCCAAAGCAGATAATAAAATGCAGATTCTACCCGAGGATAAGATCTATTACGTATAGTACAGAAAATAAAAAACAGCAAACCGGCAGCGCCAAGGCCCAAACACACTTTGAACAATAATGAGAATATCTGGAGGCTGTTATAACATTGCTCGACTTTCAAATGGGTTGCAGATGGAAGAATTTTACCTGCTTTTTCCTGCTGAAATGCCGACAATGCATCTATAAGTTTCATTGCACCAGCAGGATCATCCTGAAGAATATGTTTTTTGTAAGTATCTATGAATTGTCGCACCAAAAAACTATCAGCAGGTGTTATGTTAGCGGGAAGTAATGCATGCGGAGCGTACCACTTTAATTGTCCGTCTTGTCCCACCAACGGGAAAAAGTTAAGTAAATTATCTTCAGCTACCATCCCGTAGATAAGCTGGATTTTTTCATTCAGCTTGACCGCTTCCTTAAACCATCCTTTGGGATGATTAGAACCATACATTTGATGATAAAATGAACGTAACTTGTATTGTCCCATAGGATCAAAAAAATCAGCAAAACAAGCTGTTCCTGATGGATTTATCATTTTTTTCAGTTCCTCGCTTTCTAACTCGAACATCATGACATCTTTCCACTTTTCAGGAAAGAACAGCCACCCAAAAAACACCTGTTCACCCGATGCGTATTTATAATGGTTTTTCCCTGTCAGTTTGGTGGTAAAATCATTGGCTAATGTCTGTATAGGACATATTCTTCCTTGGTAGTCTACCCATAATGATCCCAACCGTTCCGCCTGTTGGGTACTCAAAGTCAACGAATCGTGAGATAACAAAGATGTTGCGTTTCCCGAAAAAGGTATCAAAAGAAACAGCAAGACTAAGACAGGTTTTTGTGCCAGTTTTTTCAATAAGTAACGGAAACGTTCTTTCTTGTCTATAAGTATCAATAACATCGAAAAGAACAGCAAAAAATAACCAATATAGGATAACAAAATTCCCCAAGTATCATGATTAACGCTCAATATCGATCCTTTCCAATCTTCATCAAAAGAAGATTGATAAAAACGGAATCCTTTGTAACGAAGGATGTTATTCATGGAAACTTCCTGTTCAAACCTTTTTCCCGTATGGGAATCCTCCACTTCTACGATACTGGTATAGTCGGCAGGTGAATTAGTGCCGGGGTAATATTGTATTTCAAATGTTTTTAGCGAAAGCGAAAATGGCAAATAAACTGTATCGCGTGTCGACTCTTCTATAAAATGGATAACCCGGTTATTTTCCCGTAAATGAATCTGGCCTGTTTTTCCTGTCAAACGAGTGACAAGCGCTCCTGACAAAATGACCAAAAAAGCAACATGCAATAAAAAGACGGATAATCTTCGATAAAGAGAGGTAACCATGATAAAATAGCAACTGACAACTGCCAGTAATACCCAT
>JAVBMZ010000128.1:0-11335 GCA_031551935.1 Bacteroidales bacterium
CAAAGATATCATAATAGTTTCAGATAGACAACATTTTCTTATTTTATGAAAAAGGTTTCAACCATTCATCTTAAATGGCCATTCGGAAGTTGACCCAACCATTTTCCTAATTCCTCGAAAGCATATTCCCTGACAGGTGGAATGGACAGAATAATATCATGTTTGGCTTCTGGGATTACTTTGATAGTGATATTTTTACCAATATTAGGTGTCCATTTTTCAATATCTGCTACATTCAATACCACATCCGTAATCGGGATTTGAGCATTCCAACTACTTTCGTTGCCACTCTTATCCGAATGTATGACCAACACAGGACAATGGACAGACAATCCCTTGCGAATTCTTTTTTGTGCTTTGCGCATCGCCCGGAGCCAACCCGTGCGGGTTTTATTGCGCAACAACTTTAAGGTCAGATCATAATCCCACTCACCCCGGTAATCTTTATGAAGGCTTTCGCCATAATACGGAGAAGAAGGAACGGGTAGCTTTATCTTGGGAAAAATAGCACCTAATCCCACAAAAATAGGTGATATGACATAGCGAGTAAACCATCCGGCATTTAGTTCCAAAAATGGACTATTCAAAAATAAAGCATCAATAGTATGGGTAGCTGCACGATCGGAAGCATACAAAGATACCACCAGACCACCCATAGAATGACCGTTAAGCAACATAAAGGTGTTTTGATCTGTGTTTCGGATGACATCTACTGCCATATCTAATTCCTCGTAATAATCCGTTACACGATAAACACTGTATCGTATTTGTCCTGGCAAAAGCGCCCTGCCGTAGCGTCTTAATTCCAACGCATAAAAGTTATACCCTTGTGACAGATACCAATCGGCCATATGGTCCTGAAAAAAATAATCGTTGTAGCCGTGTATATACAATACCGCTTTTTGTGTAGCTATAGGACATTTTTTGCTTATCAACACAGCAACAGGATTCCCATCAAAAGCAGGTTGTAGCGCCAAGGTTTGTACCGAATATCCTTTTGCCAACAAGCTACTGTCTACAAGAGAAAATGCAGGCTGATGATATACCCATGATATGAGCAAACATAACGATATCCAACGAACCAAATTGCGCATCATCAAGTTTTTGCAAAAATAGCAATAAAAAAGGGTAAGCTTACTATATCGCACCGCTACAACCATTTACCCTTGCTACCTTCCGGTCCTGGGGGATTCAATGGGAGCTGGTCGTATAGGACTTACCCGCAGCAAAGGTACGTAAAACTTTTAAATATCAAAAAAGCACCATAAAGAATCTTTTCTATTTTCGACTTGGCAAAAAACAGCTATCTTTGCCGATGACAAGCGTAAAATCGTAATCACTTGCATGAATACACCGCCGGATACCCCTATTTCTTCCACACGGATAGCTATGACTGTTGGCGCAGTAACTGCGGTATTGATGTTGGTTATCCCTATGTTGCCCGGATTAAATCGGTTGGCACAATTAATTAGCTTGGCTGTTTTCGCCGGTGGCATCTATTATGGTATGAAGCAATTCCGTATAGTAACCGGAGGTAGCATTTCTTATATGAAAGCCTTCGTTGTGGGAATACAGATAGCATTTTATACTTCTGTCGTCCTGGCTTTTATCACTTATATGATGGCTAAAATTATTGACCCTTCTATTATTGACACCTACCTCAATGCTATAGAACAAACATTGCAATCGATGAATATGCCATCAGGAATTGCCGATACCCATATGCAACAAATGCGCGAGCTAATCTCTCCCGGTTTTTTGGCTTTTGCTACCATTTTTTCATATTGTCTGGTAGGAGTTGTCATAGCATCTATTTGTGGCCTTTTTTTCAAAAATACCGGCCAACCTAATTATCCGACCGATCCATCATGAACCTGTCTGTTGTCATCCCATTACTGAACGAATCCGAATCGATTACAGAACTTGTCAGTTGGATTGAACGGATAATGAACGAACATCGATATAGTTATGAAATTATCATGGTGGACGATGGCAGTAAGGATAATTCATGGGCCATCATAGAGACTTTGGCGCAAAACAATCCATGTATCCATGGTATTCGTTTCCGGAGAAACTATGGCAAATCAGCTGCTTTGTTCTGCGGATTCCTTAAAGCATCGGGTGATGTGGTGATCACTATAGATGCCGATTTACAGGACAGTCCGGACGAAATACCCGAATTATACCGCATGATTACCGAAGATAAATACGATATGGTCTCGGGTTGGAAAAAAAAGCGACATGACGGTTGGTTTAGTAAAAACTTACCTTCTAAACTATATAATGCCACAGCCCGTATGGTTACGGGTATCAAATTGCATGATATGAACTGTGGACTCAAGGCGTATCGTAATGTAGTCGTGAAAAGTATCGAGGTATATGGCGAAATGCATCGTTACATTCCCGTATTGGTGAAACAAGTTGGTTTTACCGAAATTGGTGAAAAAGTAGTACAACACCAAGCACGTAAATACGGGACCACCAAATTTGGATGGAACCGATTTATCAATGGGTTTCTCGACCTGTTGAGTATTTCATTTATTTCCCGTTTTGGTAAAAAACCCATGCACCTGTTCGGTTTATTGGGTACATTGATGTTTATCATCGGATTGCTTGCTGTCATTTGGTTGGGGGCACAGAAACTGTATCATGTCACCCACGGCGTTAAGGCAATCCTTCTCACAAATAGCCCGTATTTTTATTTGGCGCTTACGACCATGATTTTGGGTACACAATTATTTTTGGCCGGATTTTTAGGAGAGTTGATCTCTCGTAATTCCAGCGATCGTAACGCCTATCAGATTGCAGAAGAGTTTTAAGTTGAGGCCTTCTGCGATTATATTGAAAAAATAAACATAGCAGTAACACACACACCTATGTGCATCTTTGATAGATTATTCATGCACGTATATCATACGTGTCGTATTAGGACAATGAGTGTCCGTGGTTTATTTTTTGCTTTTATACTTGTTGGTTTATACTCATATCCAGCATTAGGACAATCGGATGCAGCGATTAAAGAGGCAAAAAATACAGCAACATCAGCTGGGTTGAAAAAATACCAGAAATTCTCTCCAAACGATAGTATTCACTGGCTGTATGGCGGAGATGCCACCTTATCATTCACAGCAACCTCTTTGTCTAACTGGGCCTCTGGTGGAGAAGATCAATTAGGCATTGCTTCGGTAGTTAATGTTTTTGCCAATTACAAAAAGGGTAAACGTACTTTTGAAAATTATGGCACATTTGCTTATGGCATATTGAAAACAGGTAACTGGAAAGCAGTAAAAGGAGATGATAAAATATACTTAGTATCAAAAGCTGGCCACCAAATGTCACCTAAATGGTATTATGCTGCATCCTTGTTGGTCCGGACACAATTTGCTCCGGGATATAAATATTCAAGTACCGATACGATTAAAGTAAGTGATTTTCTTGCACCGTTGTATCTATATTTGTCTATAGGGCTCGACTACAGGCCCAGTAATAATTTCTCATCGGTGTTTTCACCTCTTATGGGGAAAGCTACATTTGCACGGTCCGACAACATAGATGTACTGAGTAATGCTGGTTTAGTAGAAACTGTAAAAAATGAGGCCGGAGAAAAGGTTTTTATAACACATCATTCCCGCTATGAATTTGGTGGTGGATTAATAATGAGTATTAATGGGAATTTATTAAACAATAAAATTTCATATAATTCACAATTGGAATTATTTTCCAACTATATGGAAAATCCAGAAAATATTGACATCTCTTGGGCATTGCAACTTAAATTTTTGATATATAAAAATATTTCGGCGGACGTTCGAGTAGACATGAGATACGACGATGATCAAAAAACCATTGACCAAAACGGATTGCCAGCTGGGCCAAAACTCCAAATAAAATCTTATTTCGGCGTGGGGATATTTTATCAGTTTTGAGTTTATACGAAGATGAAATGATTGGTTATTTTTCTATTTTTGATGTTTCAAACAAATTATTTATTCGGAGTAAAAGTATATGGAAATCAAAGGAAAATTGATAAAAATAATGCCTGTTCAAACTGGACAAGGTAAAAATGGCGAATGGAAAAAACAAGATATTGTCTTGGAAACCGAAGGCACCTATCCGAAAAAAGTGTGCATTTCCGTATGGGGTGATAAAATTAATGTTTCGTCACTGGCAATTGGTAATATGTTGAATGCATCTATTGACATTGAAAGCCGTGAATTCAATGACAAGTGGTACACCAATGTCACAGCATGGAAAATAGATGTCGTCAGTAACGAACAACCGATGCCGTCAATGCCTCCTATAGACGCATACAGCGCAGATGCCGACCTCTCCTCTTCCGTTCAAGACGATCTGCCTTTTTAGTTGTATGATTTTTTCTAATGGTTTTAGTCAAAAAATAAACGACATTCATCAAAAAAAGCACTTTTCACGAAGAAAAATACAAAACGAAAGAAAAAAATAGTACTTTCGTTGGTGATATTTGAAACGGGATATAACAAAATAGAAAAACATGAAGGCAAGGCTAACAGAAATTCAGCATACCATCAATGATTATTATCTATATGATGATAAAACAGCACGTATGTATATATCATTGATAGAGGAGGCCATTGAAATTATTCGCAATATCGATGCCACTCCTACCAGTTTGTTAGATAACGCAAAGAATGACGCTGTCTACGAGTTGAGTAATGAATTGGCCAGCCGCATGAACGAAAGTTTTTTCCACGCAAATCTTGAACGGAAAAAAAGCGAATTTAAAATTTCAAAAATGCTGGTAACAGTTGCTATTGGCAATGTTATATCCAATATGCCTGCTGAATAGCTTTGTTATCACCATCGTCAATATGATACATGTTACGGGCAATTCATATCGTAGTATGGGTGGTTGTTTTTCCCTTATGGTCGACAGGGCAACAACCGTCGACCATGAAAACTCTTTTAACGGATGAAACCCGTATTAGCGCTTTTGGCAGTATCAGTAGCGGTATAGTTCCATTTAGCGACCACTACGTTGGATACATTAGCGGAGATGGTGCACTGGTACTGAATAATTTTTATTTAGGAGGTTATGGAAGCCGCAATGTAGAATTTCAGGCTATCTTTCCTGAAGATGCTTACTATGCTGACAAAAAATTAGGTATGTCCCAAGGTGGTATTTTCATGGGTGTTACTTTCAGACAGAAAAAACTGTTCCAATATGCAGTAGGTGGACAAATCGGTTGGGGGCATCTTTCGCTACGCAATAATATCGACAAAAAAATATTAACCCGCGATAGAATCAACATACTTACACCCACCGTACAGGTGAAATTAAATATCACTTCCTACATTCAATTATGCTTAGGAATTTCTTACCCATTTGTATTGGGAGTAGACTTGCCTTTATTAGAAAACAATGATTTTCAAGGATTTTCTGAAACTATATCCATACGGTTCGGATGGTTCTAAAAATCGACTGTTACCGTGATCGGACAATGATCTGAATGAACTACCTGCTGTAAAATTGAAGCATCTTTAACCCTTTGCATCAAAGCTGCTGTTACTATATGATAATCTATCCTCCAACCAAGGCCTTTAGCACGCGCCTGTGAACGATAGCTCCACCAACTGTATTGATTTGGCTCTTTGTGAAACATCCGAAAAGTATCCGCATAACCATGTGCCAAAAAATTATCGACCCACGATCGTTCTTCCGGTAAGAATCCTGACATGTTCTGATGACGTTCAGGAAAATTAATGTCTATATTAGTATGGGCAATATTATAGTCTCCTGAAATAATTAAGTTTGGACGTTCTTTTCTCAGATTTTCCACGTATTGTAAAAAATCATCCAAAAAAACCATTTTGATGGCCTG
The DNA here is from genome assembly GCA_031551935.1 of Bacteroidales bacterium. GTDB lineage: Bacteria > Bacteroidota > Bacteroidia > Bacteroidales > UBA4181 > JAIRLS01. Next base: position 5,859 of record JAVBMZ010000128.1, read on the forward strand.
ACGGACATCACCTGTTGTTCCAGATGGAAAATATACGGAAAGGACACTAATATCTCCAAAATCAGCACGAATCATTCTGCCTTCGACATCAAACTGGTCAATCCCCATACCATATGTAATTTGGTCGGGTTTGTCTTTGCTGAAAATAGCTACGCCACTATATCCAGGTTTTTCTGCTGAAAACCAATAATGACGATATCCGAGACGATCAAAAATGGCCGTATCAATTTGTTCAGGTTTCGCTTTAGTTTCCTGAAGACACAACACATCTGGTTGCGCCTCGTGTAGCCAATTGTCAAATCCTTTATTCATGGCAGCACGTATACCATTCACATTGTACGAATAAACTTTTTTCAGCATCTTTTTAGTTTATAGAGTGTTATAGCAATAAACAATAATAGGCAAAGATAACTAAAATACCCACACAGGTTAAGATCGTAGATATTGTTACGATAGATTTTGTTCTTTGTTGGTAAAAAATGTAACTTTTTCGTATAATTTTCGTTTAAGTAAAACATAAGATATATCTTTGATGTCGATTAATTTTAATGTTTTGTTATTATGGCACTTCATAGACCAACTCCTGAGGAAGTAAAAGCAAAAGTTGATAAAAAGAAAAAACAAAAAAAGTATAACCTACCCATCATAGGTTATTTTGCAGATCGTACCGTCTTATTTGATTCTATCATTCAGGCATACGAAGCTACTGGTGTTCACTATACGCTTATTTTTGAAGCTTGTATTGGAAAAATTCATAAAGCGGGTAATGTTGTGTGGGAGTACCAAAAAGGGAACCATTATATCAAATACAAAGCATACTATATCAATACACAAGATAAGTATACTCGTTTTTCTTCATTTAATTAGTGATTTTTGTAAAAATACTGCTGATATTCCAATAGAATTATTCGGAATGTCGAGGTAAGCATCATATATTATCGCCCCTTCGTTGATAGGTTAACAATGAAGGGGCGAATGCTTTTGCAGGTATTACTACTACCTGTTTCTTTCAAATACAGGCCAACAACAGGCTGATCATTCTTTCTGTTCAGGCATCAACTCCCCTATCACATAGTTATTTTCATTAAGATATTTACGGGCAGCATTACGGATGTCTTTCACGGTAATGGCATTAATCGCTTTCTTGTATTCTTCCATGGTCATCAGTTTATCGCCCTGTCGATAAGCATTTTGCAATATTTGTTGCCAGTACGAGTTTTCTTTTAAAGCCACTTCACGCTCGCGTATCAACGTTTCTTTCACCTTAGTCAAGTCAATGATGGCCGGACCATTGGATTTGATCTTTTTTATTTCATCAAATACGGTAGTCGCCAGTTTATCTACATTTTCCGGAGCGCAACCCCATACAAAGTCAATCGAATAACGGGGTTTTGGGTATAAACTGGCTCGATCCGATAAGTTTACACCATATACCCCACCTTGCTCTTCACGCATCGATTCGCGCAATTTGATATTGAGAATATCCGCCATGACCACTAAATGGAGTCTTTCCTTGATATTCCATTTGAAATCACCTTTCATGAAGATATTTACCCGACTTTGTGCCTCAGAATTTTTCGCAAAATCAAGACGTACAATCCCTGCAGGAAATATTGGAGTTACGTCGCGCCAAGTTTCCACGCGCTTTTTCGACGGAAGGCTACCAAGGTATTTTTCCAACAAAGGAGACACCGAATCAACGTTAAAATTTCCCACCATTACATATACAAAGTCACCAGCATCGGCAAAACGGTCATGAAACACATAAAGTGCATTATCCAGATTGATCTGGTCAATCTGTTTTTCGGTCGGAATGGTAATTGTACGCGAATTACCACTGGTAACCACCTTATAGAGGGTGTCCATGTATGCATACATGGGACTATTTTTCATATTCGCTACCTGGTTTTTCAATTGAGATATCAATGTATTGAACGCATTCTCGTCACGACGTACCGCAGTAAAATACATGTAATTAAGTTGCAACATAGTCTCCAAATCTTTTGGAGTAGACGATCCGTTAACACCTTCATATATTTCACTAATATAAGGCGATAGGCGTGCCGTATTGCCGGCAAGCTTTTTATTGAGCGCAATTTGGTCAAAATTACCCAATCCGCTCATAGTAACAATACTACTTGCCATCATCGCCGACATGTAGTCCTCGTCTAAATACAGCGATGTACCTCCCGGACTATAGGCTGAGAATAAGATTTGATCGTTTTTAAAATCAGTCGATTTCAAAATGGCCCGTACTCCATTCATAAATGTTAATTCCACATAACCAAAGTCAAGATTGTCCCTACGACGAAATATACGACTACCCTCAGGTTCCTGGGCCAATAAAGGTTCGTCCACTACTTGATCAATATATTCGGAAACGTTGGCGTTCTTTGCTTCTTTAAACAACTGTAATACATCATCTTGAGATGGCATCACAATGTCACTCTTTTCAGGCGCAGTGATAATCACACATATATTATCATCTGTAAGCCATTTCCCAGCTAACTGGTTCACTTCCTCCAAGGTAATACCAGGTATAAAATGCTGTGCATAAGCATTTTCAATACTGATCCCGGGAATCGGTTCTTCCTGTAAAAAATTACGAAGGTATTCGTCTGCCAATCTATCCGAATTGCTTTTATCAGCTTCTTTGGCCATTCGGGTATAACTTGTTAGAACTGATTGTTTTTCACGATCCAATTCGGTCTGTGTAAAACCATATTTTTCCACGCGTTCATTTTCAAGCAACATAGCCTCAATAGATGGTACTATTTTGTTTTCTTTTGCGACAGCATACAGCATATAGGCATCTATCGGGCCAATAAAATTCGAATAATCGGAAGCAATGTATACAAAAGGTGCATCAGGATTTTGACTCAATTCATCTAACCGTTGATTCATCATCTGGTTATATAATAAATGTATCAATATATTGCGGTAATCGTTTACAGTTTTCTCCACAATTCTCGGATGCTTGAATAGTATCTCTATCTCACTATTGGTAGCTTCTTTATCAGTAACAATCGCTATCAAAGGATCCGTATTGCCAGGAATATCATATTCCTTTCTTACAGGGGCATTGTCCGGATTTTTAATCGCCGAAAAATGCTGTTCGACCTTCTTTTTCATCTCGCGGACATCCATATCTCCAACAACAGCCACGGCCATCAGGTTAGGACGATACCAATCCTTGTAGAAATCGCGCAATTCGCTATACGGAGCATTCTTTACAATATCCATACTACCAATAGGAAGCCTGTCAGCATAACGTGAACCCTGCAAAATCACCGGCAGGTATTTTTTACGCATACGGTCGTTAGCACCAAGTCCCAAACGCCACTCTTCGACAATCACACCACGTTCATCATCAATATCTTTATCCATAAAAGTAACCTGGTGTGCCCAATCTTCAAGCACTTGGAATGCCTTTTCAATCAGATCGGAACGATCTGACGGAACCTGCAACATGTATACCGTTTCGTCAAAACTCGTATAGGCATTTAAGTCGGCGCCAAACTTAACTCCCATTTCCTCCAACACATTGATCAATTCGTTTTCTTTGAAATTTTTGGTCCCGTTGAAGCACATGTGCTCCACAAAATGCGCCAATCCCAATTGTTGATCAGTCTCGCATATAGAACCTGCTTTCACAGCCAAACGCAATTCAACCCGTTTTTCAGGCTTGGCGTTATAACGGAGGTAATAAGTCAACCCATTGTCTAAATGGCCGATTTTCACAGCCGTATCTATGGGTAAAGGTGATTGCAGATCAAAATTCTGTGCCTGTGCAAACGACAGGATAAAAAACAGGACGCCAACCGTCCACCAAGCTTTACAATATGAATGCATCATACAATTAGATTTGAACATTTAACGCACTTTATATCAAAAAACAATACTACTTTATTCTTTGCCTGATACTATTAGGCAAAACTACAAATAATTTTGGTAAGTAGCCGGCAACATTTAGTTTAGATTATTTTTCAATGTATATTTATAAAAACACTTATTATTCATTGAGTTATACACCATACCGTGCGGTATGGTGTATTTTTGTAAAATTTTGATACGCAATCCGAACAATAATATTTCAAAAACAGTTTTTTAATTAATGCGCTCTAAACGCCTCATCCGATTGATGAATTTCTAAAATGTTACATTTAACCCGAACAAATAGTTACGCGTATTGGGCGTGTTGGAACTCACCTGCAAGAAACGACTGAGGGCGCCAGTGGGAGCGCTGTTAGGCTCCGGATCCAAGCCTGATTCCTTGTAGAACTCAGAGAACAATACAAAAGGATTCTGCGCGGTGACATATACCCTTAGCCTTTCGATACCCATACTCTGGGTCAGCTTGGTGCTAAAGTTATACCCTAAGGTGATGGTACGTATCTTGAGGTAACCGGCGTCGTATAAAGTCGCAGTATTCAAATATGTGTTGGCTTCCTGTGACCTCATGCCTGTCGGGTTGGGGTATCTGGCGCCGGTATTGGTAGGCGTCCAATAGTCCACGTCTACCTGACCACGCCTGCCGTTGAGGTTGTTCAGGTAGGGACCAGTCCGGAAGATTTCGGCAATGAGGATACCACCGGACTGGAAAGAGCCTATAATAGAGAGGTCAAAACCTTTATATGCCAAGCGGGTATTGAAACCACCCTGAAAATCCGGTTCCATGGTCATGACCTCACGGTCGTCATTCCGGCTCTCTGGGGTATTGGTGCTTGTTCCGACGCTTCTCGTCGGTTTACCATTGGCGTCATAGTTGCCAAAGTATTTTACCCTGATGTCTCCGGGTCTGGCGAAGGGTTGAAAATCGGTCATGTAAGCGTCGCCTTCCTGCCACAGTCCATCATATACATAATCATAGAGGCTGTTGATGGGATAACCCACAAACCACCTGTTATCAACATCCTGTGTTGCACCCGAAGCCAGTTTGGTGAGCTTGTTGCGGTTGACGTAGAAGTTGATGCCTAAATCCCAGGTAAAGCCGTTCAAATTTTTCAGAATCGTTCCGTTCAGCGTCAGTTCAAAGCCCTTATTTTGGGTTTCGCCGACATTAGTCGTGTAAGAACCTACATTGGAACTCTGAGGTAAATTAACTCTTTGCAGTATATCGTAGGTCTGTTGCAAGTAATATTCAATGGTACCCGACAGGCGGTTATGGAGCACTGCAAAGTCGAGGCCGAAGGTCCATGTTCTGGAGTACTCCCAGCCCAGCGTCGAATTGGGCAACAAGGATGTCGAAGAATAGTTATAAGGTAACATACTCAACTCACCCGACGTACTGTAAGGGATAACCGCCTGGTTGGAGGTTTGCCCGTAACCCACGCGCAGTTTCAGGTTATTGATTTGCGGAATACCACTCATAAACGATTCCCTGTGAAAATTCCAGCCGAGAGATACCGCCGGATCGGTATGCCATCTGTTCTCCTTCGCCAGACGCGAAGAACCATCGGAACGAAAAGCAACCGACA
>JAVBMZ010000055.1:0-17383 GCA_031551935.1 Bacteroidales bacterium
ATTGCCAACCGATACGGTCGCTTGCCTTGCCACACATAAATTGTAAAATGCGTAAAAAGAATAATATACAGCAAAACGAATGACTATAGTGCGTAAAAATAAGAAATATTTGAAACACAACAAAATCACATCTTAAAACTAGGGTACATTTGACTATGGCAAGCTAAAGGTCAACTTCGTTGAGAGGTTAGTTGTACAAAATATAGCTAAATTCCGCTATTATATAGCGATAAAAAGCTATAAAATAGCTATAAACAACATAAAAATAGTGATTTTTTGCTATTTTATAGTGAAAAATAGCTATAATGTTGTCAAAAATAGCTATTTTATGATAAGAGTATCATTGCCTTCACAACTTTGTGGTATCAGACCAAACAAAGCATCCGGGAAATTGTTGGTGGGTATTCTCAGGAATATGTTTAAAAAATCCATACACGCTCGAACCACTCCCCGACATGGAAGCATAAATAGCCCCCATTGCGTACATATGTTCTTTGATATGTCTAATCTCAGGAAATTTAGCAAACACCGACTCTTCAAAATCATTGAATACAGCACGACGCCATTCAATCATTGGTTTTTGCAACAATCCTGATAAATGTTGCTTAGGTAGTCGAGGATATACGTCCGAATAAGCTTCAGCTGTACTCACGAATATCGATGGTTTGACTAAAAGGAGAGCGTATTCGGCCAACGACAATACCATCGGAGCGAGGATATCCCCTTTGCCTGTGCCCAACGCTGGGCTATTACGCAAGAAAAAAGAACAATCGCTACCTAAGTGACTGGCATATGTTGCCAGTTCATCTTCCGATATTTGAAGATGGCATAATTGGTTAAGGGTTCGTAAAGTATAAGCCGCATCAGACGAACCACCGCCTAACCCCGCACCAATGGGAATCATTTTATGTAACCGGATATTCACCGGTGGCAAGTCATAAACAGTATCCAATAGACGGTAAGCTTTGCAACAAAGGTTATCGAAAGGATTATCAGAAGACAAATCCATACCAATGCATTCAAAATTTACTTTCTCTGTAGTATCTGCAATTTCAATATCCAACCTGTCACACAATGGAATAGGATAGAATACTGTTTCGATGTTGTGAAAACCATCGGAACGTTTTTCCGTAATAAAGAGTCCAATATTGATTTTTGCCGAAGGGTAAACTGTCATGGCAATGTGTCGCGTTAAGAAATATGATGCAAAGATATGAAATACACTATTGGTACCATAATATTTGCACAGCCATAAGATAATGTCGCAACAAAAAATCACATTCTATTAATAATGCAGATCAAGAGTTGATTTTGGTTAAAGCCCTGATTCTTCGCTTGTCTTTTAGCCGTTGACTTGAGTCAACGGCAATGGCTCAAAAAACTCATTCATTGCCGTCAGCTCCTGTCCGAATGAACGTATTCGCTCAGGCGGGTTAGCTGACGGGCTAGAAAAAATACCATCTATTTCGCATTAATTTCTATTTCATATCTAAAACAAGAAAATTAAATCGTTTTTGCATTTTTATTTTTTATTTTGTTGTTGTATTAAAAAATAGGACATACATGAAATATATAAAAATAATCGTTGTTGTTTTCTTTTGCAGTATTTACCATATATCTATTCAGGCTCAAACGCACGAACATACTCATTTACGGAATGAGATCGGATTCAGCGGCGGGGCTATTTATACGTTCGAACATAAAACATGGGGTGTTGGAACCCATCTGCACTATTTCCATACGTTGGGCGAAGATAGTCGATGGTCTATAGGAGGTGGTTTCGAACAAGCCTGGGCAGATGGTCATCATTTTACTATTGGCGCCGGAATAAATTGCCAAATGATCGACCGGTTAAATATCGGGGTAATACCTGGAGTTACTTTTTTCAAGCACGATGACGCAGATGGACATGACGATTCAGGGTATCATGCTCGCTTTTCCATACATTTCGAATTGGTGTATGATTTATGGCATTGGGAAAAATTTCATTTGGGACCTACCATCGATTTTGCCTGGTCAAAAGGTGATTCGCACGGTATGCTTGGTATACATGTGGCATATTGTTTTTAGCCGAGCATTTTTGTATTTTTGTAACTATTCTCCAATCATCTATAGCAAAATATCATGATTTTCGACTGGCCTTTGATACAACAGTTTTACCGTAATCTGAATACAAAATTGCAATCTGCACGCGACATATTAAACCGCCCGCTTACCTTATCGGAAAAGATACTTTATGCACACCTATCGAAAGACATTCCGACAAAGGATTATGTTCGTGGCGTAGATTATGTAACTTTTTCGCCAGATCGTGTAGCCATGCAGGATGCCACAGCGCAAATGGCTTTGTTACAGTTCATGAATGCCGGCATGAAACGTACATCTGTCCCATCAACCGTACATTGTGATCACCTCATCTTGGCCGATGTAAATGCACAGGTTGATCTGGCAAAAGCCAAAGAAACCAACCGTGAGGTATATGATTTTCTCCAATCGGTATCTAATAAATATGGAATCGGTTTCTGGAAACCCGGTGCAGGTATCATTCACCAGGTAGTATTGGAAAACTATGCTTTCCCCGGAGGTATGATGGTAGGAACTGATTCTCACACCCCTAATGCTGGCGGATTAGGTATGGTAGCCATCGGTGTAGGCGGTGCCGACGCAGTGGATGTGATGGCTGGCATTCCATGGGAACTACGTATGCCCAAGATTATTGGTGTAAAATTGACGGGAAAATTGAATGGTTGGGCTTCACCCAAAGATATTATCCTGAAATTGGCAGGGATGCTTACTGTAAAAGGTGCCACTAATTCTATCATCGAATATTTCGGTGAAGGTACATTATCTATTTCGGCAACGGGGAAAGCGACTATTTGTAACATGGGTGCAGAAGTAGGCGCTACATGTTCCTTGTTCCCATATGACGAAAAAATGATGCGGTACCTCGTTGCAACAAATCGCAAGGATGTAGCAACATTGGCCAACGCTAACAGGATGCTCCTGCAAGCTGATCCGGAAACATGTGCTTATCCTGAAAAATATTATGACCAGGTGCTGGAAATAAACTTAGATATACTTGAACCATACATCAATGGGCCATTTACACCTGATGCAGCGCATCCATTGTCAACATTTGCGCAAGTAGTTAAAGAAAACGGTTTTCCGCAAAATTTGGAAGTTGGATTAATTGGTTCATGTACCAACTCATCCTATGAAGATATGACGCGTGCTGCATCTATCGCACGTCAAGCCTTAGAGGAAGGTAACAAGGCAAAAGCAGAGTTTATTGTTACGCCCGGTTCGGAGCAGGTTCGCTATACCGCCGAACGCGATGGCTTATTGCAGACTTTTCAGTCCATTGGCGGCATCACTATGGCCAATGCCTGTGGCCCATGCATCGGACAATGGAAACGTCATACAGAAGATCCTATGCGACGTAATTCCATCATTACTTCTTTCAATCGTAACTTTGCCAAGCGAAATGACGGCAATCCAAATACTTACGCTTTCGTAGCTTCGCCCGATATTGTCACTGCTCTTGCTCTTGCCGGTGATTTGACATTCAACCCAATAACGGATGAACTTACGAACCAGCACGGCATAAAATTTCGTTTTAAACCGCCACAAGGCACAGAGCTTCCACCTGTCGGTTTTGCCGTGGACGATCCCGGATACATTGCGCCAAGTGATGAAGGGAGTTCTGTTGAAATAAAAATCAATCCTCATTCAGAACGTCTGCAAGCATTACAACCTTTTTCACCTTGGGATGGAAAGAATTTCAAAGGATTACGTTTGCTTATCAAAGTATCAGGCAAATGTACTACCGATCATATCTCTATGGCTGGCCCATGGTTACGCTACCGCGGACACCTCGAACATATTTCCGAAAACATGTTGATGGGCGCAATAAACGCTTTTAATGGAGAGGCCAACAGCGTTTTGGACAGCATGACACACACATATGGCAAAGTATCGGAAATAGCGGCAAAATACAAAAAACAAGGCATCGGTTCAATTGTAGTCGCTGAAGAGAATTATGGTGAAGGTTCTTCACGCGAACATGCCGCCATGGAACCACGTTTCTTGAACGTGAAAGTAATTTTAGTCAAGTCTTTTGCCCGGATACACGAAACGAATCTTAAAAAACAAGGTATGCTGGCGCTTACGCTTGCCGATAAGGCTGACTACGACCGTATCCGCGAAGATGACACCATAGATGTATGTGGCTTAGAAACATTTTCTCCAGACAGCCCATTAACCGTAGCATTGCATCACACCGATGGTTCTGTTGAAAATTTTCAAGTTTTACACACATATAATCAAATACAAATCGAATGGTTCAAAGCTGGAAGCGCATTGAATTATTTGAAACAAACAGTTCAATGATGACATTTTTCACTCTTTTGTAACTTGAAAATAGACAATATGCATCAAATAACCATCGATCATGGTATATTAAATGTACCTTCTACCCCAATAATACCTTACATCGAAGGGGACGGGATAGGTAAAGATATTTGGCCAGCAGCACGTGCGGTAATTGACGTTGCAGTTGAAAAATCATATCGTGGACAACGAAAAATCCTTTGGCAGGAAGTATTAGCAGGAGAAAAGTCCTTCAACCAAAATGGCTCTTGGCTTCCCGATGTCACCATGAATGCTTTTCGAAAATATCTCATAGGGATTAAAGGTCCGCTTACCACGCCTGTAGGTGGTGGAATACGTTCTTTAAATGTAGCTTTGCGGCAAGATTTGGACTTATATGTTTGTTTACGTCCTGTGCGCTGGTTCAAAGGAGTAGTATCACCATTGAAAGAACCACAAAAAGTGAACATGGTGATTTTTCGTGAGAATACCGAAGACATTTACGCAGGTATTGAATGGATGCAAGGTACCGTCGAAGCACGGAAAGTCCTTGACTTTCTACAGACAGAAATGGGCGTGAAAAAAATCCGTTTTCCTGAAACGTCATCTCTTGGCGTAAAACCTGTTTCGGTGGAAGGGACAGAACGGTTGGTACGTGCAGCCATTGAATACGCATTACAAAACCGATTACCCTCAGTAACGTTGGTACACAAAGGTAATATCATGAAATTTACCGAAGGCGGGTTCAAAACTTGGGGATACGCTTTAGCAGAACGAGAATACGGAGATACTATCCGCTCAGGTAGAATAGTAATCAAGGATGTCATTGCAGACGCATTCTTGCAAAATACTTTATTGCGGCCAGAGGATTACTCCGTCATTGCAACCCTTAACCTGAACGGCGACTATATTTCCGACCAATTAGCAGCAATGGTAGGCGGTATCGGAATTGCTCCGGGCGCTAACATTAATTATTTGACTGGGCACGCTATTTTTGAAGCAACGCATGGGACTGCACCCGACATTGCCGGGAAGAACATAGCAAATCCATCATCATTATTGCTTTCTGCGGTAATGATGTTAGATTATATCGGCTGGTCGGAAGCGGGACAGAACATTACCACTGCTATCGAACGTACATTGCAACAAAATAAAGCAACAATTGATTTGGCTCGTATTATGCCAGGCGGACAGACATTAAGTACTACCAAATTCGCCGAAACCTTGATGCAACAGTTGTGTTAAGAATGGATCATGGGCACTAGTTATAGGTGCGTTAGTATCACATGTGTTCATAATATTTTTAATGTTTGCATTAAAATATCATCCGGCAACAAGTTCTTCTTCCTCAACTAAATCTTCTTCTACACGTAAATTACCGATGATAAAATGTTGCCTGTCTGGCGTATTTTTACCCATGTAAAAAGTAAGTAACTCCTGTATTAAGTCATTCTTACTGAGATTAACAGGATCTAACCGAATATTTTGCCCAATGAATCCTGCAAATTCATCAGGAGAAATTTCACCCAAACCTTTGAAACGAGTAATTTCAGCCATGGCTCCTAATTTTTTTAAAGCCTGCTCTTTCTCTTCTGACGAATAACAATAATGCGTTTCTTTCTTGTTGCGTACCCGAAAAAGAGGTGTTTGCAAAATATGGAGATGTCCTTTACGAATCAAGTCCGGAAAAAATTGTAAGAAAAAGGTAATCAGCAATAACCGGATATGCATTCCATCGACATCGGCGTCAGTAGCGATTACCACTTTATTGTAACGCAGGTTATCCAAGTCTTCTTCAATATCAAGCGCTGCTTGCAACAAATTGAACTCCTCGTTTTCGTACACGATACGTTTGGTCATACCAAAGGTATTCAACGGTTTCCCGCGTAAGCTAAATACCGCCTGGGTATTGACATCCCTCGACTTGGTGATAGAACCACTTGCCGAATCGCCTTCAGTAATAAAAAGGGTTGCTTCATCAGCACGTTCATTTTTATCCGTATAATGTACACGGCAATCGCGTAGCTTTCGATTATGCAAGCTGGCCTTTTTAGCACGTTCCTTGGCCAATTTCTTGATGCCCGACATCGCTTTTCGTTCTTTCTCCGATTCTATAATTTTCTGGAAAATCGCGTCGGCTGTTTCAGGATGCCGGTGCAAATAATTATCTAATTCCTTTTTGACAAAATCGCCAATAAATTTAGTTACTGTCAAATCGCCTCCTGGAGTCATTTCCTTGGAACCCAGCTTTGTTTTAGTCTGCGACTCAAACATCGGTTCTTCGATTTTGATACTCACCGCTGCAATAATAGACGAACGGATATCCGATGTATCAAAATCTTTCCGGTAAAATTCACGGATAGTTTTCGCATAAGCTTCGCGAAAAGCCTGCTGATGAGTTCCTCCCTGAGGAGTGAATTGTCCGTTAGCAAAACTGTAATATTCTTCGCCATATTGTGTTCCATGACAAATAGCGATTTCAATATCTTCGCCCTTGAGATGAATAGGTGGATATAAACCCGGCGAATTCATATTGTCATCCAATAAATCTAACAAGCCATTTTGCGAACAATACCTAACGCCGTTGTAAATGATGGAAAGCCCTGAATTCAGAAAAGTATAATTTTTCAACAATTTTTCCAAATATTCAGGAAGTATCTGATAATGACCGAATAAAATTTCATCGGGGACAAAACTGGTCAGCGTTCCATTTGCTTGAGTGGTGATTGTCTCAGGGTTATTTTCAATCACATGCCCTTGCTCGAAAGTCACAGATTTTGTTCGTCCGTCGCGAAACGATTGTATAAGAAAATTACTGGATAAAGCATTTACCGCCTTGATACCGACTCCATTTAACCCTACCGATTTTTTGAACGCCTTAGAATCATATTTCGCCCCAGTATTCATTTTAGAAGCTACATCCAGCACCTTACCCAACGGAATGCCACGCCCATAATCACGTATAGATACCTGGTTGTGTTCGTCAATGGTTAGTTCAATCTGTTTGCCATGACCCATCATGTATTCATCGATGGAGTTATCCAACACTTCCTTCACAAGAATATACACTCCATCATCCGGCGCTGAACCATCACCCAATTTACCGATATACATCCCGGGACGTACCCGGATATGCTCCTGCCATTCCAATGTTTTGATACTGTCATCCTGATATTCTGCACTCATAGTGTCTATTGCCTATTTGAACTTACAAAGATAGGAAAAACCTCCCGCGTTTTCCCAGGAAGTTATTCACACCTCTATGAACATATCAACATGGTGACAACACAAATTTCGCATGTATTTTTTTGTAAATTAGCCACTTGCAAAAAACATATAAAATTATTGCTTAATTGATATTTTGATTCGTAACATTCTGTATTTTCGCAGGTTTTATAGATTTATTTTAGTATTCATTTCAAAATCGTAAAAGTCGGACATGAGAAAGTGGAGAACCGATGATTCGGTGGAGTTGTATAACATTGCAGGATGGGGATTAAATTATTTTTCTGTCAATGATAAAGGAAATGTTATTGTAACTCCCAAAAAAGGTGGAGCAAGCGTCGATTTAAAAGATATCATCGACGAGTTGCAATTACGCGACGTAACAACACCTATGTTGTTGCGATTCCCTGATATCCTGGACAATCGTATTGAGAAAATATTCAATAGTTTTAAAATCGCATCGGAAGAATATGGCTACCAGGGGCAAAATTTTATCATCTACCCTATTAAGGTAAACCAGATGCGCCCGGTGGTAGAAGAAATTGTGAGCCACGGCAAGAAGTTCAACATTGGGCTGGAAGCAGGTTCCAAACCGGAGCTTCATGCAGTGTTAGCCATTAATACCGACTCCGATTCGATGATTATCTGTAACGGTTATAAAGATGAAGACTACATAGAATTGGCCTTATTAGCCCAAAAGATGGGCAAACGCATCTTCATTGTTATCGAAAAATTGAATGAGCTAAAATTAGTAGTATCCATGGCTAAACGGCTCAAGGTGATTCCCAATGTAGGAATTCGTATTAAACTTGCCAGCATTGGAAGCGGAAAATGGGAAGAATCTGGCGGCGATGTCAGCAAGTTTGGGTTAAACTCCAGCGAATTATTAGAAGCGCTGGATCTACTTGAAAAGAAAGATATGAAAGCGTGTCTTCGGTTGATACATTTTCATATAGGGAGCCAGGTAACCAAGATTCGCCGCATTAAGAATGCTTTACGCGAAGCATCTCAATTCTACGTGCAACTTCGCTCAATGGGGTATAATGTTGATTTTGTAGATATTGGAGGTGGCCTGGGCGTTGATTATGATGGTACTCGTTCAGCAATCAGCGGAAGCAGTATTAACTACAGTATACAGGAATATGTTAACGATTCCATTTCTACGATTGTCGATGTCAGCAATAAGCATAACATTCCTCATCCGAACATTATTATAGAATCTGGCAGATCACTCACAGCGCATCATTCGGTACTCATTTTTGAGGTGTTGGAAACCACTACCCTGCCATCATGGAATGAAGAAGATGAAATAACCGAAAATGACCATGAATTAGTACGCGATTTGTACGCGATTTGGGATAATCTCAACCAGAGGCGGATTTTGGAATCATGGCATGATGCGCAGCAAATACGGGAAGAAGCGCTTGACCTGTTTAGTCTGGGATTGATTGACTTGAAAACACGCGCACAAATTGAGCGTTTATTTTGGTCGGTAGCGCGCGAAACTCATGGAATTGCTACAGAAGCCAAACATGCACCGGAAGAACTACGTCAACTATCTAAGGCATTATCCGATAAATATTTTTGCAATTTTTCCTTGTTCCAGTCATTACCTGACTCTTGGGCAATTGATCAGATATTTCCGATCATGCCGATTCATCGTCTGGATGAAAAGCCGGAACGTCACGCTACCTTGCAAGATATTACCTGCGATTCGGATGGCAAAATCGACAATTTTATTTCTACACGTAATTTTGCTTATCATCTACCAGTGCATCCCCTCAAAAATAAGGAATCGTACTACATTGGCGTATTTCTTGTAGGCGCCTATCAGGAAATACTGGGCGATTTACATAACCTGTTTGGCGATACCAATGCTGTACATATTTCTATCGACGATGAGGGTTACCAAATCGATAAGGTAATTGACGGGGAAACTGTGGCCGAAGTGTTGGAATATGTGCAATACAATCCCAAAAAACTTGTTCGTACAGTCGAAACATGGGTGACAGGATCGGTAAAATCAGGACTTATTACGGCTGAAGAAGGTAAAGAATTTCTTTCCAACTATCGTTCAGGCTTATATGGCTACACCTATCTGGAATAGCCAAGTACAGATCTTATAGCCTACAATAACTTCTGTGCACTCAAAACCTACATATGGTTGTATATAAGTTTTTCCGTATATTTGTATTTTAATCCTTATTTGAGTTTTTGTGATGGTAACAAATACAAATGTTGAAAAAGTAAAATGTCTGATCATTGGTTCCGGACCTGCAGGATACACGGCTGCCATCTATGCGGCACGGGCTAATCTTGCACCAGTCGTCTATACCGGATTACAACCAGGCGGGCAATTAACTACAACCACCGACATAGAAAATTTCCCAGGCTATCCTGAAGGTGTGACTGGACAACTGATGATGGACGACCTCCAAAAACAGGCCACCCGCTTTGGCAGTGATATTCGTTTTGGACACATATCAGAAGTCGATTTAAATCAACAACCTTATAAAGTAGTTGCCGACGGAGAATATCACATAGAAGCCGAGGTTATCATTATTGCGACTGGCGCCACTGCCAAATATCTCAATTTACCTTCCGAAGAAAAATTTAAAGGATTTGGGGTATCAGCGTGTGCCACTTGTGACGGATTTTTTTATCGTGGTAAAGACGTTGCCATCGTGGGAGGTGGCGACACAGCCTGCGAAGAGGCATTGTATCTGGCCGGGTTATGTAACAAAGTTTACATGATTGTACGACGTAATGAGTTGCGTGCTTCCAAGGCGATGCAGCAAAAAGTATTCAATACAACTAACATCGAAATGCTTTGGGAAACGCAAACCAAAGAAATATTAGGAGATAAAACAGTATCAGCTGTATTGTTATCTACCAAAAACGGCGACAAGCGTCTTGCTATTGATGGATTCTTTTTGGCCATCGGGCATCACCCTAATTCCGAATTGTTCCGTCAATGGCTTAATACAGATGCCAATGGATATATCAAAACAGTAGCAGGAAGTTCCGAAACCAATGTTGAAGGCGTATTTGCTTGTGGCGATGTTCAGGATCCCATTTACCGGCAAGCTGTTACTGCTGCAGGAAGTGGTTGCATGGCAGCCCTTGATGCGGAACGTTATTTGTCAGGAAAAAACATTAAGACATCTTGAACCACAAAGTAAAGTGGTTTTGTACTTTTATTGCAACACAATCAAGTATCATAGCCGCATTTAAAAATGCAAATCACTATATATACGGATGGTTCTTCAATGGGTAATCCCGGTCCGGGAGGTTACGGAATCGTGATGATAGCCGGGCAATACCGTAAAGAATTATCGCAAGGATATAAATGCACTACTAACAACCGAATGGAGTTGATGGCCGTTGTTATAGCACTCGAGGCTTTAAAAATTCCCCAAAGTCAAGTAACTATTTATACCGATTCGCAATATGTAGTTAATTCGGTGGAGAAAAAATGGGTATTCGGTTGGGAAAAGAAGAATTTCGCAGGGAAAAAAAATGCTGATTTGTGGGAAAGATTCTTAAAAATATACCGTTGCCATCAGGTTCGCTTTGTCTGGGTTAAAGGACATGCCGGCAATAAAGAAAATGAATGTTGCGACCGGCTTGCTGTTGCCGCCGCACAAAGCAATCATTTATTGGACGACACAGGCTACGAAGGAACATAACAAAAGAACTTCACAAGCATGGCTAAAAGCACAGAAAAAGGAATTGTTATCAAATCAACAGGAAGCTGGTATACAGTAAAAAGGGATGATGGAAAACTCGTCGAATGCAAGCTGAAAGGCCGCCTTCGCACCGATGGGATTAAGAGTACCAACCCTGTAGTAGTGGGCGACAGGATTTTGCTCGACACTGATATTTCCGATAATACGAATGTGATTCGTGATATCGAGCCACGCAAAAACTATATCATCCGTAAATCGACAAATCTTTCAAAACAATCGCACATTATTGCTGCTAATGTAGATCAAGCTCTTTTAGTAGTCACTTTTCGGTTACCTGAAACACCAATGGAATTTATCGACCGCTTTCTGGTAACTGCCGAAGCATATCGAATTCCTGTTTGCATTATTTTTAACAAAACGGATTTATATGCTCCAAAAGAATTGGAGCAAGTGAAACAAATTGAAGATGTTTATCGTACAATTGGGTATCAGATCATCGAAACATCAGTGGTTAACAGGAAGGGTATCCATGATTTAAAACAATTGCTCGAAGGAAAAACCTCCGTATTAGCAGGATTATCAGGAGTCGGGAAATCATCGTTAATTAATGCTGTGGATGCAAGGTTGCAAGTCAAGGTTGGGGATATGTCCGAATATCATCGTAGTGGCAAACACACTACTACTTTTGCCGAAATGATCGAAATGCAAGGAGGTGGATACATCATCGATACTCCTGGTATTCGCGGGTTTGGTTTGATAAACATTGAGAAAGAAGAGTTATACCATTTCTTTCCAGAAATATTCAAAATATCATCAGGATGTGCATTTCATAATTGCAGGCATATCAACGAACCGGGATGTAAAGTAATTGAGGCTGTCGAGGCTGGTAAAATCAGTGCCTTTCGCTACAACAGTTACCTAAGTATGATGGAAGATACCCAAAGTAAGTATCGATAAGATTTCTAAAAATAAAATCATGCAAAAACGTATTGTCATTCCTTTTTGTATTTTCCTACTGCTCATAATGCTGAGCGGCTATTATATATACTCAAAATATACTTTTCAGGTTGATGCAAAAAAAGAGCTATTGATATCTTATGCATCTAATATAAAAACACAAATAAATAGTATTGGTACACTCGTTAGCGAACTACCGTTGGTAGTAAAACCCATTGTAAACGAAAGAGGACTCCAAAATAAAGATTTGAACTTATTTTCAGAAAACATTTCATTTCTTAAGCAATTCTACATTACTAATGACTACTTCGTCGAAGGAATATCCGTATATGATAGATATGGTAACGTATTCAACATATACCGTGAAAAGGACGGCAAGTTTATCGAAGATAGATACAGATCGCGAAGTATCAACGTATTGCGATCAGGAAACGATGTGATTGCTGAGAAAAACTCTTTTCATCTTATGCTGCCCATATACGACGCAGACACCTTAGCCGGCAATATTTCTTTGAAACTGAACGTGGAATCGCTACAAAAAGAATTATTCAAACCATATCTTGAAAAAGGCAATGTTTTTCCATCTTCCGTTATTGACAAGAATTCCTTCTTTAACTTTCCTCTTGAGAACGAAATAACATTAACACAAGAAAAAACCATATTGCAAAATATGGAAGAAAAAGGTAGTGGTTTTGTCATTGGCGAAGTCACAGGTGACAAGATCTCCGTCACGGCGTTATCATATTATGAAAGATTGCCTATCTCAGGACATTTTTTTGGGGTCGTTCTCAGCTATGATATAACACTCGTACTTACCTCATCGTTATGGGAATTTGCTATTTGTTGCCTTGTCTTTTTTATACTTACCATTATTGGGATAATTGTCTTACGCAAAATGACCATCCGTTATCAAACAGAAAGAATAAAAAAAGACGAAATAATTATGCAAATGCAATCCATCTACCGGAGTGCTCCTGTCGGCATATTGGTTAATAAACAAAATAAGCTTTTCGCAGCCAACGAATGTGCTTTACGCTTATTAGACGGTTATGTCTCTCGGAACGACATAGGAAAAGAGCTGGAAAAGATAACTTTTCCTCCCGGTTTCAATGGTGATTCAGAGCAAGAAGAATTTCAAGAATGGATGCTATGCACATTTGAGCACAATGGTCAGGACAAGTGTTTTTGCAAAAAACAAGTCTTCACAGAAATAGATAAAGTCAAGTATACCATCGATGCGTTTTGGGATATCACGGATATGGAACATAGCCGTAAAAATGCCATTCGTTCAGAAATTGCAAAGTCAGAATTGTTAAGCCGTATCAGTAGGGATTTTAAAAAACCTCTTGACAACATCGAAGATGCTGTTGTGTTACTAATGCAAAAATATCCTGAAGATTCTAACGTTACCCACATAAATGACGAAGCTGTCGCCTTATCTGATTTGATCGACAACGTACAGGATTTTGCAGATATTGAAGCAGGGAGAATTATCCCGGATGAAATACCGTTCAACATTGTTGACGAGCTTAAAAAGATTACTGACTCCTATCAAGAAGAAGCACGACAGAAAGGCATTAGTTTGCATGCACATATTGCTTCATCAACTATTCGTAAGGTAGTTGGTGATCCGCAACGTTTTAGTCAAGTGTTAGATCAGTTGCTAAGTAATGCCATCAAGTATACCAAAGAAGGCGAAATCCGCGTATCCTTGGAAACAGTTTCTTTACAAGATGGAAAAGCATTAATAAAATGCTCCATTGAGGATACAGGTCAAGGGATGTCGAAGAAAAAACTCAAAAATTTATTTTCGATTGATCTCCGAGCGAAAGAAGAAGGCGAATCTATCGGCTTAGGAATTATCGTTGCAAAAAAATTGATCAGCATGATGGGAGGAACCATACGGGTGACCAGCCCGTCTCCAATAGCTACCAAACCCGACGCGCCGGGAGTACAAGTTTCATTTACGATTCAATTTTATTCTGACCAGCAAGCTGATAAACATCTTAACTTCTCCTCTGTAACCTCTTGCAGTCAAATCGGCGTTTTGGTTATCACATCCAAAACACGCAATGTACAACATCTGACCAACTTCCTAAATAGAAAAGGAATACATGCTGATATATTTACCTATAGCGACGCTTCGTCCGAGTTGTTGATCAACAAGTTAATTATTGATAAAAAAAGGTATCATATTGTCATCATAGCTACAGAGAATGAGACAAATTTCGATATCGCCACAAAAATTCAAGAAAAAAAGCTAACGCAGCAGTGTCTGTTTATCATGATCGACACTTATGAGCAAAAGGGAAATTACCTTAAAGCACGGGCGCTGCAAGTAGACTATTATTTCAAAAAAGACGATGATTTGTCAGATTTTGATTTAATTTTAAAAGAAAATTTCATCAATTTATTGGAAATAAACAATATAACATCAGAAGATTTAAGAAAAGATATTCGGATTCTGGTTGCTGAAAACAATGTATTAAGCCAGGCTGTGGCGACTGTTGTATTTAAGAAGTTAGGGTATACCATCGATTTTGCTCAAAATGCATTGGATTTGGTCAATCAAATGAATCACCATACTTATGACATTATTTTTATGGATTTGAAATTTCCACCTTCCGATGGTTTTGAAATAGCTACCATATTGCGTCAAAAAACCTATACCCTTCCGATCGTAGCCATGACATCTACTTTGACAAAAGATAATTTAAAAAATATTGCCGATAGCGGTATGAATGGTTTTGTGCCAAAGCCTTTGAATCCCGATAACATCAGAGATACCTTGCTCAAATGGTTTGTGTAAAAACATCATTACAATAGTTTGGAATTAAGCATTTACATTAATGGTTGACACGCACGCTCATTTATACGACGAACAATTTGATGCGGACAGAGCAATGGTAATTGCCAGGGCTGTTGAACGTGGCATCGAGCATATGTTATTGCCTAATGTAGACACCCAAACGATACAGCCAATGCTGGACACATGTTTGCAGCATCCTGGCCGTTGCTTTCCAATGCTTGGACTTCATCCAACTTCAGTTGACAAAAACTTTGAACAGCAACTCGATATCATTCATTCCTATCTATACCAACATCAGGTTGTTGCTATCGGCGAAATAGGCATAGATTTATATTGGGACAAGCAATATTTCAGCCAGCAAATGGAAGCTTTCCGGATACAAATCGGTTGGGCAAAAAAACACGGATTACCTATTGCGATTCATTGCCGCAAATCGTATAACGAAATCATTTCTGTCCTCAAAAAAGAACAAGACGGTTCGTTAGCCGGTGTCTTTCACTGTTTTCCGGGGAATGTAAAGCAAGCAGAAGAGGTTGTCAAACTCGGATTCATGCTTGGCATTGGAGGAGTGGTTACATACAAAAACGCTGAGATGGCCACTGTAGTGAAACAAATGGACATTCAATACATACTCACAGAAACAGATGCGCCATATTTACCACCTGTTCCCTTTCGGGGACAACGTAACGAAAGCGCATATATATATAATGTAGTGCAAAAAATTGCCGAATTGAAAGAGATGCCTGTTGAAAAAGTAATGACTGCTACACACGACAATGCTAAACGTGTCTTTTCCAAGATGAACATCTGACATGATTGTCTACCCTCCATAGAGGATATAAATTACAATCAAGTAGATAAAAATCAATGTCACAGTTGAATATTATAATTCAAATAAAATCAATGTGTTGCAATTTTATTTTTATAGATACAATATGATTTTTTCAAATTACTTGTTCATAAGTGTGACAAGTTATCACAATTATTTGTAACTTGGCACTCTGAAAAAGTCTCCATAAAGTTATCAAAAACATACGGCGGCGACAATTCAGAACGGAGAGGTGGCCGAGTGGTCGAAGGCGCACGCCTGGAAAGTGTGTGTACCTCAAAAGGGTACCAAGGGT
Source organism: Bacteroidales bacterium (assembly GCA_031551935.1). Taxonomy (GTDB): domain Bacteria; phylum Bacteroidota; class Bacteroidia; order Bacteroidales; family UBA4181; genus JAIRLS01. The sequence continues at coordinate 16,173 of JAVBMZ010000055.1, forward strand.
TCGAATCCCTTTCTCTCCGCTAATTTAATTAATCAAAATCAAATTTAAACCAAATTCGTTATAACCTAAAATTGAATTTTTATCATGAAAAAATTAGTCTCATTTATCATCGTCTGTGGGATGTTCCTTGTTAACGCATCCAATTTATTGGCACAAGAAGCTGCAGCACAAACCTCAGGAGGCGGTCTTTCAGAAATGCATAATGCACTGAAAGAAAAGTTCGTACAAGGCGGTGTGGGCTGGATGACCCCTATTCTGATTTTGTTGATCATCGGTTTGGCAATTGCTATCGAGCGCATTATCTACCTGAATATGGCAACCACCAACACCGATAAACTTCTGAAAAATGTTGAAGACGCATTGGCAGAAGGTGGTGTGGAAGCTGCAAAAGAAGTGTGCCGTAACACAAAAGGCCCTGTAGCAAGTATTTTTTACCAAGGACTCGATCGTTATGAAGAAGGAGTTGACATGGTTGAAAAAGCTATTGTATCCTATGGCGGTGTACAAATGGGAAAATTGGAAAATGGGATGATTTGGCTGCAATTGTTTATCGCGCTGGCTCCTTCTTTGGGGTTCTTGGGAACGGTTGTCGGTATGATCAAAGCATTCGATGACATTGCAAAAGCAGGGGATATTTCTCCAACCATTGTTGCATCGGGTATGATGATTGCCTTGTTGACCACTGTATTCGGTTTGATCGTAGCCATGATCCTTCAGGTATTTTACAACTATCTGCTGAATAAAATCAGTAGTTTAGTGAATTCTATGGAAGATTCTTCTATTTCTATCATGGATATTTTGGTAAAATACAAAGCTAAAAATTAATCGATTATGACTGATTTTATTGTAACATACGGAATTTACCTGGCATATTTTGCCCTGGTTGTGGCTACTTTAGCTGCTATCATATTTCCGTTACTTCAGATGTTTCGAGATCTCACGAATGCTAAGACTGCTTTTATAGGTATCGGTGCAGTAGTTGTAGTTTTCTTTCTGTGTTATCTGTTGGCCGGCAAAGAACCACTTACGATCGGAGAAATCGTGGCTTCAGGAGGACAAATGAAGATGGTGGAAGCCAGTTTGTATGTATTTTATATCTTGTTGGCCTCATCAATCTTAGCGATTTTGTATTCAACCATATCTCGTTATTTTAAATAATAAAGATATGGCAGTATCCAAAAAAACACCGGGGATTAATGCCGCCTCTATGG
>JAVBMZ010000019.1:0-21770 GCA_031551935.1 Bacteroidales bacterium
AGTGACTTTAAAACTTTTGATGTTGGCTTAGGTATTGGTGCTGGCGTAGAATTTGGTGCATTCCAAGCTGGCATAGGTTATAATTTTGGACTTGCCAATATTGATCCGGAAGGTTCAAGTGACTATAAAGCAAAAAACAACGGCTTGGCCATCACGCTGACTTACTTATTTGGTAAATAAACTACCTCAAAAAATACCTGAAAAGAGCGTCTAACGAGACGCTCTTTTTTATGATACCTACCTGATTTGCAACGAATGTAGATTTTTGTAAATCCCATTGTTGACGGCAATTAATTCATCGTGGGTACCTTGTTCTACGATATGACCGTTCTCGAGCACACAGATACAATCGGCATGTTTGATGGTTGACAGACGATGTGCAATAACAATGGATGTGCGGTTGGCCATTAACTTGGTGAGCGCATCCTGTACCAACCGTTCTGACTCAGTATCCAGCGCCGACGTTGCTTCGTCAAGAATAAGGATAGGTGGGTTTTTCAATACGGCACGAGCAATGGCGATACGTTGCCGTTGACCACCGGATAATCTCATGCCACGGTCACCAATGTTGGTGTAATAGCCTTCCTCAAGATTGACGATAAATTCATCAGCGTTCGCTATTTTGGCGGCAGCAATAACTTGCTCTTCACTGACGCCGGTCATCCCGAACGCAATGTTACCAAATATCGTGTCATTAAACAATACGGGTTCTTGAGTCACAATGCCCATCAAATTAATCAAATCATCCAATTTGTAGTCCTTGATGTTGACACTATCGATGCACAATTCGCCCATAGTAACATCATAAAAACGAGGTATCAGGTCGGCTATTGTTGATTTACCTGCACCGGAATGACCCACTAAAGCAACCATTTTACCCTTGGGAATAATCAGGTTAATATCATGCAAAACCGGTTCGGTAGCATAACGAAACGTAACTCTCCGAAAATCGATATTGTGTCTGAATGAACTGATCGGTAATGGATTTTCTATTTCCTTAATTTCACTTTCTTGGTCTAAAATAGCGAAAATGCGTTGGCCCGATGCCATTCCCCGTTGTATGTTGCCGTACGAATTGGCCAGAGATTTTGCCGGAGCCAGCACTTGGTAATATAACGCAAGGTAAACCACAAATTCGTCCCATGACAAATCCATTTTTTGATTGATCAACAAAATACCTGCATAAAAAATAATACAACATACTACTGCTACCCCAAGAAACTCCGATAAAGGCGTTGCCATTTCTATACGGTTCATGATGCGTTTATTCACCAACCGATGTTTGTTATTCATCTCGTTGAACTTATCGGTCATCTGTTGTTCGGCATTGAATGCCTTAATGATCTTGATGCCTGAGATGGTTTCTTCAAATATACTAAGAATCTGTCCCATAATTTGTTGGCTTTCTTTAGCCGGACTCCGTAATTTTTTGATCAAACGGCCAATGAAAAAAGCGGCAATAGGCAACGCCACAATAGTCAATAAAGTAAGCTGATAGGAGAGGTAAAACAATACTGTAACATTGATAATGATCATCAATGGTTCACGAAAAATCACCTGAAACGAATTGACCACTGAACCTTGCACTTCTGCGACATCGCTTGATACGCTCGATAGGATATCGCCTTTGCGTTTATCTTGAAAATACCCGACACTGAAGCGAGCTATTTTTTCGTATACGGCTTTACGAATATTACGCACGACATTGGTGCGAAGCGAAGTGAGCGTCCGTTGTGATAAATAACGAAATGTGTTGGATATCAATGATGCCGATAACAATATCACAATCGCAAATACCAAAGCACCAACTGCTCCGTGATGTTGCGAAAAGTTAGACAAATAGTAATTATATAGGTCCTTACAATAATTGATAAACCCATTGGTCATTTCTGGCTTGGCAACAACCTCTGCCGAAGGACCGTCAAAGAGCACTTTCAATATAGGGGCAATCAACATAAAATTTATTGTTCCCATCACCGTTCCGACAATGGTAAAAACAACATATTTAGGCCAATACCTCCCATAAGGTTTAGCAAAACTAAGCAAACGTAAAAAAGGCTTCATTTAATAATGGGTAAAAATGGTGGTGATAGAAATAAAACAAATATTTTCATCCGACGTGGTAGTTCACTGATCAATCGACCAGTCGATCATCCGGTTAATGGCACGTTGGCATACAGGGCAAAACTCCGAATGATTGCTACGCATACGACACTGAATCATTGGCCGGTAAATTCCTTTTGAAGCGTAGCCTCCACCTTCATACACACCTAACTTGTTCTCGTTTTCCCAAATATCAGGTGTCGGGATAGAAGTTTCCACAAGTAACATATCTTTCCACTTGGCAGCAAAATTCACTAAGGTGGTGATATTGGGTTCCCATGGTTCATTTTTCAGGTGATAAAAATCATTGTAAGCCACTTCTGATGTGAAATACTCATCGGCCAATCCGGCAAAAGCATGACCCAGCTCGTGTATAAAGACAGGACCGCTTAAGTCGTGATCGGCTGTACTAAGCCCGTAATAATTGTATATCCCTCCTCCTCCATAGACATCAGAATTAACAATGACATAAACTACATCGCAGGGGACATTCCATACGCGGTTACGAACGGCAAACAAATCAGGTGTTGTGAGGTAACGATCAATACCAAAAGTATAAAAATGGGCATTCAGTGCCGTATTTTTCCAAATATTTTCGCCGGGAATATCCACGCCAGACTCTTCCGAAGGGCTTTCCACTGCCCACACATTAAAGTCTCCTTTGCGGTCGCTATATGGCTTGGTTTCGAAAAGGCAATCAGCAAAACGAACAGCATCTCTCCTGAATTTACCCATTTCTGCTTCTGTATAACCTTCGGCAACAAACACCAAATCGACTTTATTGGCCGGATCTCCATGATGGAGTATCGTAGTTACAGGATAAGAAGGACGTTTTTCACGATTAATAAAAATATCTGATGGATCGATGGTTGTTTGGAACAACAAGTTGAATTTGCCTGTTGCATAGCTCCGCTCCATGATTTCCAACCGGACGTTTTTTTTCGGATATGGCATCACGATGACTTGATTATATGAGCGGCTGGTATTTTGTGCTTCATCAGTTGTACGCCATTCTTGAAAAAGTGAAGAAAATCCTCGACGATATATCAATTCTCCCGATGCCACATCATATAGCATATAGCAATACTCACCATAATTAGAATCATCAACCAGATGCGTCAACGAACCTGCCCACTGTGGCTCTTCCCGAAAACAGTCAACATACACTGTCTGACGATTTGCATTACCAGCCAGGTAAAAATCAAAACGTAAAGTGGTGCGTTCGAAATAGTCGTCAAACTTCCATTGACCGTAGGCCATGAAACATTGACTACACGTCAAAACCAACACCCATATTATTTTCTTGGAGAAAATCATGCTTTCAAATTATCTACCTTAAAAACATGTCCATCTGTCTATCCAAATCATCACAGATACCATATCTATGAAAATCCGTTTTCGTCATTCATGTTTTTATTCGTATCAGATGCCCGTATAATTGAATGGTGTGATTTGCTTCAATTCTTGTTTTACTTCGGGAGATACATTCAACTGGTCAATAAAAGCATTCAACTTATGTTTGTCGATACTTTCTTCGGTACGTGTCAATTCCTTAAGCGCTTCATATGGCTTGGGATAACCTTCGCGACGTAAAACGGTTTGTATACCTTCGCTCACTACAATCCAATTACGCGTGAGGTCTGCATCTAAAGCCGCATAGTTAACTATTAGTTTATCCAAGCCTTTTAATATCGAATGTAAAGATATGATGGTATGCGACATCGGAACTCCAATATTCCGTAACACGGTTGAATCGGTAAGATCTCGCTGCAACCTGGACACAGGTAATTTCGAAGATAAATGCTCAAACAACGAATTAGCAATACCAAGGTTACCTTCTGCGTTTTCAAAATCAATCGGATTTACCTTATGGGGCATTGCCGACGAACCAACTTCTGCTTTTTTTATTTTTTGTTTAAAATATTCCTGCGAAATATATGTCCAAATATCACGACACATATCTAACAAAATATTATTGATACGCTTTAAGGCATCGCATTGAGAAGCAAAATTATCGTAATGTTCTATCTGTGTGGTAGTTTGACTACGTTTTAACCCTAATGTATGATCAACGAAACGGTTGGCAAAAGCCCTCCAGTCGATATCCGGATAAGCAACATGGTGTGCATTGAAATTACCTGTTGCTCCGCCAAATTTAGCCGAAAACGGTATTGACATCAACTGTGCATATTGCACCTCAAGCCTTTCGAGAAACACTTCCATCTCTTTTCCCAATCTGGTGGGAGAAGCAGGCTGTCCATGTGTGCGGGCTAACATCGGAACAGTAGCCCATGCTGTGGCAAAATTTCGTAGACGCAATATCAAATCTTCACAATATGGCACATATACTTGTTCGATGGCTTCCTTGTTCGATAAGGGAATGGCAGTATTATTAATATCTTGCGATGTCAACCCGAAATGGATAAATTCGCTGTATTGTTCAATTCCCAATCCACGAAATTGTTCTTTCAGGTAATACTCCACTGCTTTCACATCATGGTTGGTTTCTTCTTCGATAGCTTTCACGCGTTCGGCAGCATCCATGGTATAATGCTGGTAGATATTGCGTAATGGATCGTATTTCGATTTATCAAACGATTGTAACTGAGGCAGAGGAATTTCGCACAATGCGATAAAATATTCCACTTCAACTTTAATACGATATCGTATCAATGCATATTCCGAATAGTATTCAGACAACGGAACGGTTTTATTCCGGTAACGACCATCAATAGGCGAAATAGCAGAAAGGATGTTTAATTCCATTTAAGTCTTGATTAAAAAAACAAATGTACGAAAAAAGTAGAAATAGTGTGTCAAAAATGTATCTGCTATTTTATGCAGTCGTCTGTTCATTTTTAATGTATATCACAAAATTATTAATATTTGCATTAAAAACTTTAAGGTAAATATTATATTTTTTAATGTGTGCATTAAACATGTTAATATAAACATTAAAAAACGATATGGTAAAAAATCATATATTTGCCGACATCATTTATGTAAATATCATATGAACATCAAAGATTGTATCCGGTTTGCCAATGAACATCCTATCTGCTACTTGGCAACCTCAGAAGAGGGGCAACCACATGTAAGAGCGTTGGGTATTTGGTTTGTCGATGAAACGGGATTTTATTTCCAAACAGCGTCTATGAAGGATCTTCCGCATCAATTAGAGAAAAATCCTAAAACAGAAGTATGTTTTTATCAACACGGAGGAGTAACAGGCACTATGTTACGCATTACCGGAGAAGTAGAATTTATATATGAAAATGAGTTGAAAGAAAGAGCTCTGAAGGACCGGCCATTTCTGAAAAGTATGGGTTTAAACGCCAATAGTCCTGAGTTGATATTGTTCAAAATAACACATGGCAAAGCACATATATGGACTATGGAAAACAACCTGAAACCAAAAGAATGGATCTTATTCTAACTGAATAAACATCATATTTGCAGTAGAAAATACATCAAGCCAAATATAGGAAACTATCTCCGCCCTTTGCGTATAGCATCGAAATTATACCCTAATGCCAATTCGATCGTTCCGGCATTGTACCGTCCAATTTTCGCCAAGGTATAATCATAGGCAATACCCACATGGATGCGTCTTTCATGAATATATCCAAACATAATGGTAATATCTTGAAATGATTCAAATGTATTACGGATGTTAAGACCACCCCAGAATTTTTGCATATAAATCACCCTTCCCGTCAAATCTACCTGTAACGGCACAGCTATTACCTTTTTCAGCAATACGCTGGGTTCTATGGTCCAATGGTTATCAATAATAAACCGGTAACCTCCTAAGGCATAAAAATGTGTCTTAAGCCGGTTACGTTTGCTGTTTTCTCCGCTAAACTTGATATTGTTATTAAACAATTGTTGCGCGGATATCCCGCCATACCAATCGTAATGATATACATAAACACCCACCGAAGCATCAGGTAAAAAGCTGGACATTACTGTTTCAGGAGCGTATGGATCCAGTGTTTGCGTTGTACCGGGAGCATCCAGTTCAAATTGTGTGCCGTCGGCACGGTATTGTAAAAATCCTAATCCTAATCCTAACGACATACGAATGTCCTGAGCAATATAAAAATTAGTGGCAAAAGCACCATTCATGAGGAATTTACTGGTAGGGCCGGTAGCATCGTAACCAATATTACCACCATAACCAATATTACGCGTTTTATGCGGGCCATAGGCACTCAAAATATTAGTGATGGGTGCATCTTCGAATCCCATCCACTGGAAGCGGTTGTCCATACGAATTTTGAATCCCTGGTCAGTTCCGGCAATAGCAGGGTTGAGCAGGAATGGATTCTCCACATAAAGCGATGATATGGGGATTTGTTGAGCTGAGCTATTCCAGCTCAGCATCAACCATCCGTACATTATTAAGAAAAAATATTTTTTCATTTTATCGTGTTTAAAAAACTCGAACATGCTTTTCATTCATCTTTACCTGATAATGGTTACCGATCCAGTAAACGTATTCGGCCCTACTTTGACTACATAATAGTATGTCCCGATAGGCAGGTCGTTACCATTACGGCGTCCGTCGAACACCACACTACTGTTATTATAACCTTTCCCTTCGTACACTTGAACGCCGGCACGGTTAAACACAGCCACATCTACCGAATAATAACTACTATATTGTTCCAGATTCGTAAATATCCACTTGTCATGTATACCATCATCATTAGGCGTAAAGGCATTCGGGATGAAGAAATCAAGCGCCCGGCTAATGAATACAGTACCGCTCACAGAACATTGGTCAGGGAGAGCACTTGTTAAGGTCAACGTTAACGTATAAGGCACATCAGGAGATGCCAACGAGATAGATGCGGGAGGCATCGGAAGTCCGTTAGCATACCCGGCAGGAACCGACGTCCATGAGTAAGTCGCAAAATTCTGTGCATCCACTTGCAATGTATATGTCTCGTTTCTGGGGATATATACGGTATCTACCATCACAAACGTAGGTACTGGTTTGGTCGACATATGAATGGTATCGCTATTCGAACAATTATTCGAAGATGCGACCAATTCGACAATACCATTTGTAGCATCGAGTATCAATGGATTATTAGCCAAAAAGTCTTTCGTATCCCCATTGGGCAGTATCCAATTGGCATAAGCGCCCGATAAGCTTGAAGTAAATGGCACACCATTAATGGTTACTGCACCATTCAATACCACCTGGGTTCCGGGGCAGAAACTACGGACATCGGCACCATCCACTGTAATTTTCACTTCCACATAATAAGAGGCCCCAATATGGAAAGTAGTATCCAACGAGCAACCATCGGTATTGGTAATGATTACCCTGTAATCGTCTGCATTCAATTTGTCTACTACATTACAGCTATTGGTAACACACCGAACATCGCCAAACCACTCATACGTATAATTATCATGCAGATCTTTAGGCTCTATGCGAATACCGCCTTTACCATCGGTATTACATGTAGTATTATCAACACGGTAGTCTATCCTTATCGGTTTGGGTAACGATACGGAATAAGGTACTATTTTCGATATACATCCGTTATTATCTTTCACCATAAACCGGTAACTATTGGACGATACATGCAAATAATCCGGAGATGATTGGAACGTAGCACCACCATCGTTTGAATATTGGTAAGGAGCCGTTCCTCCACTCACTTCGACTGTCAGATCCACATTATATACACAATTACCTATCGGTGTTTTTGTTTCCTTAATGGTAACCACCGGTGACAATACAATCTGTATCACCGTGTCGGCAAGGCAACCATTCGGGCTATTCAGGTCAACCACACTGATGGTATATTGTCCATTCGTAAATGGGCCGGCAAAGGTATAATCACTATCAGATGTCTCCACATCATTCAAACCGGTACAAGAATACCTGAAATAGTTCCCCGAAGCTGGCGCAGGAGTTATCACATGTACATATACTTCCGGAATCACATTGGGATCGGCACACCAATTGGATGTTGAAACTTCAATTTTCACCAATCTGGGCGCATCGATATCCAAATCCAACGTATCCACACAACCTAATATCAAATCTTCTATAGCTACGCGATATAAACCTCCGGTAATCTGGGAAAGTTCAAAGACAGACCCGGAACCAGTAATTACAGGTTCAAGGGCTATCGCATCCGGTTTTTCTGCCACCTCAACTTTATACAAACCGGAACCACCTTGGATGGATATCTCAATCCTTCCGTAACTACCTTTACAAGTAATCGGATCTAACACGGTCGTATCAATTTGTAAACGTGGTGCGTCGGCAATTGTTCTACGAATGGTATCTGACATACAACCAGTAGCCTCTTGAACAACTACCGCATAGGTACCTGCTGCAAGATTTGGTATCCTGGCGGTCAAACTACTCTTTGGAGAAAAGTCTGTATAGGCGCCGGCCGCAGACTTGTTGTACCAATATTTATATGGTCTTCCTGAAGCACTACTCATCACAATATCTATAGCGCCAGTTTCCGCACCATAACAACCGGTAACATCAACAGGTGTGACAGATTGGGGTACAAGGGCTGTTTTTGATTTAATGATAAAGATTTCATCAACGCTACATTGATCATAATAAATCGTCAATGTATAATTACCAGCAGACAGGTTGTCGATTTCAATGTCTGCCCATCCTCCAATGGCTGCAACCGTTTTGCGGGTACTTGCATCACCATTCAGTTCATAATCATAACTGGTATGCGAAGCATCTCCGACAATGGTTGCCAAATAACGACCATCGTTTTTGCCCAAGCAAGTATTACCAACCGTCAAGGTATCCTCCAGAGTTACCTTATTTGTATTATCAATCACCAAAGTCCAATCATCCGAATAGCAAGGTGTCGGATCATATACGGAAACGGTATAGGTTCCATTAGGCAAGTTATCAAACACAGCTGGTTCCGTCAATTTTCCCGGTCCCTTAGTGATGGATAGGAATGGCGTACCAGTAGTTACACTACCTATGTATAGTTCGTATGTGAACGAAACAGATGTTGCTAATGGATCGACATTTTCTACCAATGCTGTGATAGAAGCCTTCGTATCTGTAGGACATTCATTCAGGGTACTGTCTTTCTGGATAAAATTGAGTCCTGGTGTATAAGGTATCTGAATGGTATCAATTTCACTACAAAGGTGTTCGTCCACCACTTCGATGATGGCTTTACCACCTTTATTCACAGGCTGATTATATGACCACTTGTTCAGGGTTGCATCTATCAATGTTCCCGCAACAGGTGTCCCATTGAATGAAAGCGCCAAATCTCCTGTTCCACCTTGTGCTATAATAGCCACATTACCGTTAGGATCATCACAAGTTGCCATTTTATTGGTAACTGCCGTAATCACAATAGCAGCCGGAGCAGAAATAGTGGTATCTTTAGTAGCGCTGCATCCACCCGGATCATTGGCGACACGAACATCAACTGTATATACGGCGTCTACAAGGTTATTGAACACAGGCGTACTCTTCCATCCAATCGTTCCACCACTCCATGTCAATTTGTATTCCAACGGTTCATCAGAACCAGTCACCACAATATTGGTAATATTTGACAAATCACCATGGCAATTGCCCGCCTCTACCTCAATCTTATGGATGATTAAACCTGGATCCTTTCCGACAGAAACAGTATCTATCACAGGTGTACAAGTCGGCGATTGGATATCCAACATATCAATATAATATTTGCCTTCATTGAGACCCGTAATGGAATCATTTGCCCAGGTTTTGAAATCATATCCGGGTACGGTAGTATTATTGCTACGATACCTCAACCGGTACATATAAGGACCTCCTAATCCGCCGGATGGAGTTACCTTAATAGAACCTGTTGCAGGTTTGTTACATTTTACACCGTAAGGTTGTATCTTATTATATATCGGGTAATTTGGCATATACACAATTTCAAATTCAGCAGTATCGCTACACATATTCTTGTCCCATGTAATCACGCGATAGAAACCAGGTTTCAAATTATCTTCTTCCGGACTTTCATTCTTAGGATCTCCGGAACCGTCAGGGAACATTACGGTATAGTTATCAGGCATACTGCTATTATAGTACCAATTGAGCTGCCAAGGCGACCATCCGCCTTCAACTTTGATGTAATAACCGCCTAATGTTTCGCCCGGACAAATATTATGAGGAGTAACTGTCAATGACAGAGGAGAAACCGGTTGCCGTATCTGCGCACTCGTTTGTTGCTTACAACCTTTATTATCTGTCACCTGAATCGTATATAAATCGGCGTCTAATCCGGTCAGATTCCATTCCTCACCTGCAGCATTCAAGGTATGCGTCCAACTCTTACCGGAAACTAAAGCAGTAATGAGCACCTGATATGGAGCTTCTCCTTGGTTTACTTTCACTGTAATTTCACCACTGGATTCACCAAAACAACGTACATTCACCTGAGCAGTTAATATCTTTAACGCGTCAGGATTGTTGATATCTACTGTTACCGGAACCGCTGCACAAGCTTTACTGTCAATTATCGTAATTTCATGATTTCCTTCGACCAAATCATCAATTGTAAATGGGGACGTGCCGGAAAGCGGTTTCCAAGGCGCATTGCCATCTACCTGATACTGATAAGGAGCTGTACCTCCGGTAACGGAAATAGTCACTGTTCCGGCAACTTCGCTGTTACATCCTGCTGCATCAGTTTGTGAGTCAAATACTGCAACAACAGCATCAGGAGCTTCTATTTTTATTTCCGGAGACGAAGAAGAACAAGTGGTATTTTTGTAACGTGCCAATACATAATAAGTACCTGCAGGTATATTATTGAAAGTAGTATCCTTATCTTTGGTAATCGTATACCAGTTGGTACCGTTGTAGGTAACTTCAATAGCATTCGAAGTAGATGCACTTTCCGCAACAGATACCGTAATGCTTGTTTTATCACCTGCGCAATCCAGCATCGTTCTGGCAGCGGTTGCCGTCACAGTAATACCCGTTAATCCATTTATCACATAAGGTTGGTCGGAACAAACCGAACAATTCGGAGCGTCAGCATCACGAACACAAACTTTATACAAACCTGTCCCTGTATTTAGGGTATTAGTCGGCTGCCAGGTAACACCACCGTCAAAACTGTATTCATAATTTCCATATAGGCCGCCGATAGCACTTACGGTAATATTGGCCTTTTCATTAATATTACAATCAATCGTATATTTATCCACATATACCGTAAACTGGATGGTATCAGGCACTTTTACTTCAATATTGGCATAGGTATCCACGCAAGTAGGCACGATACCAACATATTGCACTTGAGGAGTATATATACCTTTACCTAAAATAAATACATTACCTAGTTGCCAATGTGTACCATCCATACTATATTCTACCTGAAGGTCAGTATCTTGATCGGAAAGTACAATGGCCAATTGGACTTCTTCTCCGGCACATGTCATATCAGTCACACCATCTACCCTATCAATCGCCAATTTTCCAGGCTGATCAATGGTAATGTTTTTACTTAACGAACATGTCACAGAAGCGGCATCAGAAACCGTAACGGTATAAGTTTTTGCCGATAAGTTGGAAATAGTAAGGCCTGCTGCCGGCAAATCAGTCAATGCACCTCCGTCTAACTGATACTTGTATTGACCTGAACCACCTGTTACGTTAGAAATAATAATGCTTCCATCAGTTGTTCCAAAACATGTAGCATTCACAGAATCCACTCGGAATGACAATGGGGCTTTATCATTAATGGTTGCGGTATAAGTTTCAGATGGGCAATTCGATTTGTCATATACTACAATGGTATACTGCCCCGCGCCTAATCCTGTATAAGCAGTTTGAGCAGGATTCGTTGAGATAATGGTCACACCTAATTTTACTTCGTAAGTATATGCAGCTCCATTACCGCCTTGTGGGTTACTAATGGTAATAGTTCCATCAGTCAAACCAGCACAGGTAATATCAGTTGAATCAATAGTCGCCGTAACCGAACTAACTGGTGTAATATCAAAATAGGCAGTATCCCTACATCCATTGCCATCTTGTACGGTTACAAAATAATTACCTCCTGACAAATTGCTCTTCGTTGTAACATTGCCATCGATCGGTATGGTCTTATTGGGTAATTTGTACCAGGCATACGTATAGGCCGGAACCCCTCCTACCACTGAAACTGTAGCTTTACCATCAGTTCCTTCGTGACACATAGGAGGATTATCTACCGCTACCGAAAGTTGCAACGGATTGAGAGGATCTATCACGCTAAAGTTGCGAACTACCGGAGCACAAGCAGTGCCTTTTTCTTTATAACGGGCATACAAAATATAAGTACCTTTTGTCAATGGGAATATGGTTTTGCTCCAATCGGTCTGATCCATGCTGAATTCCACAGTCAGGTTAGGGTCTTGCATCACCACCAATGCTTTTACCTGAGCAATATCTCCTACACAAATCAGTATAGTATCCGCTACAGATATCTTCAATTCACCCGGTTCTATCACAGCAATTGTTTGGCTTTCCATACAAGTAGCAGAAGACGCATCCGAAACGGTAACAGTATAGGTCTTGGCCGGTAAATTAGGTATGGTGACGCCCGTTGCCGGTAAGTCGATATACGCACCTCCATCTAATTGATATTTATATTGTCTGGAGCCGCCAGATATATTAGATATGGTAATACTACCATCCGTTCCTCCAAAACAGGTCACATCGGTAGAATCCAGTTGGAAGGAAATCCGTGTCTTGCTAGGTATATAGAAAGTAGTATCCTTCTGACAACCTTTATCATCAAAAATACTCAATGTATATGTTTTTGAGGTCAAAGTCGACAATGTAAAAGGATTGACAGTAATATCCGTCCGGGATCCGCCATCAAGTTCATATTTATATTGACCGACATTACCGCCCGAAACGGTAATCGTCGCTGTACCATCGTTACCACCATAACAACTTACAGCAGTCGTATCGATCGAAATCTTTATCGGATTAACAGGAGTAATACCAAAATAGGCAGTATCTCTACATCCATTACCATCTTGTACGGTTACAAAATAATTACCTCCCGATAAATTACTCTTCGTTGTGACGTTGCCATCGATCGGTGTGGTCTTATTGGGTAATTTGTACCAGGCATACGTATAGGCCGGTACACCTCCCACTACTGAAGCTGTAGCTTTACCATCAGTTCCTTCGTGACACATAGGAGGATTATCTACCGCTACCGAAAGTTGCAACGGATTGAGAGGATCTATCACGCTAAAGTTGCGAACTACCGGAACACAAGCAGTGCCTTTTTCTTTATAACGGGCATACAAAATATAGGTGCCTTTTGTCAACGGGAATATGGTTTTGCTCCAATCAGTCTGATCCATGCTGAATTCCACAGTTAAACCGGGATCTTGTGCAAGCACCAATGCTTTCACCTGGGCTATATCCCCAACACAAGTCAAAACAGTATCTGCAACGGTAATTTTCAATTCGGCAGGTTGTTTCACTTCTTTCGATGAGGTAACTGGTACAGCACATTTGCTATCGGTTACAGAAAGTGTATAAATACCGGCCTTGAGTCCTGTAATCGTTTGTCCCGAGAACGTTTCCGCTGTGCCATTCAAAGTCCACTGATAATTATATGGAGGTATACCGCCCAAAACATAAGCTTTCAATGTACCATCCGCACCGTTATAACATGTAACCGCCGTCATACCAATGCTATCAATTACAAGAGCTTGTGGAGTCGGTATCAAGAAAGTGGTATCTTTCGTACAATTCTCGTCGTCTAAAATAGTTAATGCATATACTTTGGAAGTTAATCCTGATAAAGTGAAAGGATTAACTGTAATATTTGTACGAGGGCCGCCATCAAGTTCATATTTATATTGGCCGACATTACCGCCCGAAACAGTAATCGTCGCTG
This sequence comes from Bacteroidales bacterium, assembly GCA_031551935.1. Classification (GTDB taxonomy): domain Bacteria; phylum Bacteroidota; class Bacteroidia; order Bacteroidales; family UBA4181; genus JAIRLS01. The sequence goes on from JAVBMZ010000019.1 coordinate 14,022, forward strand.
TACCATCGTTACCACCATAACAACTTACGGCAGTCGTATCAATCGCAATCGCAATAGGTTGGGCAGGGGTAATAACAATTTGTACCGAATCCTGGCATCCCCTGGCGTCGATAACCTTTACTTTATAAGTACCTCCCGCTAAGTTTTGTTCATAAGTTCCGGTACGCCCGTTACTCCATATAACATCATAAATTGGCGTTCCACCTAAAATGGTGATACCAGCCGTACCATTAGCCAACCCATAACATTGGACATCCTGGTGTTGTGCCATATTTTCCGAAACATCTAATTTATTCGGCTGGGTAATAGACTTATTCATCGTCACTTCACCACACGCAGTGTATGCTTTGTACCGTACATGGACGGTATACGGATTGGTATTATCTGCTTCCAGCTCTCTAAACACTGGAGAATCCTGCCATCCTATAGAGGTTCCGTTTTTGGTCAACAAGTATTCTAATGCCCGACCCGGCTGACCATGTGCTACAACCCTCAGGTGTGTGGTATCACCGAAACAATCCATATCCTGTTTTCCGACAATGATATTGTCAATAACAATGAGTAATGGTTCTTTTATCTCAATAACGGTATCTTTCGAGCATTTCGGATTTTTAGGATCGTCATTATCCGTAATGACAATGGTGTAAAAACCTTTAGTGAGTTCTTTAAATCTGATACCATTAGTAATCGGTTCATTGGAGCCAACGGTTGGTGAAATAGCGTAAGATAAATTGCCATTTTTCCCGCCAGAGGCAGTAATAGCAATAGCACCATCATTTCCACCATTACAGCTGACACTGTCGACAACAGCAGTAGTAATTTTAATCGGATCCGGATCCTTTATTTCAACTTCCACCGGATCTGATTCACAACCGATGGAATTTTTGGCGGTGATCAAATATTTTCCTGCCTTCAATCCAGTAAATACAGAATCGGCAGCATATCCTATTACAAGGTTACCTCCTACCGTTTGCTGCAACTTATACTGCATATCAGCATATGAAGTAGTGTGCGCTTCAATCTTACCTTCGGATGTTCCGGCACAAGTGTTATCAACTGCATCGGTTGTAAAAGTCACTTTTTTCGGTTCGTTTATCGTAGCCGATCCTGTAACGGAAGGACAATTCATTGCATCCGTCACAGAAATAGTATAAGTACCCGCCTTCAATGGAGAAAAAGTTGCGGTTGCTCCTGTTATGGAGCCACTACTTCCATTCCCCGAGTAAGAGTATTTGTACAGCGAAGTTCCACCTGCCGCCTGCACGAATATTTGCCCATTATCATCTCCAGCACAAGGCATAACATCAGTAGGTGTGATGGTTTGGATGGACAAAGGGTTGTCCGGACCTTCAATTTCAACACTTAAAGTAACCGTACAGTTCAAATTATAGGTAGCGTCCCAAATCTCAAAATAATTGATTCCTTGTGGCAGATCAATGAAATATTCGTCTATATAATAACCTGAAAAGTCGTTATTTAAGTAAATAAAATACGGTTGCCTACCCCCTGTAATGCTCAAAGTAGCAGTACCATTGGAATCACCATAACACTGTACTCCTGTAGAATCAACCACAGAAGCGACCATAGGCGTATAATGAGTCATTACCACCGGATTTGGGGCAGTAACACTACATCCATTTTCATCCACAATCTCCACTGTATAGGTATCCGGAAGCACTGTCGGAAATGTATAAGAAGTAGATGTTGTTTGGTGAGTATAAGAATGAGATAGTCCTGTTAAAGTATAGGTATAGCCTTGAGTAGTCACAGTTCCTCCGCTTACCCGAAGCGTCACGGAACCTTCTTTCTGGCAATCGGATAGTGTCGGTACTACGCCATTATTTCTTGGTATCAGCAGTTCATCGGGTTCTATGATAGACAAATTGCTTGCAGTATATACGCCCAAATTGTTTTTATTGAGCACCTGGACAGTATACTTATTGTTCCCGGGAGTCAAAGGAGAAAAAGTAACAGAGCCACCAGCAGAGCTGACTGTTTGGCTTTGCGGTAATCCACCTCCTGACAATATTACCCTAGCAGGAAATAAGTCACCCGGCAAACTGTTGACCGTTACTACAATTTTTCCGTCGTTAGCACCAGAACAAGTCACATTGAACACATCCACCTGAACATTGGCCTGTCCCCATGCCCATCCTGACATGCCCAAAAGAGTAACCAAAAGGAATATATATTTTTTCATAGCAAAAATATTACGTATTTGACAAATGCCGTATACGTGCATGAGAATTATTGCATATTATTTTCTTGAAAATCAAACACATAAGCAAAATACTTGGTTTATCATAAAGGGTATGAAGCGAAACGGCTGTTCTTTCTACCCTTTGCTCGATTTATCATTTATACGAAAAGTAAACTCAAAAGGTTTTACAAATTATTGCCCATAGCTATTTTTTGTGGCTTCGCGAACGATCTGCATCCTATAAAATAGGTCAGAAAAAATATTTCTGTCAATAAAAAACATTCATTCATCCTATATTTTGAAGCATTCACAAAAATTTACAAAAGTAATGATTAGATTTTTGTATCAAACAATTCAGCAATACAATACCAATAAAAAAGATTCCATCATAGGTCGTTATATATGTTTTCGTATCTATAGGCAATCCTTCAGAGTCATGTTTTTTCATGTATCATAAAAAATAATTTCCTGTAAATAAGCATATTAAAAAAAATATCGTTTTTTCTTCAAAAAAACAACCTTTTTTAGAACAATTTACGAAAACATATGTTTAATGTAGTAACCAAGGCATATTTGCCTGTTCGTTCTTAATGATAGTTCAAAAAATTTTAAGGTCAAAAGTCAAGGTTCAGTAATGAACTTGGTTTCTGTGTGTGTTAATGGGGAAAGGGGCACGTGTGCCCCTTTTTTGTTTTTATACCGATAAAACTATACCAACACGATATTATGTTGCCGGCATTCGGCTACCATCTCTGCTGGCCATATGCTTGCCTGAGTCTCTCCAATATGTGCTTTTCGCAAGAAGTGCATACACAAACGCGATTGACCAATACCACCGCCAATCGAAAACGGCAATTCGTCTTTTAACAGTTTTTGATGAAACATCAGTTTCTTTCGATCTTCAGCATTTCGTATGGTTAATTGTTGTTCTAAGGTATCTTTATCTACGCGTATGCCCATAGATGATATTTCGACAGAACAATTCAGCACAGGGTTCCAAAGCAATATGTCACCGTTTAACCCTCTGTATCCGTTTACAGTTGCAGTAATCCAGTCATCGTAGTCGGGCGCGCGTCCATCATGCGGCTCCCCATTTGCCAATGCACTGCCTATACCTATAATAAATACAATACCATACTTTTTGGTGATCAAATGCTCACGTTCTTTCGGTGTTTTATCGGGGTACATCGCCAACAGTTCTTCCGAGTGTATAAAAGTGATTTGATCCGGAAGCATTGGTTCTAATTCCGGATAGTTTTCATGCATATAAAATTCGGTACGCTTCAATACGTTAAAAATTTTATTAACAATATGCTTCAAGAAATCCAGTGAACGTTGTTCTTTTGCAATGGCTAATTCCCAATCCCATTGATCAACATAAAGTGAATGAAGGTTATCCAATTCCTCGTCCGAACGGATAGCATTCATGTCGGTATATAAGCCATATCCCGTCATGATATGGTATTCGCTCAACATCATTCTCTTCCATTTAGCCAAAGAATGTACCACTTCTGCCTGAGCATCTCCCATGTCTTTGATGGGAAAAGTGACAGCCCGTTCCGTTCCGTTCAAATCATCATTAAGCCCTATACCTTTCAATACAAATAAAGGAGCGGTAACACGCCGCAACTGTAATTCAGCAGAAAGATTGGATTCAACGAAATCTTTCAATAATTTAATGGCTTGCTCGGTTTGCTTCAAGTTGAGCAATGGTCTATAAGATTTCGGTAAAAAGAGCTTCGACATGATAAAATTTTTAGAATATAATAATGAAATAATCAATTTATTTTTTATGTTTGCAAAAATGATAATTTGTAGGAATAAAAACAATATTTTTTGATATTTTATCAAAAAATAATACATTTAACTACAAATAAGTAATCAAACAGAACAAAAATACGTCTTTTTATCATTTTATCATATCTAAAAATGGCTGAAAAGTTTCAAATTGATAGTTTGGATAGAAAAATCCTATCAATGATATGTGCTAATGCTCGTATTCCGTTTCTTGAAGTCGCCCGCGAATGTAGCATTTCCGGTGCAGCTGTGCATCAACGGATACAACGCTTAACCCGACTGGGTATTGTTAAAGGATCGCAATTTATCCTCGACCCTAAAATCATGGGGTACCACACCTGTGCCTTTATGGGTATTTTTCTGGAAAAAGCCAGTATGTTCAAATCCGTTGTGGAACAGTTGGATAAAATTCCCGAAATCACAGAATGTCATTACACAACCGGTGATTATTCTATCTTTATCAAAGTATATGCACGCGACAATGAACACCTGAAATTCATCCTGGTAGATAAGTTGCAAGCAATACCTGGTATTTCACGTACCGACACCTTGATTTCGCTCGAACAAAGTTTCGATAGGCAAATACCTGTAAATTAAGCAACATGGATTACATAGAACTTACATGTACGCTATACCCTGGTGGCGATACCTCGGACACAGCGGAAATAGCTATCGCTTTATTAGCTGAGTTGGGATTTGAAAGTTTTGAAGAAACCAATGATGCCGTCAAAGCATATATCCGCGAAGAATGTTACGATGCAGTTGCTTTATTGAACCTCGCCAAAGAGTATCCGTCCATTATCACTTCAATTGATACCAAGCGTGTAGAACAGGAAAACTGGAACCATGCCTGGGAAAGTAATTTTCCGATGGTAGTGATTGCTGACCGTTGTGTCATTTATGCACCTTTTCATACCAATGTTCCTGATGTAGCATACCGTATCAACATTCTGCCACAGATGTCATTCGGCACCGGACATCATGAAACCACTTCGCTGATGATTGAATTGATGCTCGATATGGACCTTGAAAGTAAAAGGATACTTGATATGGGTTGCGGCACAGGCATTTTAGCAATTTTTGCATCGATGAAAAAAGCATCAGCGGTCACCGCCATCGATATCGACGAATGGGCGTATAAAAATGCCGCTGAAAATTGTTCCCGCAACAACGTTACCAATGTTGATATCCTGCAAGGAGATAGTAGCTTATTAACGGGAAAACAATTCGATTTGATATTAGCCAATATCAACCGGAATGTTTTAATGGAAGATATACCAACCTATGCCACCTGTTTACCTTCCGGAGGCCAGTTGCAACTTAGTGGATTTTATTCATCCGATCTGCCTGACATCATCGCTGAGGCCTATAAAAATGGGCTGGAACCTGTCCGGCATTTGACAAAAAAAGATTGGGTAGCTGTCCTGTTCCGTAAAGTTTGACGAGTCGATTTAATAATTTTTGACGATTGGCCCCCGCCTGTTCACGCTGACAGGATCTTTATGTTAAGTTATTTTAGATACTGAGCGTTATGTTTTGAAATATACAACCTTAAAAAATCAATATGATGTTATCCAATAAATTTTTATGCCCCAAATTTTATGTTTCCGTCATCATGCTATGTTGTGCATTCAGCATTTCGGCACAAAAAGCTAATTTTGAACATGATAGTTTCGATACCGGTAAAGGAAAATTAGACCTGTATTTTATCAAACACGGCACATTGATGTTCGATTTCAACGGATATATTATCCATATAGACCCTGTAGGACAATATGCCGATTATGACAAATTGCCAAAAGCCGACCTAATTTTAATTACCCATGAACATGGCGACCACCTTGATCCAAAAGCCATTGCCGCTATCCAAAAGCAAAGCACCAAACTCATTGTCAATGGCAGCGTTTATGAGCAAATCAAAGAAGGTACCGTAATGAAAAATGGCGAAGAACAAACCGTAGATGGTATCAAGATAAGCGCCGTACCCGCGTATAATACGACAGAAGGCCGTACGCAGTTTCACCCTAAGGGAAAGGGAAATGGGTATATATTGCAATTGGGAAACAAACGTGTGTATGTAGCTGGCGATACGGAAAATATTCCCGAAATGGTGCGGCTGAAAGATATCGATATTGCTTTTTTACCAGTCAACCAGCCCTATACCATGACACCCGAACAAGCAGCCAGAGCAGCCATGTTGTTCCAACCAAAAATTCTTTATCCCTATCACTATGGTGAGACTGATATTCAAACCCTGAAACCGCTCCTACAAAATGAAAAAGGTGTTGATGTCCGGATCAGGCAATTGCAATAGTAAATAAGTAGTTATTGTTTTTTCATAACGGCAAAAGGCCATCTAAAAATGTATTTTTTAGATGGCCTTTTGAACATCGAACCGAATTAAGATAACTAATTTCTTTGTTCCCGACGTTGCCTCATCTGGTTTTGCTGCTGAGCTTGCATATCGGTGTATTTTTTGAATTGATCGTCGGTCAACACTGCTTTCAATTGGTTGTTCCGATCGGTGTTCAATTCTTGCATTTTGGCCATCATTGCATCGCGATCACCGCTGGCTGCTTGCATTTGTTCATCCATTTTTTTGGCTATATCAAGGTTAATGGCTTGAACCTTGGTTTTTTGATCCGCAGTCAGGGACAAATCTTTTTCCATACTCTCTGTTTGGTTTTTAGCTCTTTCTTCAGCCGACATCCGTTGTCTTTGTTGTGCTGATGCAAAAGTAACAGCTATTGCCAACAGCATGGTCACTACAAATATTCTTTTCATGGTATAACAATTTTTAATGATTAATGAATCGATACTTTATAGACGAGGCATCATCCAAAAGGTTTAACGGAAGTATCCAGTGAACTACAAATTTTCTATTAACTTATTCACCAACTATCTTCATATCGTGCCGTAGGCGCAATATCTTGTGTCGTGAATAAACCACGCTGGTACTTGAAATATCCAGTGATCGCGATCATAGCTGCATTATCTGTCGTAAACCGGAATTCAGGCAAAAAAACTGTCCATTGGTGTCGTTCAGCTAAGGTAGTCATCGCATTCCGCAGACCAGAATTAGCAGCTACACCGCCTGCAACAGCTATTTCACGAATACCTGTTTGCTGGGAAGCTTTCACCAGCTTATTCATCAATATATCCACAATCGTCGATTGCAGGGATGCACAAAGATCAGCCTGATGGTTTTCCATAAACTGCGGGTCCTCTTTTACTGCATCCCGCAAAGTATAAAGAAACGATGTTTTCAATCCGCTAAAACTATAGTTAAGCCCTGGTATATTGGGTTTGCTAAAACGAAAAGCATTAGGATTTCCCTGCTGAGCCAAACGATCTACTACAGGACCACCCGGATAGGGTAACCCCATCACTTTTGCACACTTGTCGAATGCCTCGCCTGCAGCATCATCAATGGTGCTCCCTATAATTTCCATATTAAGGTAATCGCGCATCACAATGATTTGCGTATGTCCACCCGATACCAGCAAACAAAGGAAAGGAAATCTTGGTAATGTCTTTTCTTTCTCATGTTCTTGAAGAAAATTGGACAGAATATGGGCATGTAAATGATTGACTTCAATCAGTTGAGCATGAGTGGCTAAGGCAAAACCTTTGGCAAAGGATGTACCCACCAATAACGACCCAAGTAATCCGGGGCCACGTGTAAAAGCCACTGCATCTATTTCTTCTTTTGCAACGCCTGCTTGCTTTAAAGCGGCATCCACTACCGGAAT
>JAVBMZ010000171.1:0-30362 GCA_031551935.1 Bacteroidales bacterium
CAATTACTCAATCATGTATTTCTATGATTTATCGAAATATTCACCGGTTATTGCTCATTTTCTGTCGTTCCAAAAAAAGATCGAAAATCAGCATCGGATCAAAAATATTGTTTGGGATAAGATGGTTTACGCCAATAGTCAGGCGATAGAACAAGTGGCTATCTGTTGAGCATATTACTTCTCTTGGAGTATTGCCACTTAGCTGCAGTAAATTAGCTTCCCAGACTGCAATAAAATCTACAAAGAGTAAAATTAGGAAAGTTTATGCCAATGTACATTTCAACTGGCTTTTGAACAATCGTTCGGGAGATTATAATAATCGGCTATTGTATGCAAAAGTAATGGCCTCATTGATATTTTTTACGTTCAACTTGGAATAGATTTTTGTCTTGTGGAATTTCACAGTGCTTACGTCAATAAACAATATTTGAGCTATTTCTTCATTGGAACATCCGCACACTGCCAGTTGCAATACTTCTTTTTCCCTTTCTGTAAGCGTGATCCCCTCTACCTTTTTCCATTTTCTTGTTTCTAAAGAATAGACATAACGCTGTAATACATCGTCTATCCTAATAAAGGCATGACCAGGTTTATCATAAGTGGACAGGCTAACAAGACATAAGGCAAACCGTATGCTTCCATCCTTAGCCACTACAATAGGCGTGTTCTTCTGGTTCACCATCAGCGTTTTATTTTGGGGTAGTTTCAGTCGATAATCAAAGGATATCAGAGATAAAATCCTATCTTCGATAGGAAGACTACAAAAAAGTTCATATCCTTTTTGATCGACTTCAAAAAACATTTGTATATCCTCTTCAACCAAGGCCTTTTGATAAAAAGAATACCCCATTTTCAGTACCTCTTCATTGCTATACCCACACAAAAACAGAGGATCGGAAGAAACATATACAAATTCGTGCTTTCCATAGTCTACCACATATATACTTTGCCCCATGAGCCTCGAAAACGCATCGAGGATGTTCAAAAATGGGTTAAGCGATGTTCGATCGTTTCCTGATATTTTCAACTTTTCCAGCAAGCGATAAATTTCTGCTAAATTCATTACAATTAAAATAATACTATTTATATCGTAACACGTATTGAGCAATATATGTTGCGCATAACTATACTAAAGTATAGTTTTTATTCCGTCGTCAAAAACACGACTTTAGTATAGTTCAAAAGATGGCTTGTACTCTGTAAATTTGTTATAAAAATCATTTAACACCATGTAAAATGGTAGCATCAATGCATGTTAGAAGCCTATCGATTTCAAAAATAGGATTAGCGATGATCGACAGGCCTTTAAAGGACAGTCTTATTTAAGTGTCATGTTGGACAATAAAAAAACAGAGTAATCATGGATTTAACACAGGAATACGAGAGAATAAAAAACATGGAGCAAACCCCTGAAATTGCTTGTATTATAGAAAAGCTGGAATCATTTATCAACAAAATTGGAACCATAGAGACTATGGCAGCCGAAATTGACAATCAAATCATGGAACTAAACCGGTTAAGCGATGAATTGGAACAGGAACAGGCAGTAATCAGCAATTTGATTGCTAAAACTAATGGAAAAACAGAACAATACCAACCGTAAGTACACTTGTTCATGAACCAGCCATACAACCGTCTTAAGCGACTGGAAGAAGAAAACCGGATCTTAAGGTATCGTCTGGAACAAATACAACTCCGTGCATTGCAGGCCAAGGAATTAAACAACCTTTTCGTACACAGCAAGGAAGTGGTATTATATGCCATGAAGGATAAAAAGGGTAGTATCGAGGCAATTTCCGACAGCATTTCCACCTATGGTTATACACCGGAAGATTTTACCACAGGTCGACTTTCGTTGCACGACATCATACATCCTGACGATTTTCCGATGATAACCGAACATATTTCCAGACAGACGGAAAAACATGCGGAAAATTTTGAAGAAGAATACCGCCTAATCACCCGGTCGGGTGAACCGGTATGGGTGGCGAGTATCATACTACCCGAATATGACTGCCAAGGTCGGGTGGCACATTTTCTGATGAAAATCAAGGATATCAACAAACAGAAACAATACGAAAAGAAATTACAAAATATCAATAAAAATCTGTTTGCAACGCTCAAAAACATCGAAGAAGCAGTGATCATCACTGATGCTGATGGATACATCGACCGGTTAAACACTGCCGCCGAAATATTGGGAGGAGTTATCAATACTAAAGCAAAGCATAAGTTACTGACCGATGTGATGCAACTTAGCTCTTCGGAAGATTTTGATTTTCTGATAGATCCATTTGAAATAGAAGCAGAGAATTATGGGATGAGGCAATATGATGTCATTTTTGTAAAATGCAGATACAGAAATGAACATTTTCGCGCTTCGTGTACCGTATCACCTGTATACGGCGGAAAATATAAAAATGTATTAACCGGATACGTAGTGGTGATAAAAGGTCTTATGGCTATGTACGGTATGTGGCAGGAAAATGATGGTATTATGCGGTGCATATTCGATCATTCTACGGATGGGGTACTATTAATCGACAGTAACGGAATTATCAGGGAATGGAGCAACGGATATGAAAGATTATCGGGTATTGCCAAAGAAGATGCGGTAGGAAAGAGTATGTGGGAGGTAATGTCCATCACGCTCCCACAGCACCTGACCGGAAAGGAGCGCAAGAGATTACGTGAAGAATTGGATGAAATACTTGCTTTGATGCAGCAAAAAATGATTACCCGTTATGTAGTGCATCAGAAGACCGGTAAACTTAAAATCATCAATGTGGTATATTTTCCTGTAACAATATATGGCCAGGTGATGCTGGGCGCTATTGGACGCGATGTGACTGAAGAAGTACACTCCAGGGGACTTCTCCGGCGAAGCGAGGAGAAATTCAGGAAAAGCAACGATATGTTGAAGAGTATTTTAAGAACCGCTCCTACGCCACTTTATGTGAAAGACAAACATGGCAGATATATCGAATGTAATGACGCCTTCCTTTTGCAGTTCGGGTTTACCCGTGAACAGGTCATCGGAAAAACAGTTATCGATCTGTTTCCAAAAGCAGCGGAAACGGTTGTTCAAATCGATCAGAATTTGTTGGAAGGAAATCCACAAAAACCAAACGAAATAAATTTGGAGACGGTGAATGGTCTGTTGGAATGTATTGTCTACCGTGGCATATTAACCCATGATGATGAAAATGGCGGTATAATAGGAGTCGTTGTTGATATATCGGAATTGAAAAAAACGCGACGCCGGCAAAGCATCTTAATCAAGATACTACAAATATTGCAATCAACTGAAAATGTTCCTGCCGCCCTAAATGTCATACTCGGCGAAATAGGTAAATATGCCGATGTAAGTCGTGTCTACATCCTTGAAAACAACACCGATAGTAGCGCTTTCAATGCTATTTACGAATGGTGTGCAGAAGACATTGATAGTGGCATTGGCGATATGCAACATTTATCTATTACAGATTTTCATGAATGGTATGATTGTTTTAGCGGAGGAAAATATATCTGCACTACCGATTTCAGTACGCTCAAGCCAGTAATTGCTCAAATGTTGGTAGAACAGGAAGTAAAGTCGATACTGGCTATTCCGCTTCTATCAAAAAGTGAACAACTGGGATTCATAGGATTTGATGAATGCAGAACATTGCGTGAATGGCGACAAGATGAAATAGATTTGCTTTTCAATTTATCACAAATCATTTCAAGCGCTGTTCTGCGTCACCGTGCTGAGGTCGAACTGATTGATGCTAAAGAAAAAGCAGAGGAATCAGATAAACTCAAATCAGCCTTTCTTGCCAGCATGTCGCACGAAATACGTACTCCGCTCAATGGTATTATCGGCTTTCTTACCCTGTTGGCATCTGACAACCTGACGCCCGAACGACGTCTGGAGTACATCAATATCGTTAACAACAGTAGCAAACAGTTGACCAAACTGATTGATGATATTATTGATGAGGCCAAGATAGAGGCTGATCAATTAAAAATCTATTCCGTTCCCACCCACATCAATGATTTGATGAATGAAACCCAGACATTTTTCGAGACTTATCTGCATAACATTGGTAAAGATCGTGTTACTCTGCTTCTTGATGATAGCGGATTCATTGAACCATGTGTTATATTGATTGATCCCATGCGTTTACGACAAGTGCTCAATAATCTGATAGGAAATGCTATCAAGTTTACCGAAAAGGGATACATCCGTTTCGGTTACCGCCAATTGGCAACCGGAATGCTAGAATTTATGGTAGAAGATACAGGTATCGGAATAGCACATGATCAGTTAGAGGTTATCTTCGAACGTTTCCGACAAGTAGATAGCAATAACAACCACTATGGTGGGACTGGGCTTGGATTGTGCATTTCGCGGAACCTGGTGCGGATGATGGGTGGCGACATGCAGGTAGTATCAACAAAAGGTTCCGGTTCAACATTCTATTTCACCATTGCCTATCGGTCTGCGCATGCTAACAATAATTGTCTCAAAATAAACTAAGCGTTTTTTACACTGCTTACAAATGGTTCCTCGTTTGTGCCTACAAATATATAATTTGCTTTACAACAGAAATATACAGATTTTGGAAAAGCTAAATTGGAACTTAAGAAAGATAACAACATTCGACACACTATCCAGATACAAACCGGAGCAGTATAAAATAACTTGTGAAACTCTTCTATGATATGATGATTATTTTTTATGATACTCGGGCGCTACTTCTGGTGCTTCCTATGATTGTCAGCTCGCACAGCCAAGAAATCACACCAAACACAACTTCATCGGTTTTGTAGGTGTTGTATCTTATCAAAGATAGTAACTAACTTACAAAACCACACTAAAACTTAGTGAAATCATAAAATAACCCTTTCAGGTAGTTGATCATCCAAACACAACTAAATTTAGTTCAATAAGATCGAACAAAAACAGACCGACCAGTCGGTCTGTTTTTGTTCGCAACTATAACTATCTATAGCTAAGAGTACAAAAAATGAATACTTCCTTCCACGTACAAAGAATTGAGACGTTAATTATATCTTTGCATTCAACCTAAAAAAGAAAAGAAAATGACCTTCGAAGAAGTAATGCACGAATTGGAGTCTCTTGCCACCGATCAGACCAAGAAAATCTATCAGGCACATGGCGTACATGAACCGCATTGGGGTGTGCCTACCATGGCCATGCGACCGCTGGCAAAGAAAATAAAACAGAACCAGGCGCTGGCCGAACAGCTTTATACTACCGGGAATTATGATGCTATGTATTTTGCAGGAATGATTGCCGACCCGAAAACGATGACGGAAGCCGATTTTGATCGCTGGATGGATGCCGCTTATTTCTTTATGTTGTCTGATTATGTAGTGGCAGTGAGTCTTGCCGAAACTATTTTCGCTCAAGCCGTTGCCGATCGTTGGATAAAAAGTAGTGAAGAGCTTCGTATGTCCGCTGGTTGGGCGTGCTATGAATGGCTGTTAGGCTCACGTCCCGACAGTGAATTCGAACCTGAAAAAATCAAAACAATGCTGGGTATGGTTGCAAACACCATTCACGACCAACCGAACCGGGCTCGATACAGTATGAACGGTTTTGTCATTGCCGTGGGCGTTTCCTATCTTCCGCTACATGAAGAAGCCGTAAAAGTCGCCGAAAAAATCGGGAAAGTAAAAGCAACTACCGATAAAGGGCCGGTTTCTGTCCCGTTGGCTACAGAAAGCATTCAAAAAGCAAAAGATAAGAATCGCTTGGGCTTTAAGCGTAAAAGTGTAAGGTGCTGATATTATGACACAACCCAAAGAGCTCGTCAAACAATGGGTTGAATTGTTTAACCAAGTAAATACCAATAAGATCGCCGAATTGTATCATGACGATGCCGTCAATCATCAGGTAGCGAATGAACCCGTCAATGGGAAAGAGAATATCCGTAAAATGTTTGAAGGCGAATTTACCGCTGTCGAAATGGTTTGTATGGTCGAAAATCTTTTTGAAGATAGCGAATGGGCAATTCTCGAATGGCGTGACCCGCTTGGACTGCGCGGTTGCGAATTTTTCCATGTAGTTGACGGGGAAATCAAATGCCAACGCGGGTATTGGGATAAATTATCATTTTTACGGCAACATCATTTACCAATACTATAAAAGAAAAACCATGAATATAGAAGAGCTGCGCAAATACTGCCTTTCGCTGAAAGAAGCCACGGAAGATATGCCATTCGAAGACGAGTATCTTATTTTCCGCGTATTCGGCAAGTGGTTTGCTGTTATTCCGTTGAACGATCCGGAATTAAAAATATCGGTAAAATGCGATCCGACAAAAGCGGTTGACTTGCGCGAACGCTATGCCAGTGTGGAAGCTGCTTGGCATTTCAATAAAAAATACTGGAACAGCATTATCCTTAATGGTGATATGGATGACGAAACAGTAAAGCTTTGGATCCGGCATTCGGTCGAGGAAGTGGTGAAAAAGCTGCCGAAGAAAACGCAGGCAGAGTATTGGGAGGATTAAGCGTTAAAACCAAACGTCATCGTTTTATTTGGCCCTTTACGTCAGCACACTTTTGGAAATCTAGGACAAACATCTCAAGTGTTCTTTTTACTATTCTCCACTTCCAGTTCCAGTAATTTTTTCTTTCGCCAAATTCCGCCACCATAACCGGTCAGTGTACCGTCCGCCCCGATAACCCTGTGGCAAGGCAAAATAATAGAGATTTTATTTTTTCCGTTCGCATTGGCAACGGCTCTTACAGCAGATGGTTTTCCCAACCGTTTAGCTTGATTTGCGTAAGTTGTTGTAGAGCCATACGGTATTTCTAATAGTCCAAGCCATGCTCGTTTTTGAAATTCTGTACCTACCAAATCCAACGGAATATCAAACTCCCGAAGTTCTCCTTTAAAGTATTGTTCCAATTGTTTCCGGAGCGTATCGAAATACATATTATCACCTTGTACGAGTGGCGCTTTCAACGAAGTGGTCAATTGCTTTAATTCCATTTCGAGCAATTTACAATCAGCAAACTCCAGCATGCAAATTCCCTTATCGGTTGCACCCGCTATCATGGTTCCCAAATCTGTTTCAATATGGGTGATATTGACAATACGCTTATTCTTGCTATGAAGGGGCGAAGATCCAATAATGTTTTTGAACATGCTATTGAATCCGCTTAAAGAGTCGTAACCTGATTCAAAAGCCACATCTGTTACGCTTTGTCCGGACTGAAAACGTTGGAAAGCGTTATTTATCCGGTGCATTCTTTGATAAGTATGAAATGTCAGTTTATAGTTTTTCAAAAACCACCGGCGTACCTGATTCGGCTCCAATCCCAAGGCTTTCAGGTCAGCATCTTTTATTTTGATTGCGGGATTATCTTCCATATATTTCAATAACCGGCTGATGTTTGAAGGCGGATTTCCCAATTTTTCCAAAGGTTTACATACTTTACATGGTCTATAACCATGAAGTATGGCTTCTTTTGTTGAAGAAAAAAATTCAATGTTTTCCAGTTTGGGTTTGGCCGGACATGTCGGGCGGCAAAATATACCGGTCGTTTTTACTCCGATGATGAAAACGCCCTCAAAGGAAGAGTCTCGCTCAATAAACGCCTTATAAAATATTTCTCTTTCTGTTTCCATTGTTTTAGTTCAATTTCAAGTAATCGTTAGAATCTTCTGGTGCTTGCATCCTATCCCTATCAGTATATTCCCGGATAACCGAAGCCACCATAATATGGTATTTTTCAAACAAAGAATCATACCCTGCTTGTTGACTTTCGCGGTGAATGATTTGATTGCGCCATTTTGCGGCGGCTTCTTCGTTTTCCCATACTGATAAACTAAGCAATTTCCCTTCTTCGTTCAAACTCGAAAATCGTTCAACACTTATAAATCCTTCCATTTTCGACAATTCGGATTTCAAATGTGCCGCATGCGATAAATATTCATCCATGTTACCTTTTTTAGGCTCCACTTCAAAGATGACAACCACTTTTGATGTGATTTTAGTATCATTCATGTTTTACGAAAATGTTTTTGATGTACAAAACTCTAACAACAAAAGTTCGGGCGATTCCAGTTCAAGTAAAAATTTCTTAGCAGGAAGTCCGCCTCCGTAGCCTACCAGTTTATGATTACTCCCGATAATACGATGACATGGGACAAAAATAGAAATGGCGGTGGCTCCGTTGGCGGCTGCAACCGCACGTATTGCTTCAGGATTACCCAACCGTTTCGAAAGTCTTGCATAGGATTCTGTTGCTCCATAAGGAACATCCAACAATTTGTTCCATACCGCCTTTTGAAAATCCGTCCCGACAAAGAGCAACGGTATATCAAACACTGTTCTTTTTCGGTCGAAATAGTCGTCCAACTGGGCGATAGCCTTTGCAATGGTTTCTGATTCCTTCAGCTCGTATTCAGCATTTAACCCTTTCTGAATCCTCGTGTCAATCAATTTCCTGCGTTCCCCGATTTGCCAGTCGCACAAACAAAGCCGGTCGTCGTATGAACCGAGAATGATTTCTCCGCAGGGAGATGAATAATAGTGTATTTGAATGGTGTTTTTCATTTTACAAGAACCTTTAAATCTCCCAAAGGGGAGACCTGGCTAATGCCAATTTTTAATTATTTGTTTATTTTTTCGTTCTCATTGGTATGTAATCTTTCATTCCGTCAACGGATCCACCCGCCACCGCCCATAAATACAGGCTGGCTACTGAAGCATAAGGCGTATAGCGTTTCCAATACTTGTTAAACCTTTCTTTATCAATTTCCCGGTGATGATGCACCATCCGCAATCCCCGGAGGATAGCCAAATCGCCATAACTGAATATATTAGGGCGTTGCATGGAAAATAACATCAACATTTCTGCTGTCCACACACCAATGCCGTCCAATTTGGAAAGCCTGGCACAAACCTCTTCATCCGGTATCGAATGGAGCGCATCAATATCAAATTCACCTTCCATAATTTTTCGTGCAGCCGATTTGATATATGCCGCTTTTTTGAAGGTGATACCAAATTGCTGCAATTTTTCTAACGGCAAATTGTCCATAGTAACAGGTGATATTGTTTCCAATTCTTTTTGAATCCGGTTCCAAACGGTTTGATGTGCTTTGGTGGAGATTTGCTGGCCGACAATGGAATGCACGAGTGCTGTAAAAAGGTCGGGAATTACAGTCCTTTTTACCATGCCGACCTTCTCGATGACTGTCGCCAAACGTTTATCCACTCTTTTCAGGTATTCAATTTCTTTTTCTCCATATTGGAAATAAACCACCATATGCTACTTTAATTGTAAATAATCGTACTATTCTCACTGCAAAGTTAAAACTCTATCGGCCTTTATACAACCGTAAACTTAACAACCTCGTTTATGATTGTATTTTTTGTATTCTCTATGATTGCTATTACTTTACCGGAGAGGAAAAAGCCCAACCTTATTATCCGAAACCAAGTAACTGTTAAAGTTTGCACATGAAAAAAGTATCTATATTTCAATCAATTAACCTTGTTATTTTGTGAAAAATTACTTAGAGGATATACGATAATATTATCAACAATAAAATAGCTATTTATAGCAATATTATAGTTGTTTATGACAATATTATAGCTATTTTTCACTATTTTATAGTGGTTTATCGCTATTTTATAGTCATAAATCGCTATAAAAATATTACTTTTAACCCATAAATGAATTTCACTTATTACTCTGGTTAAAGCCCTTATAATAAATCAAACTTGCCGTCAGCTAACCAGTCGGGCAGGAGCTGGGCGGCAATGAAAATAGTGTTGTGCAAGTCGGAATAAAAGCAACCATCATTGTCTCTTTGAAAATATACTTGATATCAAGTATATTACACAAGACAAATAGGTGTGTTAAACCGGCGCTTTATTCCAGAAATTCAATCCAATGATGTGTATCAGGAACATCTCCATATTGGATAGCACGTAACTGGTGATATAATTTAGCACTGACCGGTCCTGCTTCGCTACCATAATTGTATATTTTATTTGTCTGTGGATCAAATATTTTTCCAACCGGTGTAATGACTGCTGCTGTACCACACTCTCCCACTTCTTCAAATGTGTCCAATTCTCCCACTTCAACGGGTCTCCGTTCTATAGTAATACCCATATCCTTAGCCAAAGTCATCAGGCTACTATTGGTAATGGAGGGAAGTATACTATGAGATGCAGGCGTAACGTAAGTATTGTTTTTGATGCCAAAAAAATTTGCAGGTCCACATTCGTCAATATATTTTTTTTCTTTAGCGTCTAAATATAAACTGGTAGAATAGCCTAATTGATGTGCCTCAGCAGCGGCAGGCAAACTTGCGGCATAATTCCCTCCGCACTTGATATGACCAGTACCCAAAGGTGCTGCACGATCGCTTCCACGGGTAATCATCACATCAACCGGTTTGAAACCGGTTTTAAAATAAGGTCCCACTGGGGTAACAAATACAATAAATAAGTATTCTTTTGATGGTTTCACACCAACTTCGGCACCAGCACCAATCAACAATGGACGTATGTATAAAGTTGCACCCGATTCATAGGGAGGAACAAAGTGTTCATTCAGCTTGACAACTTTTTTTACCGCTTGGACAAATAGATCAACTGAAGGCGTTACCATTTGAATATAACTGCCTGAATTAATAAACCGCTGAGCATTATCACGACAACGGAACAAACGGACCCTACCATCCTTTCCACGATAAGCTTTCAATCCTTCGAAAACTTCTTGACCATAGTGTAACGAAGTAGCCGCCATATGTAACACAACATATTCAGACGAAGTAATCTCCAACTCGCCCCATTTTCCATCCTTATAGTAACAACGGACATTGTAATCGGTTTTCATATAACCGAACGGCAAATTCTTCCAGTCGATATTTTCCATTTGCATTTTGATATTTTGATTTTATGCAAAAATAAAAAGTATTACAAAATAATAACAGCCAACGAACTCTTTTTTCCACAAAAAGTACATTAATAGCTTTAAAGTTTGCTGGTATATTGAAATGCCTGGAAAGACATCATTCATTTTCTCCAGTATGAATCACAACTGCACATATTCATACATGAAGGGATGAAAACAAAACAATATAAATGCTAGATTTTTTCACTTACAGATTCTTCCAATGGCAAAAATAAACATATATCGAAAGAGTCTTTAGAAATATTATTCATTTGTAGGCTGCCATTATTGGCTTTCATCAACGTACGGCATAACATCCATCCCAAACTGATGGCTTTACCAAGTTCAGACAATTCCGAATCGTATCCGTCCGTCTGAAATAACTGCACATATGTATCTTTCAATGGCATATGACCCTGATAATTCATCCGAATCCATCCATTTTTTTCATTCTTATCACCTGCAATCGTAATTCTTGCATTGGCATCCGATAGCTTCATGGTGTTTTGCAAGATTGTTTTTAACGAACATTTAACTATCTCTTCGTCTGCATATACATACAAACGGTGTTCGATGGTATTGGACAGGATAATATTTTTTTCCGCAGCTGCGTACTTCTGCTGATTTAGAGCATCATCTATTAATGAGATAATTTCAATATATTGCGGTTTTACCTGAATATCTTGTGATTGATATTTCGACCACTGTAACAGATTCTCGAGTAACAGCGAAATGTCACCTACCGTATTGGTCAATTCACCGGTAGCCTGCCTGAATTGTTGTTCATTGACATCTGTCAACATCAAGTCCATTAAATTGTGTTGCAGTTGAATCAAAGGAGATTGCAAATCATGCGAGATGGTCTTAAATAATTCTGTTTTAGCAACATCTGACTGATTCAATCGATGATATGTCTTTTTTAGAGTGCTGATTTTCTCACTCATCTCTTCATAATTCGATTTTATCTTGTCCCTCTTTTCTATAATTGCTTCACGAGTATTCTGCAACTCATTTTGCCTTTGTCTATAGGTTCTTAGAGAACGCCATAATCGTATAACCATAGTAATTCCACCAATAATCGCAAAAATCAATACGACGATCAAAATATTCATTGCCGCGGATTTTGAATATTGTTGCTGATAAACAGATCCCAAACCTGATAGTTCCATGTTCATTTCTTGCATCGCGGATCGCATCAATTTACTTTCGTCGTTACGGTATTGTTCCAACGAGAATATATAGGGCTTCAATTGTTCTATTTCACGTTGTATCTTAAATGCATGTTTGAAATCGCCTCTCAGAGTATCCAACGTGACCAGCAATTGCATACTAGCATAATAATCATCAACATCTTTTTTAGGATCTAATTTCCGAAAAACCTTTTCAAGCATTTGATAGGCTTTTGGATATTGTTTCAATTCCATATAACATTTGGCAATGTTGTTACAACAAATCACTTCCAAACTCGATGAATTTTGACCTTGTATACCTTCTAGTACATCTTGATTTAGATTGATAGAACGAGCATAATTACCTTTCTGAAATTCAATGTCTGCCTGCATCACCTTAATCAATGGCAACATGTACTGATGATTGTTATTCGATTCTTGCATGGCTATGAAAGAATACTCCTCGGCCAACTCATAGTTTTTCAAACAAAAATATGCACATGATATATGATATAACAGAGAAATTTCAAGATTTTTATTGTTCAACTCCAAGACATCCTGTAGTGCCTTTTTCAAATAAAATAACTGTTTGTCATAATCTTTTACATAATGATACACAGAGGCTATTTCGGCATTGACGGAAACTGCTTTCTCCAGGTTTCCCAAATTCAAATATATGTCATGTGCCGGTAATAAATAATTAAGTGCCTTCTCCGGATAGATATCCATCCAATGCATCCCCATGAGTAGGTTGGCTTGAGCCAGTTGCGAATCGTCTCGGTTTTGTTGTGCTTCATTCAATAGAATTTCACAATAACGAAACATGCTGTCTTTATTAACTTCACGATAAGATATGGCTACGTGAGCAATGATATTTGCCCACGTAGTGTCCTTATCCGGATGTTGCGCTAACTGTAACATCAAATGATCCAATCGGGAGTTCTGTGCTAGGGATAAAGCGGTCATACAGAAGCCTGCTAAGAGGCTTAGACATTTAAACCATAATTTTTTCGATATTTTCATAAAATATATGGCAACAAATTACAAATCGTATATATGATATAAATAATATTGATAACACATAATGATACGAAAAGACTTCCGAATAAGATACGTTATGAGAACATCATTTGATAAACGGAATAATACCATTGGCCAATGAATGATTTTGGTTGATATATTTTCAGCAATAACCAAGAAAGATATACGTGCTCTTTTTGCGTAATTTAATCATTATGCATACCTTTGAACGCGCAAGTCAATCGTCTTATATGTTTTTCTTTTCGGCCCCATCATTGGTCATATATACTGTTTTAGCCGTTTGTTATTTAGCTAATCTGGCATTTTATACAGTAAATAGCCAACCAGAAACTAAAAAACCTGTCGAAATTGTCGTTGATAATGCTTCCAATAGGTTGCCATTGTCTCCTCTTTCGTTCCATATCCAGCACGATGCAGCAAAAAATCAACACAAGGACTGCCAATGCTATCAGGGTATTTGTCATTCATGTTATTTTGAATACATCGTTATCGATGACGATGTTTCCAACTGTTATTCATACAACCACACAAACCTTGCAACAACCAGACAAGGTATTCTTCATCAATTATTTTTCCGTCCCCCGCCCAGAGTTTAGTTAATGACCACTGATCAGCTTTGTGTTAAAGCTATTTTAAAAGTTTGCAAGATACAACTTTTCAGTTGTACACCAAGCGAATACGATTCAGCAATCATATAATTAAAATAAATTACTGTAATTCAATATATTAAAAATATTGATTACCCACACATCGAAATATTTTTATGTATATCAAATATTATTCTACCATTTTTTTGTTACTGTGGAGTGCCTTGTTGTTTGGACAAGTTGATTCCGATAGCATTGCGACACAAGTGGAACTAAAAGAAGTTATTGTGTCCTCCTCAAAAGAAACCTTTCGGTACAAGGAACTTCCGGCTTCCGTTTCGTTGATAACAGCAAGCCGTTTGGAACGAGAAAATACGATTTCGCTACGTGGCGTCACTTCGTTAGCCCCTAACTTTTATATGCCAGAATATGGTTCTAAGCTCACATCGCCGGTCTATATCCGCGGTATCGGTTCGCGCATCAACTCGCCTTCAGTGGGTTTGTATGTTGATGGTATCCCTTATTTTGAAAAATCTACCTTCGACTTTGATTTTTTTGATGTAGCATATGTAGAGATTTTACGCGGACCACAAGGAACATTATATGGACGAAATACTTTGGGAGGACTGATTAATGTTTCTACCCAATCCCCTTTGAATTACAATGGTACGCATTTGCTGCTATCACTAGGGAATTATCAATATAAAAGGGCTACGTTGTCGAATTACTCGAAAATTGGTAACCGACTGGGTATTTCAGCCGGAGTGAGTTATTATGGACGTGGTGGATATTATACCAACCAATATACAGGCGGCAAAGACGATGCGTTTGATGATGTCTCCGGTCGCATACGGTTAGCATTTCAGCACAATGACCGTGCGACCTCTGAATTGACTGCTACCTACGAATATAGCAAGCAATATGGATATGCATATGCTTTATATGATACACAAACGGGGGAGTCGCAACCAGTAAATTATGATGAGCCCAGTTCATACACACGTAATCTATTGTCTACCGGTTACCAGTTTACCCAAAATACCGATTGGGGCAACATCAGAGCAATTACCGGTTATCAATATTTTTCTGACAAACAGTCCATTGACCAAGATTGGACGACGGACGACCTGTTCCGTGCTGATTTCAAAAACAAGCAGCATATGCTGTCGCAAGAAATCATTGCTAAATCAAATTTTGATAAAAACTACCGGTGGGTAACAGGAGTGTTTGCATTTTATCAACAGATTGATAATCCGGTAAATATTGATTATAACTTACCCGTCCCGTCAGGTCTTCCCCCACACATCATTGCACAAATGCTTGCTGGAATGCCGGATTCATCTTCCGTCTCAAATGATATACGTACGTATGGTCTGGCTGCATATCATCAGTCGACTTTCAATAATTTGTTGATAGAAGGATTGTCAGCCACCATCGGACTAAGATTGGACTACGAGTCATCTTCACAGGATTATAAAGAGGAATTTTGGACAAAAGATGGTTCCTTGAGGACAACTACGCCAGAAACAACACTCAATTTTACAGAATTGGTACCCAAAGTGGCTTTGCGCTATGGATTCGGAAAACATGCCGTATACGCTTCAGTGTCTAAAGGATATAAAGCGGGTGGATTCAATTCGCTGGTAGAAGAAGAGGCATATCGTAGTTTCGAACCCGAACAAAGTTGGAACTATGAGGTGGGTCTCAAAATGCAATGGGGAAACAAAATAACAGCAGAATTATCTGGTTTTTATATAGATATCACAAATCAACAAGTATCTCGTTCCGTGCTGTCAGGTATGGGACAGATGGTCGTCAATGCAGGAAGATCGGCCAGTGTAGGCGCAGAAGTATCGATAGCTTCACAACCATTTCGTAACTTCAATGTAAATCTCAATTACGGATATACACATGCGACATTCAAGGAATATATATACACCAGCTACAATCAGCAAACGAAAAAAACCGACTCTTTGGATTTGGGAGGCAACTATGTCCCACAGGTTCCACGACAGACTTTATCATTAGGTGCAACTTACCGCTATCCGGTAAACGTTTCGTGGTTGGACGCGATTACTTTCCACGCCTTATATACGGGCATCGGAGAAATCTACTGGAATGAGAAAAATTCGGATAAACAAAGTAATTATGGTTTGTTGAATGCCAGTATCGGTTTCTCGAAAAGTATTGTAGACATTTCTGTTTGGGCAAATAATGTACTCGATACCCAATACAACGTGTTTTATTTCGAAATTCCACAAATGAATACTTCGTATATCCAGAAAGGGAAGCCTTTTACGATGGGAGTGGATGTACGCATCAAATTTTAATGGTCATTCTTTCACGCCTCAGGTCTATATATTGAAATCATAAATCTGGTTTCTACAAATTCGATGATTTGCCCGAAAAAGTCGTAAAATTCGTGTCGGAAATTGTCATAAAATGCCTCCATCACACTGATGGCAAATTCCGTTTCGTTCGGCAACGAAGTTCTTTTCGACATAGTATCCAGCACATCGCGGATACCTTCAATAGTGGCATAACGTTCAATCCACCGTTCGTTCATGAACCCAGGCAGATAATTTTGTAAACGTTCCGGAAGTATGTCAAAATTATTTAACATCAGGTTATGCATCCTATTGATATAATCACGTAATGATACCTCACTAAAGTCGCTCCAGTTTTTTGCCAAAAAATGATCGTATAAAATATCTATAATGACACCCGAGTATTTGGCATATCGCGAGATAAAACGGCTTGCACTAAGTTTAACAATAGGGTGGCTGTCAGTAAAAGCGTCAATACTTCGGTGCAACAATATTCCCTTCCGGATATCCTCGGAGTATTTCAGGTAATCGCTCCCTTTTACCCAATCTCCAAGGAAATTTCCGATTCTGACATCATCGTTGTCTCCAGATAAATATGTGTGTGCCAAATAATTCATTACATACGCTACACTTTTCCTAACAGCAAAAATTAAGTAGAAACAGGAGTATTACGGCAGAAAATATTCACCAAAACAGACAGCAAAATATATGTAAGGATCACCAGAGCTAAGCCAGCCCAATGCCATATCACCAATAAAATTACCGAAAGTCCTAAAAAAACATATCGTACTTTATTATTTCCCCAGTCAAACGATTTGAATTTAAGGGAAAAAAGTGGCAATTCGGACACCAATAAATAAGAAAATACAAGTATGACGGCCAATAAAAAGTACATATTAGTGACTACAAAAGCGATGCTCCCTGCTTCTCGTGCTATAAAAGATAAAGAACATATAAACAAAGCATTTGCAGGTGTTGGCAATCCAATAAACGAATCGGTTTGTCTCGTATCAATATTAAATTTTGCCAATCTAAGTGCTGAAAATACAGCCATAATGAATGCTGATAATGCAATAAACCAACCTATAGTATATATTTCTGTAGAAAATCCTTGCGCTGCGACAGCAGACAATAACATCATAAACAGGATAGAAGCAGGAGCTACACCAAAACTAACTGCATCTGCCAACGAATCTAACTCTTTACCAATACTTGAATATGCTTTGAGCCAACGAGCAGCAAAACCATCTAAAAAATCAAAAACGGCAGCTGCAAAAATAAAATATGCAGCCATGGCCAATTGTCCATTGAAAGAAACAACAATAGATAAACAACCGCAAAACAGATTCATACAGGTAATACCGTTCGGGATGTGACGTAATAGTGATACTTTGCTGGGCATAATTAGACAGATTTTGTACAAATATAACAGAAATTTGTTTTTTATTTGGTAAAATTTGCAGATAGGGCTATCGGGAGAAATGTGGGTACAATGATCATTCATCAGATAACGATATATCATTCTGCCCCATGAACTAAGGTCTCTATTTACACGTTATAAAATAAATAGTATATCAATAAACAAGCCACATATATCATGAAAATGTACCATTACAAACAAAAATTAGAACCGGTTCTGAAAGAGGGGATTAATTCGAATGAAATGATCTGCCGATACGAAAAAACTCCTACTGAGATATATGCCAGCGCCGATGATGCTGTCGTTGAGGTTGCCCGCGAAATAGCCATCATGATTCGGGAAAAAGCGATGCAAAACGAACCACTGGTACTTGGATTGGCAACAGGGTCTACTACCTGGGCATTGTATGAAGAACTGGTCCGTTTGCATCAGGAAGAAGGTCTAAGTTTTCAAAATGTACATACCTTCAACATCGACGAGTTTTACCCAATTTTACATGATGCCTTGCAAAGTCATTATCGCTACATGAAAGAATATCTATTCGATCACATCGATATTCCGCAAGAAAATATTCATTTTCCGGATGGTTCATTGGCCCCTGAATTAGTTGCCGACTTCTGTGCCACATACGATCGCAAAATATCCGCTCTGGGGGGTATTGATATACAAATATTAGGCGTCGGACGGACGGGGCATATTGGTTGCAATGAGCCGGGATCAATGGCGAATTCTCCTACTCGTTTGATCACCCTCGATTCGATTACCCGTATGGATGTTGCTGCCGACTTCTTTGGGGAAGAGTACGTACCACGCCGTGCTATTACCATGGGGCTCGGCAGTATTTTGTCCGCAAAAAAAATCATCCTAATGGCCTGGGGAGAAGGTAAAGCCCATATCATCCACAGTGCTGTGGAAGGCCCTGTGACAGATCTGGTGCCTACCTCTTATTTACAAAACCATCCCAACGCTAAAGTAGTACTTGACTTTTCAGCTGCATCAGAATTAACTCGCATGAAAACACCATGGTTGGTCGGCATTTGTAATTGGAATGACCGCCTAATCCGTAAGGCCGTGGTCTGGTTATGCCAAAAAACGACAAAGCCGATACTGAAACTTACCGATAGAGACTACAATGACAACGGAATGAGTGATTTAACTGCCGAACAGGGCCCGGCAAGCATGATCAATATCAAAGTATTCAACGACCTGCAACACACCATATCAGGATGGCCAGGCGGTAAACCGAATGCCGATGATAGTACCCGTCCCGAACGTGCTTTCCCTTACCCTAAGAGAGTGGTTATTTTCAGTCCGCATCCTGATGATGATGTCATCTCGATGGGTGGAACTTTTGCCCGTCTGGTACAACAAAAACACGATGTGCATGTGGCTTATCAAACATCGGGAAACATCGCTGTTTTTGATGACGACGTGGTTCGTTTCCTCGATTTTGGAAACCAATTCAGCCATATTTTTGATCTCGAAGGAGTAGATACCCAAAATCTTTACCAACAACTTGCTCAAAAATTAGCCAACAAAAAACCAGGAGAACCTGACCTTCCTGAAGTGAGGAAAATTAAAAGCGCTATCCGCAGAAGCGAAGCGAAATCTGCAGCGCGTTATTTAGGCGTACCGGAAAATCATGTCCACTATTTAAACATGCCGTTTTACGAAACCGGAACAGTGAAAAAAAGCGCCTTAAGCGGGGAAGATATCCAAATCATCATCAATTTGTTACAACAAGTAAAGCCCCACCAGGTGTATGCTGCCGGAGACCTTTCCGACCCACATGGTACACATCGCGTATGTATCAATGCACTTTTGATGGCTTTACATGAATTAAAAGACGAGATTTGGATAAAAAATTGCCGTGTATGGCTATATCGTGGCGCCTGGCAGGAATGGGATCTCGATCAGGTAGATATGGCCGTCCCGTTGAGCCCTGAAGAAGTAATCATCAAACGAAAGGCTATTTACAAGCATTCATCGCAAAACAATGGACCAGTATTTCCGGGAGCCGATCCGCGTGAATTTTGGCAACGGGCGGAAGATCGTAACCACGCTACGGCAGTCATGTATGACAAACTCGGTATGGCTGAGTATCAGGCAATAGAAGTTTTTGTAAAATATGAAATTGAATAACCTTAAATCTTTATGGTCGATGCAAATTTAATGTTTACATTAATATTTTTAATGTGCATGACAATATTTTTAATATGAATCACAATTTTATTAATGTTTGTCGCAACGTTTTTAGTATTTATCACATATTATTTAATGTATACATTAAACAATTATCAAATATTTTTATTGATAACTGATTTGCATTCCATGAATTTTCCGGTACAGTTCCAAGGCGTACAAATCGGTCATACCTGAAACGAAATCAAGGATAGATTGTATTTTGGTATATGTGGACACATCTGGCTGGCTGCGGAACTGTTCGGGTAACAATGCCAATAGTTTTTGCGCATAATGTGAATCTGGACTCAGCATAGCATCTATAAATTCATCCAATAAAGCACCTAAAATACGATATCCGGCCAATTCGACTTCAATCACCGAAGGATGGTTATATATTCGACTGAAAGATAACTCACTACAATGTTTCATTGCTATAGCCGATGCGCCACCAAGCGAGTTCACGAGCGACTGTGTATAGGCGCCTTCCATAATGGCGTGATAATGATGCAGAAATATAGAAACACATTCGTTGACCAATTTGCTGATGAGTACCGCACGCAGATAGGAGATTTGTTCATTAGCATCGGTAACGGTAGCAAAAACGTTTGCTGCTTTAGCATAAAAAGACTTATCCTTTTTCGATGCATCGTCCCAAAAAGCCATCAATATTTCTTTAGTTTCAGCTGTAGATAGAATATTCAACTTATGCGCATCTTCCACATCCATAATTTGATAGGCAATATCATCGGCGGCTTCTACTAAATAAACCAAAGGATGCCGACAATAACGCACCGGACTTTCCGAAAGGCGTACTATGCCTTGTGCTTGGGCTACTTCTTCAAAGGTATCACGTTCTGAGAGAAAATAACCATACTTCCATTTTTCACCTTCCACAGCTTCCGAACCATAAGGATATTTCACCAAAGTTGTCAAAGTAGCATAAGTGAGTGCAAATCCTCCTTTGCGGCGGCCATTGAACTGATGGGTCAACACGCGAAAAGCATTGGCATTGCCTTCGAAATGCGTTAAGTCTCTCCATTCGTTATCGGACACCATTTCTTGCACCACTTTACCTTTACCTTGGGAAAAATAACGCGAAATAGCTTTCTCACCAGAGTGTCCAAACGGAGGGTTTCCCAGATCATGTGCTAAACAAGCTGCCGCAACAATAGAACCAAGTGTTGAAAACAGATCCCTGCCAGCTAATTCAGGACGTTTCTCTAATTCCATAGCCAACAAATTGCCTAAAGATCGACCTATGCTGGCCACTTCAAGACTATGTGTCAGTCGATTATGCACAAATACGCTTCCAGGTAAGGGAAAAACTTGCGTCTTATTTTGTAAACGGCGAAATGGTGACGAAAATATGATACGATCATAATCACGCTGAAATTGCGACCGTGCCGCATTTTGATTTTCCGGTTCCGAGCTAGCACTACCGAAACGCTTAGCTAAAAGAAGAGAATCCCAGTTCAATGGTTTAACGTTATTAAGAAGTTCTTAGCCAGTACAAATATACTTGTATTCATCAAAAAAACATTGTCTTTTCAGTTGTAAATCAAAAAAGGCCTGTAGCATCAAACTACAGACCTTTTAAGCATCTTAAAAACAATGTATGTTATTATACGGCTAATGAAAATCTGATAAACTGAACCACTTTCAAGTCTTTATCGGCTTCTTGCAAATATTCAGATACTTTTTTCTTACCGTCTTTAATGAATTCTTGGTTGATCAAGGTCATTTCTTTGAAAAATTTCTCTAACTTACCATTAGCTATCTTTTCAAGCATATCAGCAGGTTTTCCTGCATTTTTTGGATCGTTTTTAGTTTGGTCTAAAGCAATTTCCAATTCTTTCTTGACAACTTCTGCCGAAACACTTTCTTTATCAACAGCCACTGGACTCATTGCTGCTACCTGCATAGCGACGTCACGACCTACCTGAGGATTGGCCAATTTTTTATTAAAACCCACCAAACAAGCCAATTTGTTCCCCGGATGAATATAGGCTACTACTTCAGCTGCTTCCAACCTATCGAAAAAGGTCAAATCGATCTTTTCACCGATGACAGCTACCTTTTCATTAACTCCTTCGGCTACACTAATATTATTAACGGTCAATGTTTTCACTACTTCCAAATCAGCAGCATTACCTTTCAAAGCAGCATCAGCCACATCTTCAGTAAATTTGATAAAATCAGCACCTTTAGCCACAAAGTCGGTTTCACAACTCAACACCACCAAAACACCTTTGGTTGCATCAGATGAAATTTTCGCAATCACACAACCTTCCGTTGCTTCACGATCCGCACGTTTGCTAGCGACTAACTGTCCTTTCTTACGGATAATGGCAACTGCTTGTTCGTAATCACCGTTGGCTTCTTCCAGGGCTTTTTTGCAGTCCATCATACCTGCACCCGTCATCTTTCTTAGCTTTGCTACTTCTGTTGCACTTATAGCCATTTGTTTATATATTTCTATTTTAAAATCTAATACTGTTTATTCCTCGTCTTCTTTTTTCGCTACTTTTTTGGTCAGCTTTTTGGCAGATTTTTTGTCTTCTACCACTTCATCCTCATCGTCCGCGATTTGACTACGTGTTTTTGCCGATTTTTTGGCCTTTTTAGGTTGTGAAGCACCTTGATCATCATTATCTTTCTCTAACTTCCTCTCATTATTGCCTTCCTGCATAGCAGCCACTACGGCATCGATAACAATAGCGATAGAATTAGCGGCATCGTCATTTGCCGGAATCGGAAAATCAATAGATTCCGGGTCCGAATTAGTATCGACCATTCCAAACACAGGAATATTTAATCTACGTGCTTCGCTTACCGCAATATGTTCTTTCATGATATCGATCACAAAAAGAGCTGCCGGAAGCCTTCCCATATCGGCAATACTACCAAGGTTTTTTTCCAACTTAGCGCGTTGACGATTGATTTGAAGCTTTTCTCTTTTTGACATATTGTCAAACGTTCCGTCTGTCGCCATTTTGTCAATAGTCGACATTTTTTTTACAGCTTTACGGATGGTGGGAAAGTTGGTCAACATGCCACCTGGCCAACGCTCAGTTACATAAGGCATATCGATTACTTTCACTTTTTCGGATACAATATCTTTTGCTTGCTTTTTGGTAGCCACAAATAATACTTTCCTGCCCGATTTGGCTATTTGTTTGAGTGCTTGAGCTGCTTCTTCAAGCTTGGCTTGCGTCTTTTGTAAATCTATAATATGAATACCATTACGCTCCATGAAAATATAGGGCGCCATGTGTGGATTCCATTTTCTTTTCAGGTGACCAAAGTGACAACCTGCATCTAATAACTCTTGGATACTTACTCTTGACATTGATTCTTTTTTATTTGTTTACTTTCTTTTTACATTTGAAATATGCAACCCTACAGTAGCTTTTATTTTTGATAAGACGTAACCTATCGAAAATTAAAAGGTCTTTAGAGTTTAGATACTAAACTTATCATTTCTGATTTCTGATTTCTGATTCATTAATAATTAATAATCATCAAAAATCGAAAATAACATTAACGTTTACTGAATTGGAAACGTTTACGGGATTTCGGTTGACCGGGTTTTTTACGTTCAACTTCACGTGGGTCGCGGGTCATGAAACCTGCAGCTTTCAATTTTGGTTTGTTGGTTTCATCCAACTTCACAAAAGCACGTGATATTGCCAAACGCAATGCTTCAGCCTGCCCTTTGATACCGCCTCCGTCGAGATTGGCTGTAATATTATATTTTCCCACTGCTTCGAGAACATTAAGCGGTTGCTCTACAATATATTGAAGTGTTTCTAAAGGAAAATAAATTTTTAGATCTTTATCATTAATGGTTATTTCGCCTTTGCCTTCGCGAAGATATACGCGAGCACCAGCTGCTTTTCTTCTTCCAATAGCGTTTATGATTTCCATGAATTATCTGATAGAATTAAGGTTGATTGCTTTAGGTTGTTGTGCTTCATGAGGATGCTCTGTGCCTGCATATACGTGAAGGTTACGATAAAGGACAGCACCTAATTTATTCTTGGGTAACATTCCTTTTACGGCTTTTTCTACCACTGCGATAGGGTTTTTATGCATCAGATTTTCAGCGGTGATCGTGCGTTGACCACCCGGATATCCTGTATGGTGTACATATTCCTTTTCTGCCCATTTGTTGCCTGTGAAACGAACCTTATCGGCATTAATCACAATCACATTATCACCACAATCTACATGCGGTGTATAGCTGGGTTTATGTTTGCCTCTAAGCACCATCGCTATTTTAGCACATAAGCGGCCCACTACTTCATTTTGGGCATCTACAATCACCCACTATTTATTAACAGTTGCCTTATTGGCCGAAACTGTTTTGTAGCTTAAAGTATCCACTTTTGAATTATTGATTTAACTGTTTAAAAAACAACGCCATAACATATATTCTCTTCGAAAATATGGAATGCAAAGGTACAGTTTATTTTATAATAAACTATTTTTTTTTCAATTTTTACAACTAACCAATGTATATTTTCATTCATCTGTTAGTTTCATGTAGTAATATAATTGGTGGTTAGGTAATAGATTAGGATGAAACATTTTAATCATGTCTTTTAAAATGAGTTGCGGGCGTACTATTCCCGATTCGAAAAAATCATTCCCGCCGCCTGCACTGATCCGTGCATAGTTGTTGTAAATCATGCCTGTTTGGTACGATTTTAAATGCCGCAAACGATCGTCAACCGATTTAATTTCACTTAGCGTACGAGCTGCCCCCGTGTTTATCCACAAATCGGCCAAGCCTGCCTTATGGATAATTGCTTCGATGTGGATCGGAAGACTTTCGTGCGAATCATTTTCTTTCCATAAATACTTGCCTCCTGCGTCGGCTATCATTGCAGCCAT
Organism: Bacteroidales bacterium; assembly: GCA_031551935.1. Taxonomy (GTDB): domain Bacteria; phylum Bacteroidota; class Bacteroidia; order Bacteroidales; family UBA4181; genus JAIRLS01. Next base: position 24,560 of record JAVBMZ010000171.1, read on the forward strand.
CGACGTTTTTCCACCGGGAATATACCAGACACCTTGCCAGGGAAGGCCGCACAACACTGCCGGATGGTTGGGTGCATCCTTCACCAAGGTACAAAGCGCATTATATTCTTCTTCGATCTCCTTAAATTGCTGAGATGCTTGTTCTTCTTCATCAAAAAAAGCAGCCATAAATTTCAACCATTCGGCTTTTCCCAATGCCGTCTGTTCCAAATATTCGGCATTAAACACCACTTTTTGTCCCAAATCGGTAAGCCTTGCCAAATTACCCACCACCTCTTCGCCAACTCCATATGCAAAAATGACATCCGCCTTTAAACTGATAATTTGTTCATAATTCAAAGCCTGATCATAACCGATATCTATTATCTTACCATCAGCTATCAACTGTCTGGCAATGGAGTCAGACACATACGAGGTGCCAGACATTGCTTTGATGCTCGCCGTTTTGCCAAGTGCAGACAACATGGCTACATGGGTAGTAGAAAGACATATCACACGTTCCACCGGTGTATATACCACAGGGTACGTTGCCAACGCTTCTGGAACTTTCGCCCCTTTGGGGCATAATACATAATGATAGGATACGTCTTTAGCGCCTTGCCATGGGTTAGAAACCGTGACCAAGGAAATATCTCCATATTTTTCAATGGTAAAGCCTCGCGCATAAGTCACCGATACGGAATCCACCTCAGTACGCTCCATCTTTAGAGATGATTGCCCCCTATGCGTACATGAAAAGACACTTAGTGTCAACCAGATAAACAAACAAACAGAGGGTAAAAATCGAAATATGGGCATAATGTTATAAGAATTTACAGTGTACAAGGCGCAACAAAGAATGTACCAAAAATCACTTAGAACAAGGTGTAATATCATCAATGGAAAAATAGCTTTTTATAACAATATCATAGTGAAAAATCGCTATTCAATAGCTATAAAAAGCTATTAAATCATTATTTTCCGCTATAAAATAGCTTTTTACCACTATTTTTTAGCGGAATTTATCTATTACATGTGCTGTAGCCGGTCACACCGTTTATGAGAAATTATCCGCTACATTAGGTCTTCAATTTTAGCAAGCAAATTATCTTTATATTTGCGTCATGTTTAGGTTTATCCCACATATGATGCTTACTTCCTTAACACGGATTTTCCTTTGTTGCCTATTGGTGTGGTCAGCAAACGGAGCATTATATGCACAACTATCTTCGTCGTCCAAGAAAGCGCTTAAAGCCTACAACTCGGGATTGGATAACTATTCCCACAAACAATACAAAGCTGCTATCGATTATTTGCAAACTGCCACCAAAGAAGACAATACGTTTATTGAAGCACATATGCTGATAGCCGAGTGTTACCTGGAAATAGACGAGTTGCCGCAGGCAAAAAATGCTTTTTTGAAATGTGTTGCCATTAATCCTGATTTTTTCCCACCGGTCTATTATTCCATTGCCGATATCGAATTCGAATTGGGCGAATATGAACAAGCCAGTAAGTCTCTTGAAAAATATTTAACATATACCAATCAGAAACCAGCGCTACGTACTAAATCGGAAAAGTTACTGAAAAATAGTCAATTTGCAACGCAAGCTGTCAAACACCCTGTACCTTTTCAACCTGAGAATATTGATTTATCTTTTCCATACGAACAATATTGGCCAAGCCTCTCGGTGGACGAACAAACCTTAGTGTTTACGGCACTTATTCCCAAAGATACCACCAAGCAAACTATAATAGGAAACCGGCAGGAAGATTTTTTTGTATCATCCTACAAGGATGGAAAATGGACCCGACCGCAAAACTTAGGCTCGCCGCCTAATACTTCCGACAACGAAGGCGCCCAAAGCATATCCGCCGATGCTTCCAAGATATTTTTTACGGCATGTAACCGTAAGGATAGCAAAGGGGGATGTGACATATATTATAGTGAAAAATTGAGTAATGACCTGTGGACACAACCACGCAATTTGGGGGCTCCTATCAACACTTCCGCTAAGGAAACTCAACCGTCTATATCAGCAGACGGACGGACGCTCTATTTTGTTAGTACCAGAAGTGGGGGTAAAGGCGGGCAAGATATATGGATGTCAACATTAGATGAAAAAAACCAATGGGGTAATCCTATCAACCTGGCAGATATCAATACCCCCGATGACGAATCGTCACCTTTTATACATTTGGATGACCGGACGCTTTATTTTGCTTCAACCGGATGGCCGGGCATGGGACAATACGATTTGTTTGTCACCCGAAAAGATTCGACCGGAAAATGGTCAACACCTGAAAATCTCGGCTATCCCATTAACAGCAAATACAATGAAGAAGGATTGATTGTCAATGCCCGAGGGGATAGGGCATATTATTCGTCAGATCGCGATGATAACCAGATGCGTAACATTTTTACTTTTGAGTTGTATCCTGCTATACGTCCACAACCGGTATCGTATATGAAAGGAAAAATCTATGATGCACAGTTTTACACACCGCTCAAAGCTTTATTCGAACTGGTAGACTTAGGTTCTTCAAAAAAAGTGGTTGAATCCTACTCCAATAGTGTGGATGGCGAATTTTTGATTTGTATTCCCTCTGGAAAAAGCTATGCCCTGAATGTCAACTGCAAAGGATATTTGTTTTTTTCAGAGCATTTTACCATGTCCGAAGGATCTTACACCGAACCTTATTTGAAAGACATCCCACTTCGAAAAATCCAACCCGGCGAAAAAGTCATCCTGAAAAATATCTTTTTTGCATTCGATTCATACAAATTATTGGACGAATCAAAAGCGGAATTGCAACACTTGGCACAATTCCTACAAGAAAACCCAGAGGTAAAAATTCGTATTGCCGGTCATACGGATAATAAGGGAAATGCGGCTTATAACCTTGAATTATCCCAAAATAGAGCACGTTCAGTGGCTAATTACTTGCTAAGCGAAGGTATTGCCATGAATCGTGTCAGTTATAAAGGTATGGGCGCATCTGAACCCATTGCGACCAATGATACAGAAGAAGGGCAGGCACAAAACCGTCGTACAGAATTAAATATTGTTAAATAATTCAAGATAAGTTATCTAAGAGTTTGAAAACAAAATACCTCGCAGCTCTGCTGCGAGGTATTAAACTGAAAAGAGTAAATAAAAATTACTCTATACTACATTTTATGTCATTTCACAACACTTACTTTGGCTGGAGTTGCATAGTCTTTCCAAATAGCCTCAGCCTTTGCCGGAGTGATATCGCCATCAAATACGAACATACGGTAATGAAAATCATAATGTTTTCCTGGCTCAAGAATCCAATCTTCGTTTTTGGTAGGAGCAAAATTGATAAAAGCATCGCCCCGACCGCCATTTTGATTTTGATCCCAAATACGTAATGGTTCGGGAAAATTGTGATTCTTCGGCGAAGCCATAAACAAGATGCCCGATTTTCCCTTAGGGCTCATTCCGGTCACATAGACCCAACGAGCATTGGTTCCATCAATTTCCGGTCGAGATTTACCTTCTGAGGTCATCATCTCACAATTTTCTTTAATCCAATCAGGCGTAGCGCGCCATCCAAATCCAGCATAACGGTATTCTTTGAGAATTACTGGAAGATCGGTAGAAGGAAAAAGACTAAAATTAAGATCCCAGAGGAATGTTCCATCTGTGGCATCCCATGCCCGGATATCCTGCAGTTCATTCATAATAATCTTTTCCTGTTTAGGTGTAAAACGCATGATTCCCCATACATTGTTTGATACCTGCTCCTTTTGAGGTTCAAAAATAACATGACGATGGCGTACCAGTATGTCGGCATAAAGATTTCCAGAAGCAGAACGATAGAGTGAGTCAAAACGCACCGTACCACTCTTATCCCCTAAATTCCATAAATCATAATGTTTACCATCATAATCAATCGAGGTCCAAGGATTCCAGATTCCATAGTGATGCATGTGATCAACCGGGCTTACATTAGTAAGCACATTACCTGCCGGAGACCATGCCGGATGTATGTATCCATTACGACGAAAAGCCGGATCTACATAACCGGGAAGACGTTGAACAACTGTATTATATTGCAATACATTAGTATTTTTCATCTTCAATATAAGATTGCCAAACCGATCCTTATCCACTTCCATCAGAGGAGTAGTTGCAGGAGCTGCAATCACTTCGATAACAAAATTGCGAGATTCGTTTGCGGCCATTTGTCCGTCAACACGCCAATAAAGTGTCGATTTTTTTGTTTCAGGACATACATCCACCTGGGTCGCACAAACCTTGCCATCGAGCGTTTTCACTACAATTTGTGAACTAGCAGGGACAGCAGCATAGGAAGTTATATCAAAAGAAACAATTGTGTTTTGACGTGCCACGCCAGCAGCCTCAACTTTCACTTTCACCTTATTCAGTGACTTTGGAGCTGCCTGTACTGCTGCAACCATCAATAAAAGAGACGAAACAAAAATTATCCTATAAAAAAACTTATTCATTTATTTTTTAATTTATAATATGGAGTATATCGATTAAATTTCTCATCCTAACCTCACGTCAGGATGAGAAATCTCAAATTATCATGATACAATTGCATAGGGAGCACGTTGCGGACGAGACAACCAACTATTAGCTTCATCATCATTTTTGAAACGTTCAGTTTTGGGATCCCAATATAACTTTCGATTCAAATGCATTGCGATTTGTTGCAACAAACATACAGAACATGAACGATGAGCGATTTCGGCAGGAGCAATGTTCAGCTCGCGAGTACGGATACAATCAAGCCAGTTACGAGTGTGGTTTTCAGAAACATACAGATGCACATCACTATCGGTAAGATCGCGAAGGATTTTAGGATCTGATGCACTAAGCGGACCTTTCTCCACACCACCGGAATCAATCTTTATGGGATCACTATCGGTAACGCGTCCACCGCCACGTGATACAAATATCCAACCTTCAGTTCCAATAAAAAGAAGTCCATTAGGTTTGGTAGGACCTTCTTCCATTCCTTTTACGATAACGCCATTTGCATAAAGCATTTCAGAATGATATGGACCATGAACATTCCACAGTCCGGAACCTGGTGCCGGGAAAGTGGTTGTAGCTGAGATTTCAATTGGCCCGGAATGTTCGGTATCCATTGCCCAATGAGCAATATCAAAATGGTGGGAACCCCAACCGGTGATCATACCTGCGCCGAATTGCTCGCAACGTAACCAGCCAGGACGGCTATAATCAGCTGTCCCATCTGCTTTAGTCTGAGGGTGAACCCGATCTAATGTATATGGAACTTCAGGTGTAGAACCCAACCACGCGTCATAATTCAAATTTTTTGGAACTGGCATAGCGTTAGGATTTCCTCCAGGAGGATCACCAGGAAGGCGAACCTCAATGGTTTTAAGTTGTCCGATACGACCACTACGTACTAATTCGCATGCACGACGGAATTCCTTATTTGATCTTTGTTGGCTTCCGATCTGCATAATGCGACCAGTTGCGTTCATTGCATTACTCATCAAACGTCCTTCTGATACTGTAAGAGAAGCTGGTTTTTCGAGATACATATCTTTGCCTGCCCATGCAGCGTCAATAGCAAGACGTGCATGCTGATGGTCTGGGGTTGCAATAAGTACAGCATCGATTTCCTTATTGTCTAATAATTCCCGATAATCCGCATACATCTTGACGCCTGAATGAGGAGTATTAACGAATCTTTCAGTAGTAGATTCGGTAAATTGCTTAGCCTCAGCAAGACGCACTGAATCAAGATCACATACGGCAATAATGCGAGTATCGGCATTTCTCATAATGCCCATCAT
>JAVBMZ010000093.1:0-5048 GCA_031551935.1 Bacteroidales bacterium
TTTCCGCGCAGCTTCTTTGATTTTTTCTTCGGTGGAAGTATCCTTTTCCATTTCGGATTTTTTGTTGCTACAAAGATATAATATTATTTTGATTAAAACAAATATTTTAATCAATTGTTTAAATTAATGTCAAAATAAAACGTTGTATCTCTAAATTTGATTCATTGAATCAGAATTGGAAATAAATGAACGGCTGAATGACAGAAGATTTCATTTGATAAAGTAGGGCAAACAAACAAACCGCAGAAACTATTTTGAATAGAACGGAAGATTGGATATACCATCCTCGGACAGTTTCTTGCCATTGAGCAGGTAGCCAATGCAATACGAATCCGGCGATGATTAACCCGAAAATCAAGCGATATCCAACCACTATATCATTCACTAAAGAAAGTGGCGTAAGGGTAAAAATACGTTGCAACATCACTGTCGCTGATGTCATATCGGTAGCGCGAAAAAATATCCAGCAAAAAACAACAAAATGGAAGGTAAGCAGTATTCCTAAGAAAGTGAAAAACTTATTCTTTATCAAAGGGTTAGTTGGAAACAAATGAAGCCATCCTTTGTGTGCTACTAAAGCAATACCATGTAGCGCGCCCCACAAGAGAAAACGCATGTTAGCACCATGCCATAAACCACCTAAAACCATTGTTATCAATAGATTGATATTCGTCCGGATTCGGCCTTTACGATTACCACCTAATGGGATGTACAAATAATCACGTAACCAAGAAGATAATGAAATATGCCATCGCCGCCAAAAATCTGTAATATTGTTTGCCTTGTAGGGCGAATTGAAGTTGGCGGGCAACCGAAATCCCAACAATAACGCTAAACCAATAGCAATATCAGTATAACCAGAAAAGTCGCAATAGATTTGCAACGCATACCCATAAGCGGCCATCAGATTCTCGAAACCGGAATACAATACTGGCTGATCAAATACCCGATCGATAAAATTGATAGAAAGGTAATCGGAAATAACTATTTTTTTGAACAATCCGCAACTAATCAGGAACAACGCATGTCCCATCTCTTCTTTGCGCAACTGATATTTGCGATACATTTGCGGAATAAACTCTGCTGCGCGAACGATCGGCCCGGCTACCAATTGAGGAAAAAAAGCCAGGTAAAAACCAAAATCAAGTATGCTATTTACTGCAGCTGCTTTTCGCCTATACACGTCCACAATGTAGCTGATAGCTTGGAAGGTAAAAAAAGAAATTCCTACCGGAAGAATGATCTGGGAGATATCGAAATGGGTTCCTACAATATAATTGCTCCAATCAGCCAGCCAGTTTTCGGTTTTAAAAGAAGTCCCCAATAACTTATTGAGCCATTCAGTGAATAGATAGGCGTATTTGAAATAGGCCAGCCACAATAAATTAAAACCTACCCCGATGCTTAGGATTATTTTTTTTCTTTTTTTGTCGTTTACCCTTTCAATACCTTGCCCTATAATGTAATTGAACAACACCGACCACAACAACAAAACGAAATAATAGCCTCCACATTTGTAATAGAAATAAATGCTAACAACAAAAAGAAAAACATTACGCCACGTATTCTTTTGGTATAGAAAAGAATAGATAAACAGCACTATCATGAAAAACACCCAAAATGACGCATGGGTAAATATCATGGGACTTTTTTCCGAATATTTTAATAGTGCGATAAGGTCCAAAAGGAATACTTATAATGTGGCATACAAAACAAACGCTTGATCAAGTAACAGATAAAAATTGATTTGGATGTGATGATTTATTCGAAAACTTAAGATGGTAACAATAGAATATACTATTTGATATGGAGTTTTTGGGCAATATGTTTTGGTAAGGCATCTTTATGCACCATGATATTGATGGTTTTATACAAAAAGTACGCCTCTGAAGCATAAAAATATCCATTGTACTTGCTGTCATCTGTACCCCATGAGTTTTTCACTTTATAGAAAGTGTTACCATTTTGATCTTTGGCAATTCCGGTGATATGCATTCCGTGATCATCAGTCGTTTGGAAATTATCAAATGCTCTTTGACGCAATTCTTGTGTGATTTTTCTTTCAGGCACAACTTTACCCATATCCATCATTTGGGTTTCACGATCTTTATCTGATACACCCACCCAGCGCGCCTTATCCGAATCCGACATTTCTTCCGTATTGGTTTCGGGCACCAATGCAAGTCCCTTGCGGTAAGCAAATCCTTTTTCACTGACATCCGCACCCCACAATACCGAGTGCCCATTATTGAGCGCGTTGTTCACTACTTCAAACATCTCATTCATTGGAAGATTATAGGATGTACCCCAGATCCAGTTATCCGGGATCTCCAGAATAAATGATTCATAAAAAGGGTGGTGGGTAAACGACGTAATAGAAACATAGTCATCTAAATTGAGGCCCAGAGATTGTTGAAAATTTGATGGCGTATACTCTTTCCCTTGATAACTAAACTTTTCAGGACGTATACCCAAATACGCGTCCATGATACCTTGGAATCCATCAAACCACGCTGTAGTTAAGCTGTAAGAACGTCCTTTTTCAGACGCATCCTTATATGTTTTAAGTATGGCATCCACATACGCCTTGGTAACATTGTCCAATTCATTGTGTACGTTTTTACTTTCACCATAATTTAATCCCTGGTAAATTTCTTGCGGCACAATACCATAAGTACGCATTACCCAAAAAACATCCTCGAAAGAACCGCCTCCCGCCATGTTGATATTTCCTTGCAGCCGCATATATTTCTCCGCTTTGGCAGGATAAGTATACCGTACAATCCACATCTCAGACAAATCATATTCGGGTTTGCCTTGACGCAATAATTCACTTTCGATATAAGATAAGGCAGAGTAACTCCAGCAAGTTCCCGACCGGTATTGATCTTTCACAGGCGTGGCCTTTACCTCTTTGATAATGGTAAATACATATTCTTCATTGCTATTTTGCTGTGCATGAAGAGGCAGGATAACAGCAAAAACAAATAAATACAACAATGTTTGTTTTATCATGGTGCGCATGGTTAAATATAAATGATGTATGTAACAAAATACAAATTTATATTCTTTTGTTAGAAAGTACAAACAATGCGTGAATTTGTGCAGGGCCAACGTATCAAATTTTATTTTTCTCTGGATCACCTTCGTTGGGAACGCTGTTACTAACTTGCTTCGATGGCGTCTGCAAAAGCGTAGTTACAGGTATTAAAATCTACATTAATACAAACATTTATTTTTGACTGACTGGTCAGTCAAAAATAAAATATACTGAAAATCAACAAATAAATAGTTTTTGTCAGGACAGAAAAGCGGCAAATTGCCATGTGCTGTCTTGAAGTTATTTGCAGAGGCCGGATATGCACATACTAGCAGGTAGGATATCCCGGCACACCAAAGTATTCAGGTAATTGATGATGTTTGTTTTAAGCTGATTTGAAGCATGTGCCAGTTTTGAACTAATGATGTTCAATGTATATCTCAAGCACTATGTTCATCAAGATTATTCGTCTTTATGCCATTGGTAATGTCCGACTATCAAAACCGAAACGAATAAAAATGATAGGAACAACAAAGACTACTGTTTTTCAACCCTTGATTCGCATTAATTATCAGTTTGTTTTCCGCAAAGTCATATTAATTGCCGTCCAGATTGCCCCGTTTACTTCGGCCGTTTTTATCTTATCCGGGTTTATTCTGAATCCTGTTTTCTCGTAACATTTGATAGCAGGGGTATTCCAATCGAATACGTTCAACTCAGCCATCTCAACATCCGGCATTTCAAATGCAGATGCGATCAATTGGTGCATAATTTGTTGCCCCAGGCCTTTGCCCCGGTACTCCTCTTTGCCGATCAATATCCTGCATAGAAGCGCCACTTTCGGTTCCAGCAAATAAATTTCGGCATGACCGATGGTTTCGTTGGTTTGCGGGTTCACCACCTTAAATGCATGCCGTTTTTCGTCGGAAATATATGCCACAAGCTGTTCTTCCGTCAACGGATATTCAAAAACATATCCGGCAAATTGGAGTAACAGCTCTTTGCTGTCAACCCACGAAATCAATTTTTCGAAATCCTCTTCTCCAAAAGGTTTTAATTCAATCATTATCATTCAATTTTAGGATATTATTCATCATTCATGGCAAATTGAACAATATCGTCAATATGCCATTCCAGCGTATTCACCAATGGAAAATTGCAATTATCACGATTCAGCAGGATGGGCAATCGCATGCATCCGATCACAACCCCATCCACAGGATAATGACCAATAATATCCAGTATTTTTTCAAGGCTCGACTCTTTAATGATATTGAAATTAAGTTCTTTGGCAATGATATATTCGATTGCATCCTGTTCGTCTTCGGTTGGTACCACCAATTCAATGTGATCCGTTTTAAAGCGTTCCTGGAAAAATGTCGACTGCATGGTAAATTTGATTCCCAGCAGTAATCCCCTTTTTATATTCAAGCTTCGGGCGCCTTTAGCGGCACTGTCAAGCGAACTGATAACAGGTACATGAAGTTTGGCTCGGACTTGTTCTATTACTTGATGCGGAGAATTTGCCGCAAAAGCGATTAACTCTGCACCGGCTGCCTCAAGGTACCTGGCTCCATACAAGATATAATCGATATAATTGGCAAGATCGCCACTATTTTCGTATGATTTGAACCGGCCATGCGATAAGCTGTATATCACTACTTCCGTGTAATAAATATCATTGAAAATACGGTTGTATTTTTTCATGATCATATCATAATACTGGATAGTTGTATTGTAGCTTATCCCGCCCAATAATCCTATTTTCCTCATTAACAATAAGTATTTATCGGTTATTTAATCATTAAAGCATGCTCTCATTCGAATTCGAATTTTGCATCGAAAAGTATATGCGCCTTACCGCCGACCTTCACAGATTGATACAAATAGCCATCCTTACAGATTTCGACATCAATCATGCCCTTTCTTCCCATGCTAAATCCTTGTTCCATTTGAAAGTCTGATATTGAGGCATATCTCTTGCCGAATTCGGACAGGTAACAACCCA
>JAVBMZ010000185.1:0-21278 GCA_031551935.1 Bacteroidales bacterium
TTGAAAACATTATCTTTCGTCCAAAAGTAACAGATACGCTATCGGTAGACAATGATTTTGAGTATATCATCGTTACAACCACCAATCTCCACCTGGAAGAAGTATTACCTATCCTGAAAGAATCAGCAGGGAAAGCCCACATTCTATTCTTTCAGAATATGTGGTACGATGATTTTGAAAAAATAAGTAACTGGTTGTCTTCCGAACAATATTTTTTCGGTTTCCCTTTTATGGTGGGAGGAGGGCGGAATAAAAAAGGACTAGAACCGATTATTTCAGGATCCAAATATTCGAAAACAATACTCGGCGAAGTTGCCGGCGAAATAACGCCCCGGGTCAGGAAAATAGCGGACGCACTGGAAGAAGCCAATATGAAACCATTCATTTCCAGCCAAATTGCAACATGGTTGATACCTCATTGTGTATTTATCGCCGGATTTTCAGCCGGAATCATCAAAGCGGGAGGTACCATGGCAGACTTTGTCCATCATTCGCAAATCATCAAAGAGACCATAAGATCTGTCAGAGACGGTTTTCACGTTTGTTCGGCAATAGGAATTGATCCTAAAAAAGAAAAAGTGAACCAACTATACTATTTGCCTCTGGTTATTAGCGTTCCAGTTGTAAAAAAGATTTTTAGCGATGCTGCAATGTCGGCGATGTTTGACGGATATCTGAGAAATTCAACTGATGAAGTGAAAAAGATAATGAGTGCTATCATCCAATGTGGCAAAATACATCATGTAAACATGCCATATTTGCTAAGTTTGCAAGAAAGTATCAAGAAGCAATGAGTTTTATGTGATACGGACAGAAGCTATATTGATTGATACCATATTTCGTGGTAATCTTTGTCTGTCGGGGCGAGACGATGTTTCGTTACAGTAGTTTCGCTTCTCTATGTTGTTGGGTCAAACTAAATGATATAAAAAAACGATGCAGACAAAACCTGCATCGTTTTTTATGCTTTGTGTAAATCTGATAATTATTTGTAATCTGTCCGTAATACCCTGAATTCGGTACGACGGTTGATTTGATGCGCTATTTCTTGTTCGTTTTTATCCGGTAGGGAATTGATATAGTCTTCCGTCAGGGTAACGCCATTGCGCAAGAAAGAATATTGCACGGCCATTTGCTCATCTACCACTTTAGGTTGGCTCTTTCCATATCCTTTAGCAGTGAGTCGTGCAGGTGCAATGCCTTTCTCGATCAAGTAATTGACAACCGATTGTGCACGTCTCTGGGAGAGTAATTCGTTATCGGCGACCGAACCACGGGCGTCTGTATGGGAGCCTAACTCAATAGTTATGGTTGGATTATCGTTCAATGTTTCCACTAACTTATCCAAAGCCACCATCGATTCGGGACGCACATCCCACTTGGCATAATCGTAGAAAATGTTCGGTAATTCGATAGGTCTGGCAACTGACGCTAGAAGAATAGTGGTACTGAAATCCTTGCTACGCTCCAAACCTTTAGTGGTTTCGCGTTCTTTACCGTTCAGATACCCTTGTTTTGATGCAATAAATACATAGTCGGTATTGGCTTTCAAGGTAAGTTTGAAAGTACCATCCTTACCGGTAGGCATCTCATTAGTGATACCGTCGCTACTAATAATTTTTACAGTAGCTTCGGGCAATATCTGATCTGTTTTTTCATCTTTGACCACCCCGGTCAGGTTGAATACGAGCGGGGGAAGCGAAAATGCAAAAATATCGTCGTCACCCCGTGTGGTACGACTGGAAGAAAAAAATCCGCGTTCCGTTTCGACCTGGAAAGTGATTCCAAAATCGTCGGCAGGCGAATTAATCGGATATCCCATATTTTCTATGGTCCACCGCCCATTTTCATTTTTGGCTTTGAAAATATCCAAACCGCCCATTCCAATGTGTCCGTTAGAAGAAAAATAAAGTGTTCCATCCGGATGCACATAAGGAAACATTTCGTCATTGGGTGTGTTGATGTCCGGGCCAAGATTTTCGGGTTTTCCCCAATTATCCCCTGAATTAGACCGTGTGATTTTCCATATATCTTTTCCACCGTATCCGCCAGGCATATCCGAAACAAAATAGAGCGTCAAATCGTCGGGAGAAATGGCTGGATGTGCCACTACAGCGGTATCATTGGCAATGTCAATTGCTTTTTCCCTGCTCCATTTGCCATTGACCAGTTGTGCGCTGAGAATTTGACATCCCCATGCTTTACTCTTACTGTTACGGCAACGAGTAAAATACATGGTTTTGAAATCTGCCGTAAACGAACACATTCCTTCGTCTGCTTCGGTATTGATATCTCCATCGATAGGAACGGGTTGGCTCCATGTTCCTTTACGGTCGACTCGCGATACAAAAATATCCGAGAAACTTTCACCTGTTACTGCATTGATGTTTTTACCGGTAGCGCCATCACGTGACGAGGTAAAATAAACAGTGGAATAATCCTCGGAAGCATACATAGGAGAAAAATCGTTTTGCCGCGAATTGAAAAATTTCATGTTTTCTACTTGATATCCATTGCCATTTTCAATCCAAGTAAGTGCTATATCACAGGACTTGATGCCATCGTCGGCGCGCCGGTCATTGGGCGCTTTTTCCTTATATTTTTTAAACTCTTCTTTAGCCTCGGCATATTTTTGGTTCATTTTCTTTGCATCTGCCAGGTGTAAGTATACAATAGGATCACGGTAACCTTTGTTAATGGCTTTTGTATACCACAATTCGGCACGTGAAGGTTCATTGATCAAACGATAGCATTCACCCATTTTGAACAAAATGTTGGCCTGTTCTTCTTTGTTTTTTTCAGCAGAATATGCTTTACGCAACATGTCCGCTGCCGAATTATAGTGTCCCGCATTGAATTCTTCATAAGCCTTCTTTGTTCTCGAGTTTTGGCCATAACTCTGAACAGGCGTTAACAAGCAAACCGCCCATAGGATAAATAATATATTGCGAATGTTCATTCGTGGATAAATTAAAATTTGATAACCCTATATCCAATTACTACTTTATATAGATACGAACCTTACTTTTCGTGGTATGCTATTATAAATTATACGTATGATAATGCAAAAAGTTACTTGAAATAGCCTGAAAGCTGAATACTGCATGCAACATTATATAACAGTAAACATATTCCCTATAACGTATAACTGTCCTCTGTTGATTTTATCACGTATCGTCACTGCAAAGTTATAGAAAGATTTATATTAATACTCCCTTCGTGTTATTTTTTATGGTTATTTGATTGTTTAGCAACGGTGTGGTATCTTATTTGCTTTTTGGTTTTATTGCAGATAGTAATTGTTGGTGAATGTCCATTATTTGTGGTACCATGAGGGATGATTCGTCGTTATGGATGACATAATCAGCCAAAGCTAATTTTTTCTCGTCTGGCCATTGATTGGCTATACGATCATATACCGACGATGGCTCAACATGATCGCGCTCGCAAACCCTTTTTACACGCACATCATTGGGTGCGGTAACTAAAATGACCTTCCAAAAATTCTGGGCTGTACCGCTTTCGAATAATATAGCTGCTTCTTCCAGCACATATGGCGTATGTTGCTGTTCACACCATTGCAAAAAATCACGAGCGACGGCTGGGTGTACCCAGCTGTTGAGCTGTTCAAGAGAAGTCTTATCGTGAAAAACGATGTTGGCTAACTGACGACGGTTCAATACACCGGACTCGTAAATGTCTTTCCCGAAATAGTCTTCTAACAATGCTTTCAGCTCAGGATCACTGTTCATCAATTGCTTGGCGCGGATATCGGCATAGTATACAGGAATTCCCAGTATTTCAAAAATACGACATGCAGTGGTTTTGCCGCTACCGATTCCTCCGGTAATTCCTACTTTGAACATCTATTTTTCGATGATGAAATCAACATTTTTTGGGTGAAACCTGATGTCAGAAACATAGTCGGGAGATTTCACCAAGTTAACCCGTACTTTTGCCTGGCTATTTTTGATATCTTTTACTGTGGCATAGTCAGCTACTATACGGAACAAATAGGGTTGTAATTTTTCAAAGTCGTTGATAGGCACCATGCAACTTACTGTTACGGTACTCGGGAAAGTTTTCATTTTCAGTCCTTCGGCAAGATTGATGGATTCGATGGGAACAGTGATGGTGGCTTCCGTGTGTCTTTCTATGGGTTGTATGATGTTTACTTTATCTACAGAATATTTTAAGTTAGGTATAGATTGCAATGCTAAATCAGTACGCAAGGTATCTTTCAGTTTTTTAAAATTTCCCTGGCGTGTGTATACATATTGCAACGTATCAAGGATATTTTTGGTACCCGTAACCGTTACCGCTTTAGGGACAATTTGCATAGGGCCTTTTGGCAAAAATTCTTTTTCAAACTGTAATTGCAACAACGCTTTGACGGGCACATTTTTTTGAACCGTTTCGCTAAAAAGAAATTTCAATGTATCAGGTACAATATTTCTTAAACTGACGTCGGAGTTTAATTGTCCGGCAATTTTGTCAAAAACGGATTGCGTGGTGATGAAATATTCACCATCTTTTAATGATTTATTCTTTCTGAGTGTCTGAAGATTAGCTTCTAAAGAAATGGGGTAAAAGATCAGTCCCAGTTTATATTTCAAAATAATAAGTCCTTGCGCATGAATGGTGAGGGTTAATTGATTCGGCGGCGGAGAGACAAGCACCTTGTCTTCTGGTAAATCAATGTATTTTACGTTGAATTTCAGTTCAGTAGTATAGTCCTTAGTCAAAGTATTAGCATACCAAATGACAATAGCGATCAACAAAAAAACCAAATAAGTCAGAAACTCCCGACTAACATTGCTTTTGAGCCTTTCGCCCAGACGTTTGAACGCATTCGAATTTTGGTAAGTTTTTTTTGACATACCTTATAAAATGAAGGGAAACCTTAACAAGCATTGTGAACTTGTAAAGTTTCCCTACAAAACATAACAGTCAATATTTATTTTTGATTTGCTAAATCGGTAGAATCTTTCAATATCGCGTATTTATCGACCTTTATGGTGATGTTATTGGCTATTTCCACTTCTACCACATTGTCGCTGATACTGGCTATTTTTCCATATATACCACCTGTGGTAACTACTTTATCTCCTTTTTGAAGTGCTTCGCGATAATTTTTTAATTCTTTTTGTTTTTTCATTTGCGGCCGGATCATAAAGAAATAGAAAACCACAATGATCAATAACAACGGAAGAAAGGAACCCAAAGAGCCGAGACCTTCTCCGCCGGCTTGTAATAAAATATATGAAATTGTCATAAAAAATGTATATGAAATAATGATTAATTACTGGTTGTTTCTCTTGATGGAATTATCTCACAGGTAAACGACAACACTGTTTGTTCCGGTTCGGTATTGGCAATGATGGTAACAGTTTTACGTTGCATTCCTGATCTCCCTTTTGTGTTGAACATCACTTCGATAGTCCCTTTTTGCCCGGGAGGGATAGGCTTTGTATCGTATTGAGGAGTAGTACATCCGCAAGATGCTTTTGCCTGTTGTATTAACAGATTGGCAGAGCCGGTATTTTCGTAATCAAAATGGCAAACGACTCTTTCTCCTTCTTTTACTTGCCCGAAATCATGTTCTGTTGTATCAAACCGGATGCTTGTTTTTTCCAGAACGATTTCTTTCAATGCACCAGTGGTATCTTTTGATTTATTCTTGTTACCACATGAATAACTGACCAACAGGAGCATTGCCAGCATGAAATAAAATAAACGATTCATTTTTTTTGAATTTATGGTTGGGCAAAGTTAGTAAAATTTGAAATGATATAAAAGTTTATTGCAGACAGTTCTATGAATGATAAATGAAATATTGTTATCCGCAATATGGCCGTTTTGTACGGACATGCTCTGGTACAGATTAAAAACATTATCTTTGTTGCGGTGTTATTCGAGTAAATCATTCATTCAATCAGTCATATATGAAAACGATAGGTATTGCCAATGATCACGCAGGTTATGAACTCAAAGTAAAAATGGTCGAATATTTACAACAGAAAGGTTATCTGGTGGAAGATTTTGGCGCATTTGGCCCCGGATCGGTTGATTATCCTGATTATGCACATCCATTGGCCAATGCTGTTGAACAAGGCAACTGTGCCTTAGGTATTTCTATTTGTGGTAGCGGCAATGGAATCAATATGACAGTAAACAAACATGCCGGTATACGAGGTGCATTGTGTTGGCTTCCTGAAATCAGCCGGTTAGCACGCGCCCACAACGATGCTAATATTTGTTCGCTACCTGCACGCTTCATTTCTGAAGAAACTGCTTACAGTATTGTTGATGAGTTTTTGAATACTCCTTTTGACGGAGGGAGACATCAATGTAGAGTGGATAAAATACCGGTCAGTCAGTGAATGACTGATGTATGATACTTCTTTCGTAATAAGCTTTTTAAAATATTTGTCAAGAATTGACCGCTGTCAGTTAAATGGGCAGTTTATATATACATATTCCTTATTGTAAGCAGGTTTGCTATTATTGTGATTTTCACTTTCGTGTAGCCATGAAGGATAAGGCTGTCATGCTCGAATCAATCAAAAAGGAAATTGCTTTACGAAAAGACTATTTGAGTCAACCAGAAGATGAGGAAGGGAAAATACCTATTGAAACGCTCTATTTTGGTGGAGGAACACCGTCCGTTTTGTCCATTTCGGAATTGACAGATTTATGGCGCACCATTGAAATCTATTATTCGCTCGTTCCTGATGCGGAAATTACAATAGAAGCCAATCCTGATGATTTAACGGATGGTTATCTGAGTGAGTTGTATATGTTAGGATTTAATCGGTTGAGTATCGGGATACAATCATTTTTCGACGATGATTTACGGTGGATGAATCGTAGACACAATGCTCGGGAAACAATACAATCAGTGAAATCGGCTCAAGGCCATGGATTCGATAATATTAATGCTGATTTGATATATGGTTTGCCTTCCATGACTTTAGAACGATGGAAAAATAACTTGAAGCAAATGCTGGCTTTGGATATTCCGCATGTATCAGCTTATCACCTGACGATTGAGCCAAAAACAGTTTTTGGTCGCCAGCGGATGAAAGGGAACAGCTTTTCTATCTCGGAGGAAAATAGCATCCGACAATTTGAGGTGCTGCTGGATATAATGACAGATGCAGGCTATGAGCAATATGAGATATCGAATTTTGCCAAGCCTGGATTTTGTTCCCGGCACAATAGTGGTTATTGGCAAAATAAACCCTACGTAGGTATTGGGCCGTCAGCACATTCTTATGATGGAGATAGTCGTCAATGGAATTTATGTAATAATAGTCAATATATCAAAACATTACATGAAAAAGATGGGGTATGGTTCGATCGGGAATTATTATCACCTGCTGAAAAATACAATGACTATGTTCTAACTTCCTTACGTGCTATTTGGGGTGTCAACATTGGCTATATCAGAGATATTTTTGGTGAAAGTATTCAAAGAGCTTTTTCTCGGCAGGTACATTCATATGTTCAAAACGGTTTTGTGGAGCAGCGAGGAAATATATTTGTGCTTACCTGGAAAGGAAAAATGATTGCCGATCGTATTGCCTCTGATTTATTTCTAATATCAGGTATAGATTGATATTCTTGACTATATTTTTTTAAAGAGACTTCCCCGTTTTAAACAATAAGTAGTTATATTATGATGTTTAAAACTGCATTTTTTCGATTCACAACCTTTGACTCCCCCTTAAAGCCAGTAAAAGTAAGCAGTACAAAAGATTTCAACCTGAAAAATGCCTATTAAACTGCTTTTTGATTTGAAGACGGGAGCTCTTATACGGTTACTGCTTGATGTACGGGCCCCAATCGGCGGCTGAATGTTCCAATGAACTCCAAAGCGTCCACCTGAGCGAACCCTTATCGGTGCTAATGTACCACCAGTCTAAGACGGTATCGCCCACCTCGCCGTGGGATCCATCCGCCTTGTTGGGGACATAGTCATTCCAAGCGGTCAGCTTTCCGGTAATCTTGTAGCCTGTGGGATATTCGACAGTATAATTACCTGACGGATTGGTTATCGCAGTCCACGAGAGGTTTTCAATAGTGTAGCCCCCGCCGTCCGAGTCCAGGAAAACGAGCTTATTTTTACTGAGGGTTAAGGTTTCCCAGTAGTCGTTATTCTCAGCTTTCCAGATGCCTAAATAGTCGGCGTAAGGGAGCGTGCCTTCCTCCGGATTATCTTCGTCCTTTGAGCAGGAGATGAATGTCGTTGCCAAAGCCGACATTATCAGTGCGGCAGCAATGATGCAAAAAAATCGCTTTTTCATTGTTCAAAAGTTGTTTTCAGTTTTAGTTGACGTGTTTCAATGTACTTATCATCCAACAGAGACTTGTGTCAACGATTTGATTTTGTCTAGTTCACTTTTGCGATATACGTACACGACGCCATATTCTATACTTTGTTCGCGCATCATTTCGTCGGGTAAGTTCGAGAAGTGTTTTTCGACTTCATTCCATACGTTAATGATGATTTCGTCTGCCTGAGTTCGTAGTGCGGATACTTCGTTCAATATACGCATATTATTTTTTTGGTCGATTTTTTTTGAATGGTATGCGTCCGCAAATTGTTCATAACGTACTTTTACAACAGCAATAGTGGGATTTGTGATAGGAGTCATCCCTTTTTTGAGCCGTTCCGATTCGCCTGTAATAATCTGCTCACCCCATTTGATAACGTCCGCTTCGGTATTCATATCCGGAACCTTGTTATCGTATGCTTCCAGACCAAAAAAGGAACGTGTTTGTGATTGCAGTTCTCCA
The DNA here is from genome assembly GCA_031551935.1 of Bacteroidales bacterium. GTDB lineage: Bacteria > Bacteroidota > Bacteroidia > Bacteroidales > UBA4181 > JAIRLS01. The sequence continues at coordinate 8,803 of JAVBMZ010000185.1, forward strand.
CGTGCAATCGCCATATTCATCACTTGTATGAAGTGGGAAATGTACAATTTAGCCTTTTTATAATATATGGGATGTTCCCTGTTTTTAGTAATGGAAGTGGCATAGGTTTTTTTATACAAACGAACAGTTGATTCAAAATAAGGTAGAAAAGATTGCACTTTGTTAAAGGTACTTTGCGAGAACGCAAGCTTAAACGGGGGCAATTCTTTCCCTTTTTGAAAAGCTTGGGTCAAAGCTTTTAATCGGGCAACATCTGTATTGGGGAGTCTTCTATAAGGCATAACGGTAAAATTTGAACAGCAAATGACTCACAAAACTCATGCGAATATATACTTTTTTTTAACAAAAAGACACACATTCGTAGTTTTTTTGTATAAAACTTTTTGTTTTATCCGATTTTTCTTTTTATCTTTACTGTAATATGGCTAAATGTGAGGTTGTATTTCTGAAAAACAGAAGATAACCATCTGTAACCACTTCAGATAAAATTTCACGTAAGTGGTTGATATGTTAGTTTATCGTCATTAAATGATAAATTACTGATAATTGAATATTCCATGTGTTATGTTTATTGTCGTATCCAGGCACTGCCGAAAACGAAATAGTACGCAAATCCTTCGGCACCCCAAGCGAAATCCATACCCATGCGTAAGTTCAGCCTGCGGGCAATCAAGTACCGGAACCCGGCTCCTCCTGCATAAGCCCATTCAGCATCATTGAATGAAGAAAAATCATCGAAAGCTTTGCCGGTACCACCAAAAGCCGTTAAACTCCACCGCCGATAGACATCCCAACGTTCTTCCAATTCGACCAGCATAGTGATATCGCCTGTATAACGGGCGGTCGGAATGCCGCGCATGTCAATGAATGGACGCAAGTAGAATGGTTGATCTCCGGCTATTTGTTGTGTGTCGAATCGAAAGCCATTGACCCATTTTTTGGTAATCGGTAAAAACCAATAAAACGCTTCTTCGAATTGTCCATAATTATAGTCGCTGCCAAAAATTTTATTACTCCAGTCAGCGTTGACATTCACTTTAAAACCGCGATTAGGTGTAAAAACGTTATCACGTTTGTCAAAACTGCCTTTGAATCCTAACTTGCCAACATTGCCACTCAGATTTTCGCTTATTTTATCAGCAATTTTTTGATTGAGTTGGTTGATAACCTCCCATTGTGATTGACTTCCGCTGACCACTTTCAGATCGGAATGCATGAACATATATTCCAGACCTAATGTGATCCGGGGATCCTTCAATTGTCTGGTTGCTGAAATATAGATTGGAATAGCTTTGATGTTGAATTCTACATCCACATCCTTATTGAGCTTGTCTATATTGAAATAGTAATTCATGTTTACATCCATGTAAGCGCCGCCAATAGCATAATGTAGTTTCCATTTTGGAATGATAGCTGTTCGACCTGCTCCGACAGCCCAGCTACCGTTAAGTGTATACCCTCCAAATGCCGCTGAAATATTTGGAGACATTGGGTAAACTTTACCGTCGACTTCCACTGGTTTATTTTGTTTGATGAAAATAGGGACCAAAGCTCCTCCAAAACCACCCAGCGCTGGTTCGGTGATAATAATTGGCATTGGTATAAAACCGCTATATTCGATAATCCATTCACTTAAATCGAAGGCGCCGTCCAGTGGATCCTTGAAACTTAATCGATGTTTTTCGTTTGGTTTTTCTCCCGTGTCGGATTGCGCTTTAATCGCTACGATGGAAAATAAGATACAGAAAAGCAGTATGGTGTATTTTTTGGCATTTAATATGTACATGATCTTGGCTTTAATAATGCATATTAACAATTGAATACCTGTTTTTGTTTAGAAAAATCAAGCTTTGTATGTTCATGAAAAATTAAATGCAAGACAATAAAGTTTTTATGTGCTATGGGGATGCTATTTGACAGAGTGTATTTATTGTCGTTGAGACTGTCCAGAATCTTGTATAAACGCAAAAAAAATATTTCCGAACAGAATAACAAAACTCTCAACGAATGAATGGTATCCAACAGCATCAATTATAACCCTAAGTATTCTTTGCTGACTAGTTTCCTGTATCAGATCACAGCAGTTTGTGATTGTAGGCAAATGTGACAGCCTCGGCTATATTTTTGACATCCAGTTTAGTGAAAATATTTGTTTTGTGAAACTTTACGGTACTGATATTGATGAAAAGGATATTTGCAATTTCTTCGTTTGAACATCCCTGAGCTGCCAACTGCAAAACATCTCTTTCTCTATTACTAATAGCAATGTTTGCTGCTTTTTTCCATTTTTTTCTCTCGAATGAATAAACATAATATTGTAGTATATCATCTATTTTTATGATAACATTACCCGGAAGGTTATTAGTAGAAAGATTTACTACGCATAGTGCAAAACGTACATTCCCCTGTTCATCGAGAAAAATAGGAGTATTACGTTGATTTACCATGATTATTTTATCACCTGGTTGTTTAAGTCTATAATCATATGAGATAATCGACTTTATTCTGGCGTCGGGAGAAAGTCGACAAAAAAGTTCATGCCCTATTCTATCGATTTCCCAAAGCATATCCTGATCATCTTCAACCACAACTTTCTGATAGAAAGTATAGTTCATTTCCAATACTTCTTTTGGAGTATACCCGCACAGGAACAATGAATTGGAGGATACGTACACAAATTCCCGTTTTTTATAATCAATCACATAAAAACTTTGTCCTACTACCTTTGAGAAAGCATCGAGCATACGCAGGAAAGGATTGAGCGATTTTGTATGATCATCGCCAACTATTCTCAATTCTTCCCAAAAAACCTGTAATTTATTCAAATTCACAACAAAACAATACTATGTATATAATATGTGGCAAGGTAGAACAATATTAGTTTGTGAATCCTATACTAAAGTATGGTTTTTATTGAAGGATAGTAAAACCGAACTTTTGTACAGGAAACAGCAAAAACGACAGGCCATAAATTTGCATTTAGAATATTTAAAATGTAAAGAAAGTATGAAAAAATTTAACAATCTATCTATTAAAGTAAAATTACCCTTACTGGTGGGAAGTACAAGTTTTTTGGTAATGACAGCAGTATGTTTGCTATTGCTGGTTTTATTACGCTCCGGTTCGCTGGAGAGTTCATCCGAAATTGCTCGGTTGTCAGCCATGGAAGCTGGACAACATCTAACAGAAAAAGTCAATAACGCAGCAAGTGTGGTGCGCGCTTATTCGGGGGTCGTTACAAAAATCATTTCATCAGACATTGTTTCCAACCATAGGAAACGTGAACTGATTTTGGCTGAAATAGAGCCATTGGTATTGAATGAAAAGAGTTTACATAATATCTGGTGTAGTTTTGAGCCTGATGTTATCGATGGGCTTGATTCCATCTTTGTCGACCGCATGGGGAGTAATTCCCAGGGACGTTTTTCTCCATGGTTCACTGCCGGCCAAGTAGTATCTATGGAAAATAATGAAAATTATGAATTTTACAGCCGTACCAGGGAAGTTCGCGGTGAAATCATCACCGAACCTTACCTATATAATGATGCTACTGGTAAAAATGCTTGGTATTTTAGTATTTGCGTACCTGTCATTATCAATGGGCGGTTTATCGGCGCGGTAGGTACCGACTTCCGTGTGGATGAATTCAATCACTTGCTTAATGGTCTCAAATTAAGTGCCACGGGAAAATTAGTGACCAACAAAGGTACCATCGCTTTACACCAGGATCTTTCACAAATCGGAACATTGGCGGAAAATGGTAATCGTAAAATATTGGATCAATTGCCAGTGGGAAAAATGATCGAAGGAATGTTTCCGTTCGAAGGAAAAGAAATGTATCACGTATATATTCCCGTACAATTGGGAGAAAACACCGAACCGTGGTTTTACTCTATACGCGTCCCGAAGGAAGAAATTTATGAACAAGCCCGGCAAACAGCTGGATTCTTGATTGTATACTGCCTGATAGGTGTTGTATTCATTACTTTTGCAGGATGGTTTGTTATACGGGCTATGTTGAAAGGGGTAATTGACGTGACCGGAATCATTCATCAATTATCGTTCGGCCGGATAAACTTTCATATTGAAGAAGCCCGCAGTCAGGATGAAATTGGGAAAATGAAGACCCAATTGGCTTATTTGGTGAAAGGTTTGCAACGAACCTCTTCTTTTGCGCATGAAATTGGAGAAGGTAGGCTTGACGCTGCTTATCAGCCGTTAAGCGAAGAAGATGTACTGGGTAACTCCTTGCTTGAAATGCGCTGCAGTTTACAAAAAGCGAACAATGATGAAATCGATCGTAAAATAGAAGAAGAGCACCGCAATTGGAGAACTTCGGGGTTAGCCAAATTTGCTGAAATTTTGCGCAGAGATAACAATGATATAGAGGCTCTGTCGTACAACGTAATTAGTAACCTGGTAAAGTATCTGGAAGTCAACCAGGGCGGTATTTTTATTCTCAATGATGAGGGGTATGACAAGATACTTGAAATGAAAGCCTGTTATGCCTTCGACCGCAAAAAATTTGCAGAAAAACAGGTTCTTCCGGGTGAAGGATTGGTTGGGCTCTGTTATCTCGAAGGCGAATCGATTTATCTAACCGATATTCCCGATAAATATATTACCATTACGTCGGGCTTAGGAGATGATAACCCACGCGCTCTGTTCATATGCCCATTGAAAGTGAACGGTAAAATATACGGAATCATTGAATTAGCCTCCTTTCGAGAATTTGAGCCGTACCAACTCGAATTTATTGAAAAAGTAAGCGAAAGTATCGCCGCCACTATTGCCACCGTACGGGTAAGTTTACGAACCGAACGATTGCTAGAACAAACTAAATTGCAGGCTGAAGAACTGGCCAACCAGGAAGAAGAGTTGCGTCAGAACATGGAGGAAATGCAAACGACTCAGGAAGAAATGAAACGTCGCGAAGCAGATATGCTTGAGACCCTTAATGAAATGGAACGCCTGCAAAATATAAGTATGGAAAAGGACAGTGAGATGCAGCAACTATATCAGTCTGTTTTCGAATCATTCAATATGGTCGAGTTTTCACCCGATGCCATTATTACAGATATCAACCAGCAAATGATCAGTTCCTTTGAGGATGCCGATAAGGATCATTTCATCGGACAACATCTTACGACATTCATCAAGGAGGAAGCGATGCAGGAAGCATGGCACAATGTCAGCAGGGGTAAACCGTATGAAGATGTGCAACAGGTAACCGTTGGAAAGGATAAAAGCATCATGTTCAAACAAAAATTTATTCCGATCTGCGACCATGATGAAAATCTGAAACGGGTATTGCTTATGGCTTATCCGGTCGGTGCAGAACAGATAAACTAAGGAATGGTTTGACTTGTCAAAGTTTTATACCGGCAAGATCTGTGTTGACGTCGCAGATTTTGCCGGTAACCATGACGTTGAACTCATTTTTATCAGAAAAAACCAGGAATCTTCATATATCAAACCCAACATGTGGAAATGTTGACTGATCAACTTTCCAAATAAGTAAATAGTTAGAGCGTATGACTGATGAACTGGACAAAGAGAGTATAGAAATCAGCAAACTAATTTCAAATTCAATCCGAACAAACCAGAGTTACATAGTGTATGAAGTTCTAATATCCGACTGAACGAACTTAGTGGAATTACCACTTTTTCACGCTATCTTTTGTGGAAACGATTATGTCTGGGTTGTAAGCTACAACTGTCGGGTCGTTATCTTGATATGAACGGGATAAGATCATCATATTTAGAGTATTTCACGACTTCTAGGGTGTCTTAAAATCAAAGAATTGAAATAGACAAAGTTTGTGTCATTTAAAAGCTTTTCTTATTGAATATTTGTAAGTTTTGTGTGATTTTTTCACTTATTATATTTCTAACTCTTTAAATGCTTTATGAGAAAAATCCTGAAATAACAACATTAATTGAAAAAACAATTTATATATGAGCCAAAATGAGTATATCAATCAACTAGTAGAAGAAAATCATTCTTTGAAAAATCAGTTGAAGCAACTGAAGACAAGTGGCTTACAGGAAAAGATGGCAAATGATAAACATTTCTATACAGGTAATTTTGGAAAAAGAGAAGGCAAGCGACAGGCTACAAGCGTTGCTTCTATGGGTGATATTTTCGATTATCTGGCAAACTCTCAAGGACAAATCTGGCCGGAAGAAGAATTATTGATTGCCGAAAAAAATCGGCTAAAAGCTCTCGGCGATAATTTCCCCAATGGATGTTTGTTTCGCCTCCAAATCGACACAACCCAACTCAAGTCACTTGGAGCGGAACAAACCTGGCACGACTACCTGACCCTTACTTATGCAAGTGCCAATTGGGAAAAATTAACTAATGTACCTATTTCTGAAGCCATGCTCGATATTTCAGTACCATTCACAAAAATTCACTCTGAGGATCTGGATACAGTACAATCTGCTATTTTCAACAGTCTGTTGAGATGTAATGATTTCAACAAAGATATTCGTTATTATTATACCGCGACTGACATGAGGTGGATACAACTATCATCGCGTTCAAGGCTCGAAAACAATAGAGTGGTGTGTGACGGGTTTATCCTTGACATCACCGAGCGCAAACTGATTGAAACGGAATTGGCTTCACACCGTGAAGAACTTGAACGACAGATCAACGAACGTACGGAAAAACTTGGAACAGCTAACGAAGAATTGCTGGCAGCCAATGAAGAACTGTTTACAATCAATGAAGAATATGTCGTGATCAACGAGGAATTGAGACGTAATAACGAACTTTTGCAACACGAAGTTTCTATCCGAAAAGAAACCATGCAAAAACTGGAAGAAAGTGAAAACAAACTTCGTAATTTTATAGAACAATCCTTCGAAGGTATCATGATACTGGATAAAGAAGGCCGGGTGATTGAATGGAATCGCTCGTTGGAACAAATTTCGGGAATACCGCGTAATGAAGCAATAGGACAATATGAATGGGAAATATTAAAAAACTTTCTGTCCAGTGAGGATCAGAAACCGGAAGCTTTTAACAGGCTTTACCGGTCGCGTGTAGAATATATGGAAGGAGGAAATCACCAGGAGCCTGTTATCGAAGAATTAACATTGCACATGTCCGGCGGATGGAAACGTCACGTACGTGTATCGATATTTCCTATCGGTTTGGGTACAACTTGTTTTTTCGGACGTATTCTTCGAGATGTCACCGAACAGAAATTAATTGAGACGGAATTGAACCAATACCATACACAACTCGAACAGATGGTAGAGGCCAAAACCTGTGAACTTAGCCATGCTAAGGAAAAAGCAGAGGAATCCGACCGTCTCAAATCTGCCTTCTTGGCCAATATATCGCATGAGATACGAACGCCGCTCAACGGTATTCTCGGTTTTCTCAATCTCTTTACATCCGGTAACTTATCCCCTGAAACCCGACAGGAATACATTAACATGATCAATAATTGCAGCAGGCAATTGGTGCAATTGTTTGATGACATTATTGACATCGCCAAAGCCGAAACCAATCAGTTGAATATTGATTCCATCCCATATAATGTCAACGATTTAATGACCGAATTGCAGGTGCTTTTCCATGCCGATATGAAAACCAAAAATAAAGAACATATCAAACTATTCCTTGACGACAGTGAGTTTGTCGATCCATGCATCATCCTCGTCGATCCGGTACGTCTGCGTCAAATATTATGTAACCTGATAACTAATGCTATCAAATTCACCAATCGTGGCCACATACGGTTTGGATACCGGCAATTAGTCTCCGGCATGCTGGAATTTACTGTTGAAGATACCGGCATCGGCATTCCTAAAGACAAGTTTATAACCATTTTCGAGCGCTTTTGTCAGATTTATCAGGGAAATAACCGGACTTATGGTGGAGCTGGCCTCGGGTTACCCATCTCACAAAACCTTGTACAACTGATGGGTGGTGAAATATGTGTCAAATCGGACCAAGCAGAAGGTTCTACCTTTTGTTTTACCATACCTTACCGGCCTGTGGTTCCAGACGACAAATATTTTTTTGATAACTTATTTGAAAAAACCTACCCCTCTCAATAATTCTGTGGCAATATACATAAGATTCCTTTTTTCGAAATTAAATGTAAAAAACGACAACTGACAAATCTATAACTGCTATTTTCACAATCATTGTGAATACTATTCCTTTGTATTATGGAGTCTGATCTTATGACCTTGGGAATAGTCCTTCCTTAATGCCATGAATAGTTTAGAATGCGACATCTTGTTTCTAAAGGGAAAAAGTTGTATATTTGCATAACCATTCATGGGGAACAATTTATTTAATTGTTTTCATGATGGGAATATCCTTAAACACACACCATTATCAATATGATTCAAGGATTATATGCTCTCGAAGAAGTATCGGAAATGATACAGAAAGGAGAAGAGCTATTACTGGCTGGCGATTATGACCTATTGTCCCAATTACCACGGGGAAAATGGATTGCCGGGACAACACCTTTTTTCATCCTCTATCCTGAACATAGAGTATCGTCATATGATAAAATCTTTGTTTGTCAACTGCCTGATTTTGTTGTTCAAACAACGATACAGGAATATGATGAAACAAATATTCACCACATATATAATGATGCGCCGCAGAATGGTTTTACGGTATTGATCATGCCTTTTGGTGCTCAAGTCACCACAGAATTTGCCTTAAATTCCACTAATTTTGAAAATTTTGCTACGCATCCTTTATGCGGGTGGATTTCAGGAAGGCCTTTGGAAACCCTAATGACGGAAAAATCGTATGTGTCATCAGGTGTATATTCCCGCTCATACACAGATAGGGCTGTCGCCATGCATATTTCGCTTCCGGAGACCAAATACGCCGAAATACACATATTTAACCCATACAAGCAAGGTAAGGGTGATAATATAAGTTTCGAATACAGTAGTATGGTATTGGGGGAAGCTTTGATTAATGGTGTAAAACGAAATTTTGCTGATTATCTACGCGAAATACATTATGACATGGCATTACCGCTTGTCGCTAATTACTCGGGCGCCATGATGAATGTTGTATGTTGTGGTATTGAGGAAAAAGAAGTGCTGATGTCCGCGCCGGTTTTTAAGTTTGTCGATTATCGTATCGCGGAAATTGATAGTACCATTATCGAACCGACATTGATTAGCGATCAGATTGTTTTTTCGGTGACCTGTATTGGTAATTACATACAGCCGGATATTTGTACGCAATATCTGAAAAAGATGAACGGCCCGGTGGTGTATGGGGAAGTTGCCTATCAATTGGTGAATCAGACAACTGTGTACGTCACCATTGGTGATGTTGTGAATGACAAATCTATCAAATAACGCAGAGACATGTTAAGTATAGATATTGACCGGATACCTGATGAAGTATGGATATACATTATCCAACATTCGAATGATTTTTCGTGGAATTTTTTGGCATTAAAAATTATGCTCACGCGCCTAAACTTGAAAATAGTGATGCATCAGCATAATTGTGTAGTAATGCAGCATTGCTGTGAAGAATTACGGGATTTGTTGCGGAAAAGTATGAATATTCCGAATGCGCAAAAAGATCTAAATCAAATACTTGCATTTCAGGCAACTAATTAACGGTAGTATAACTTTATTGACAAGGAAAATTCTGATGATATAAGTACTATATTTTTCTTGTACTTAGGTGCAACCTTGTGGTATCTATAAATTTTTCATTTAACTTTGTTCCCTCTTAAAAAAGTTGTGATCTATGGAAAGTAATAAAATTATTGGCGGAAAAATCAAGAATATCAGGGAATCCAGAAACTTGTCTGTTGAGGAGGTTGCTGAGCGTTCCGGAATGAATAAAGAGCAGATTAAACGGATAGAAGATAATGTGGAATTTCCTTCCCTTGCTCCGCTTATCAAAATAGCTCGTGTATTGGGAGTTCGTTTGGGTACGTTTCTTGACGATCAAACGGAGATGGGACCTGTTATTAGCCGGAGAAAAGACTATAACAATACGAATACGATACGTTTTACTGATGATTCCAAAGTGGCGAGGACGCATATGGAATATCATTCTTTATCGCAGGATAAAGCAGGGCGACACATGGAGCCATTCTTGATAGATATACAAGAGGCTTCTGGAAATATAGATTTTTCGCTTTCCTCACACGAAGGTGAAGAATTTATTTATGTATTGGCAGGAGTGATCGAAGTCAGTTACGGAAAAGAAACATACATGCTTGAAGAAGGCGATAGTATTTATTACGACTCGATTGTAGCACACCATGTACATGCCAAAAACGGAGCTCCTGCGAAAATATTAGGCGTAGTGTATACTCCTTTTTAAAGTACGGTGTATGGAATTACAAAAGAAAACAATTGGGCAATGGTTGGAAAATTGGGCTGTAACAATTCCCGATAAAGAATGTCTCGTTTATTCCGATCGTGATTTGCGGTTTACCTGGAAAGAGTTTAACCAACGGGTTGATCATATGGCTAAGGGACTTATGTCTATTGGTGTGAAACACGGAACTCACGTGGGGATTTGGGCTACTAATGTTCCCGATTGGCTCACATTTCTTTATGCAGGGGCTAAGGTAGGCGCTGTTTTAGTCACGGTGAATACCAATTACAAACAGAACGAACTCGAATATTTGGTGAAAGATGCCGATATACATACTCTTTGCATCACTGAAGGTGTTTTCGATGGGAATTATGTAGATATGGTGTACACTATGATGCCCGATTTGAGAGTTTCGCAACGGGGATTTGCCAAAAGCGACACATTTCCTAAATTGAAAAACGTGGTATACATCGGGCAGGAAAAATTTCGGGGAATGTACAATACTGCTGAATTGCTTTTATCTGGACAAAATATAGGTGATCAGGTATTGGAAGAAGCCAAAAGTAAAGTAGATTATACCGATGTGGTCAATATGCAATACACTTCTGGAACTACCGGATTCCCCAAAGGAGTGATGCTGACGCATTACAACATCACCAACAATGGTTATTTTACAGGCGAGGGGATGGGATTTACTTCGGAAGACAAACTGTGTTGCTGTGTGCCATTGTTTCACTGTTTTGGTATTACTCTCGCTACCATGAATGTATTGACACATGGTTGTACGCAGGTGATGGTCGAAAAATTTGATCCATTGTTAGTGTTGGCTTCTGTGCACAAGGAACGGTGTACTGCTTTGTATGGTGTGCCTACAATGTTTATTGCCGAATTGAATCATCCTATGTTCGATATGTTTGATCTCACTTCGTTACGTACCGGCATTATGGCTGGCGCACTTTGTCCCATTGAATTGATGCGTGCCGTGACTGAAAAAATGCACATCACGCATATTACCAGTGTTTATGGTTTGACCGAAACCTCACCAGGTATGACGCATACAGTTCTGGAGGATTCCTTTGAACAACGGTGTACCACTGTTGGTCGCGAATATCCTTTTACGGAAGTGAAAATACTGAATCCCGCCACAGGAGAGGAGTGTGCTGTTGACGAACCGGGCGAAGTATGCTGCCGTGGCTATTTGCTTATGGAAGGTTATTACAAAAATCCGCAGGCTACTACTGAAGCTATAGACAAAAATGGTTTCTTGCACAGCGGAGATCTGGGTACGAAAGACAAAGACGGCTATTATCGCATTACAGGACGCATCAAAGATATGATTATTCGCGGCGGCGAAAATATTTATCCCCGCGAGATAGAAGAATACTTGTATCATTTGGATGGACTGAAAGATGTGCAAGTGGTTGCGATTGCTTCGCCAAGATACGGCGAAGAGGTTGGAGCGTTTGTTATACCGCAGGAAGGAGTGGCTTTGACAGAAGAAATTGTCAAAGATTTTTGCCGCGGACAAATTGCTCGCCATAAGATACCTAAATACATCTTTTTTGTAGATGCGTTCCCATTGACCGGAAGTGGAAAAATCCAAAAATTCAAATTAAGGGAAATGGCGCTTGAACTGTTGAAAAAACAGGGGGTAGAAATAATTTAACCTTCTAATCTGTAATTACTTTGTTTAAACGGTCAAACTATAATATTTTCCCGATCGCGATGCTTTCAGTAAATTTTTTAAGAAAAAAAGCTATCGCGTCACTAAAGACAACACGTCTATATTTGGCCACATTACCTACATAATCATACAACAAAACAGAAACATTATGAGATTTATGAATGTATTTACTTCGTGCCATGCACAAAGTTATAAATATTTCGCCGCAAGCGGCGGGGGATTGATCCTAAAAAATTAAAAACACTTATAAATCAGCCGTTAAGTAATTATTCCGAACAAACCAACTTGTACCCAACGCCTTTCACAGTAATGATTTGAACGGAAGTATCTTTCCGCAAATATTTGCGCAATGTGGCAAGGTAGGTATCCAGGCTTCTTGAATATATAATCCCGCTACTGCCCCAGTTTTTCTCTAAAAGAACATGTCGTTCAACCACATTGCCGCTG
>JAVBMZ010000078.1:0-6704 GCA_031551935.1 Bacteroidales bacterium
GTTCCCGAATAGGTCTATTAGTCTGCATAATTGTTCTAAAAGTCGGATACGGTAAAATAATATAGGAAATGTTACTATTTTTGTAGTCTAAAATAGCAAGTCTTGAAAAATAAAGCACCTAAAATCGACTTTTTTTCACTAAGTGAGCAGCTTCCGAAGGAATCAATCGGCGATGATTTTATCCTGATGAATGATATCAGCGCAGTACCGCTTTTCGATTATCCCACCAAGGTCGATTATGCCGTATCGAGTATATGCCTGAAAGGCCGTGTTGAAGGCACTATTAACCTAAAACCCATATCTATTTCGGAAAATGATATTTCGGTGGTGCTTCCCGACCAGATTGTGCAATATTCGTACATTAGCGATGATTTTTCCGGCTTGGTGTTTGTAATGTCCAAACGCTTTAACGACAATCTGGAACTGAGTATCAAGGACTCCATTCCCGTGATGTTTTACCTGAAAGAAAACCCGGTGATACACCTCGTCACCGACGAAATCGAACACCTGTTAAAATATTATGATATCCTGCTGCACACAGTGCGTATGACACACAACACCAATCGTTTGGAGATAGTGCGTTTATTGGTGCAGGCGCTTTTTTACAGTCTTAATAACTTCCAACAAATAAGGGAGATAAGCGGCGTCCCGAAATCAAAACGCGAAGGACTGTTCGATACATTTTACGAACTGGTGCTTGCCCATTATAAGGAGTCGCGCGAAGTAGGTTTTTATGCTGAAAAACTTTGCCTCACACCTAAATACCTTTCAACGGTCATCAAGGAAAAAACCGGTAAGTCGGCTTTCGATTGGATTAACGATTATGTGATGCTCGAAGCCAAGTCGTTGCTCAAATCCACCAATATGACCATTCAGCAAATCAGCGGCGAACTGAATTTTGCCAACCAGTCGTTTTTCGGGAAGTTTTTCAAGCAGCATACGGGCGTATCGCCGAAGGAGTACAGGGGAAGATAGCTTTACAATCCAAACTTGACGCCTAAAAGCCAGGTAGTATTCCCTGGAACGGCGCCAATAGTGGCAGCGTCTTCGGGATCCGATTGCAAAAAACTGGTGAACAGAACTAGATTTCGTATCATTATCAAATTTTTGACACCTCGCCTGATAGGTGTATTTTGCAGGCGCATAAATAGTAACACGATATTATATATTCGTGTTACTATTTTTTTACCCACAATATCAAAAGTCATAATAAGCATTCCGTAAAGCAGTACGAAATGCGATGAAAAAAACTCCGGTATGCAATCGCCCCACCAAGGATGTTTCGTTACGATCGGTGTATCCGGCGGTTATTTGCATGGTATTTCGTGGATTCATCACCCATGAAGCTTGAATATGGTTAAAAATTACCTTTTTACCATACTCATATACCAAAAATTCCGTAGGCGGCGAGGTATTTGTCTGTTTTTCTTTGGCAAAATTGAACCGGTACTCGAACCGGAATCTCTGGTATTGATAAGATGCAAATGCCACCAATTCATTGAAATTATCACCTAACGGATGGGCTATCGCTTGATTGTAGTGTACATACGAAATCGATGTATTGCTTGAAAAAGAATATGTTCCTGCTGCTACTTGGTTAAATTCAGCCTGTAGGAATAATCCCTGAACGCCTAACGCGTCAAAATATTTTGCCCCTAACTGTACACCCGATTTTCGAAAAGTATTCATGATATCGTCAAAAACAAGTTGGCCGTACATTTCAATATTGTTCATGATCAGATATTTGACATTCATCCCTAATAACGAATGTACATCTGTGCGATCTCCGGTAAATAAGGTATTAGTGAGCATTACCGGATTGAAAATACCAAATTTTGGTTTGAAACGTCCCGTACTATCCGGATCTTGCCAGATATTACCTTCGAACAACGAAACATACAAACGTTTCCCAATAGTTACCGTTGCATAATTAAATCCTGCCGTTTTCTTGGGATATTCATATCTATCTTCTTTGCGAGGAACAATGTTCATGAACGAGGCAACTGTCCTGACATATTGCCAACGGCCAAAGGTGGCAGTATATTTCACGTAAGGATAATTAAAAGAATTATCAGATAACAATAGTGAACGATATCCGTCGCCTACAAAATGTTTCCCATGTCCGAACTGCACATTTTGTGATTTGACAGGAGTCCACGAAATATAACCGGAAGCATTGGCATAATCCCATCCTGTATCTTTATAACGGCGGACGCCTCCCTGACCAGGCATTACACGCCAGTGCTCCGCAAACGCATCGACCTGAACTGGTACAACCGATTGGTTTTCATAAAAATCTGTTTCCAATGCAAAATGTTTGCCCAAACGCGCACCTGCCCTCACTCCACGTGTGTTCACATACAAATTCCGGTTGGTGGTCGATTCCCTCCCATAAGCAAAATCAAACACAGGATCCAAAAAAATCATATAGCCCGAATCCCGACGAATCAAGAGATTTTCCTCGAAAAATTTCCGTTTCCACCATGATTGACCTTCGCAAGATGGCGGGTTCCATGCCAACGCAGTAGACGTAGCTTTTGTAATATGTTCCTGTAAATACGGTCGCCAGGATGAAAAGAATACTTCTCCAGAAGCATTCATGTCTTTTTCGACCGACAAATGGATATCACGTCCCAAAGGGCTGTTGAATTGGGCGTTTAATGTACCACAAATCAATATCAACCAAAAAATAAGAAACAACCTCATCCATCTTCTACCATCCTGATGGATATTTGTGATTTTTTTTAATATAATGTGATAACCATGATTCAAAAACAACACCCGACCAAGGCCATCCTTGAATCTCTGTTTTGAATCATCCCCATGCCTCCCTTGCAATTTGGTCATCAAAATCTTCCAAATGGATATGTGATAAATCCTACGAATATAACGAACGACCCTATTAGTAAAAATGCTACGTCCGCAGAAATTTGGCAAACAAAAGATATTTTATGCCGCCTTTAGCTTATTAGCATTCACTTTTTCGATTTTTTCCCTGGCATAATCGTAAGTGATGGTGATTTCCTTTTCCTCTGTTGACGGAATATCAAACATCACATCTGTCATCACAGCTTCGCATATAGAACGCAGGCCACGCGCCCCAAGTTTAAATTCTATAGCTTTGTCTACAATCAGATCGAGTACATCATCGTCAAACTCAAGTGCAATACCATCTATCTGAAACAGTTTTTGATATTGTTTGATCAATGCATTTTTAGGTTGTGTCAAAATATCGCGTAATGCTCTACGATCAAGTGGATTAAGATGGGTTAGTACCGGCAAGCGACCGATGATTTCAGGTATCAATCCAAACGATTTAAGATCCTGCGGTGCTATATATTGCAATAAGTTTTTACGGTCGATCTGTTCCGTTTCCTTGGCATTGTTGTAGCCTACCACACGAGTATTAAGGCGTTGCGCGATCTTACGATCAATGCCGTCAAAGGCGCCCCCGCAGATAAACAATATATTCTTGGTATCGATGGCTATCATCTTTTGCTCAGGATGTTTACGTCCTCCTTGTGGCGGCACGTTGACTATCGAACCTTCAAGTAATTTTAACAAGCCTTGTTGTACGCCTTCTCCCGATACGTCTCGGGTTATGGATGGATTATCGCTTTTACGTGCGATTTTATCCAATTCATCGATAAATACAATTCCTTTTTCCGCCGCATCCACGTTATAATCAGCCGCCTGAAGTAAGCGCGTCAAAATACTTTCTACGTCCTCGCCTACATATCCTGCTTCAGTCAATACCGTAGCATCCACAATACTAAACGGTACATGCAACATACGAGCAATGGTACGTGCCAGCAAAGTTTTACCCGTTCCCGTCTCTCCCACCAGGATAATGTTGGACTTTTCGATTTCCACATCGTCCTCAGATTTCGGCTGTCTGGGTTGTAACAGACGCTTATAGTGATTGTATACTGCTACCGAAAGGAACTTTTTCGCTTCATCCTGTCCAATGACATACTGGTCGAGAAAGTTTTTGATTTCCATAGGTTTCATTAACTTGATATTACCTAAATCAAGTTTACCTTGTTTTTTCATCTCCTCATCGACAATCATGGATGCTTGTTCCACACAACTGTCACAAATATGCCCTGAAATTCCGGCAATCAGCACATTAACACTACGTCTGTCTCTGCCACAAAAAGAACAACGGTCAACGGTGGTTCGTGAATTACTCATCTACTTAAACGATATGTAAAGAATGGTGTATGAAAATGTATCAACCTCATTATCCGCTGCCCACAACTATTTTTTATGCCGCACCAATACTTCATCAAGAAGTCCGTATTCTTTGGCTTCCTGTGCAGTCATCCAATAGTCGCGGTCGGAATCCTTTTCGATAGTATCATAAGGTTTCCCCGTATGCTCAGACAAAATGGTATATAATTCCTTTTTCAGTTTGATAATCTCTTTAACGGTGATTTCCATGTCGATGGATTGTCCTTGCATTCCACCTGACGGCTGATGAATCATCACCCGCGAATGTTTTAATGCCGAACGTTTTCCCTTGGCGCCTGCTGCTAAGATAACGGCAGCCATTGAAGCGGCCATTCCCGTACAGATGGTAGCCACGTCTGAAGTAACCCATTGCATGGTATCGTAGATGCCTAAGCCCGATTGAACCACGCCGCCAGGCGAATTAAGGTATATTTGTATGTCTTTATTGGGATCGCTCGAGTCTAAAAATAACAACTGTGCCTGCAAGATATTAGCTACATCATCATCAATAGCCGCACCCAGAAAAATGATGCGATCCATCATCAGTCGTGAAAATACATCCATAGAAGCAACGTTCAATTGACGTTCTTCGATAATGGTTGGCGAAATATAGCCATTGGTAACCGTTTGATAACGATGCAATGTCATGCCGCTGATTCCAGCATGTTTTACCGCATATTTTTGAAATTCGTTCGGATTCATCATATATTAAAATATTGATTATGAAATATGACCTTCGTTCTCACACGAATGGCCTATAATGTTATTCTTTGTTTTCCGCTTCCGGATAGATCATCTTATTAAAATCATCTAAGCTCATTTCCTTTACCGGCACATCAACAACTTCATAAATGGCATTGACGACTTTTTTGTCAATAACTTGCGAAGCAATCTGGCGAACATTTTTTTCATCCTTGAGCGTGCCCATGGCATAATTGGTCAATGCATCGTCAGGGAAATTAGTGACGCCATATTGCATAAACTGCTTCTTGGTAGCCTCTTTAGCAAAATCAATGATTTCTTGTTCTTCTACCTTGAGTTCTTTTTGTTTGGCAATGGTTTGAATAATGAGATCCCATTTCATACTTTTCAAAAATGCAGGGAATTCTTTTTCGAAAGCGGCTTCATCTATACTGTCCTTGTTGGCTGCCCACAACCATTTACGCAAAAAAGCTTCAGGTAACGACGGATCAATTTTACCCAAAAGATATTCCCGGGCATCATAACCAAATTTGGCCATGCTGCTCTCGTCAAATTCTTTTGCAATGTCATTTTTAATGCGTTCTTCAAATTCACCAAGATCTTTTATCGTCCCTTCGCCAAATACTTTATCAAACAATTCCTGATCCAATGCTGCATTCTGAAATTTCTGGATTTTTTTCATTGTGAAACGAAACAATGAATCGCTGATATCGCCTACTTCCTCTTTGTCTTTCTTTTGCAGAATAGAGGCAATTTCCCATTCATTCGGGAAGGTTTTGGATAGATGAAAAACAATTTCGTCGCCGACTTTGGCATTTTCGAAAGGTGTCTTGTGTTCTTCATCTTTGATGAGTGACAACAACACAGAAGTATCTTCAGCCGACAAACCATTTTCCAACGGTTGATTGTTTTCGCCGAGTTGTATGATATCGCCTGTTAATTTTTCTTTAAAATCAACAATGGCATCAGTATCCACAAATTGGCCGAAACGTGCAGCATAATGCTCGATATTTTTGTCTGTAAAATCCTTATCTATAATAATTTGATATTTGGTTATTTTATCTTTTTTAGACAAGCCGACTTCAATAACCGGAGCTAACCCCATTTCAAAGTCAAATGCAAAATTGTTGCCAATCTCCCACGTCATTTCTTCACCATCAGTCACCGGCATCGGATCACCCAATACTTGCAAATGCTCATCGTTGATGTAGTTTTGCAGCGATTCGGATACCAACTTATTAATTTCTTCAACCAAAACATGTTTCCCGTACATCTTACGAACCATCCCTTCGGGCACCTTACCCGGACGGAATCCAGGCATATTGGCTTTACGCCGGTAGTCACGCAATACGTCATTCACTTTGGATTCATAATCATTTTTATCGATGGCTACGGATACTACGATGTTTAAATCGTCGATTTGCTTTTTGTTGATGTTCATTTTAAGTATGGTACATTAATTAGGATAAATCAATCTTTTATCGCCTGCAAAAATAGTGCTAATCTATAAAATATCAAAATTAGTAAATTAGGGTTGTCTCTGTGAATATATTAACTCATGACAAAATGTCATTATATGTTCATTTCTTATCCAATAATTTCTGCAATGCAAACATTTCGTCGCGTAAACGGGCGGCTTCCATAAAATCCTGTTCTTTGGCTGCTTTTTGCATCTCCCGCTTGGTTTGTGCAATGGATTTTTCCAACGCATCGCGGGTCATGTATTGTACCACCGGTTCAGCAGCAATGCTGCCTGCTGCATCTGGTTC
>JAVBMZ010000104.1:0-20189 GCA_031551935.1 Bacteroidales bacterium
GTTTGTAGTAATTGCCGGAGAATTATTTATACTTTATTACGCTTTGTTAGGTTCAAAAGTGAAACAGTCGGCAGAATAAAGATAAGCCCTGAAGCAACAGTCAATTTTGATGCTCAGTGTTGTCTTATTTGTAATATATAAACTCTTGATATACTTTTCAACTATAGTATTGAACAATCATTAGGATTCGACAGGGTTTTTATGATGTCTTATAAAATGATGTCCATAAAATTAGCACAAAAATAAAAATAGCTAAATAGCGCTATTTTGTAGCTATAAACCACTATATAATAGCTAAAAACAACATACAAATAGCGATCTTTCGCTATTTTATAGCTAAAAATCGCTATAAAGTTGTTTGCAATAGCTATTTTTTAAACACCTTTATGATTTTTTAAAGTAACCGTATCAAAAATCACATCGAGCATAAACTGCTTATACACAACTAAATAATCTTAATATAGAGTAATGATAAAAATTAGATGCATTTGTCTTGTTTGTCCATTTGTCCTATAAGCTTTTTTATTAATTTTGCACCTCCATTATGAGATTTTAACCAAAATTTGAAATGACAGTTTTTCACAAAATTGCCACTTTTTTTACCAAACCTATTTTTAGGAACGAAAAGTTTATTTTCAGCTTGTGGATTCTCTTATCCCTTGGTATGGGGATATTAAAATCTCATACAGGCAGCTGCAATAATTATTTGATTTTCAAACAAGCATTTTGGCACACCGTCGAACAGGTAAATCTTTATGCGGCATATCCTGACCAATATTTTGATACTAATCATTATGGACCTATTTTCAGTCTGGTGATCGCCCCTTTTGCCATATTACCTGACAAATTGGGAATACCGCTCTGGACAATGGTTATCGCATTGGCCATGTACTACGCCATACGTAACTTGCCGATGGCTTGGGGTGGCAAGGTGGCTATATTGTACATCTGTTTACAGGAAATGGTAACCGCCGCTTCCAACCTGCAAACCAATGCTTTGATTGCTGCATTGATTATAGGGGCATTTATTACGATCCATAACGGGAAAGATTTTTATGCGGGATTGTTCATCGCTTTGGGGCTGTTTATCAAGCTTTATGGAGTTGCTGGCTTGGCATTTTTCTTCCTGTCGCGCAGGAAGCTACATCTGGTGCTCTCCTGCGTATTCTGGAGTATTGTCATGTTTGTCCTTCCGATGGTTATTTCATCGCCGGGCTTTATCATTCAGTCATACCAAGATTGGTTCCACTCGTTGATGGGCAAAAACATTGAGAATGTGGGTAGCATGATGCAAGATATATCGGTGATGGGAATGTTCCGGAGAATTTCGGGTAACCGGGAATTATCAAACTGGATTTTCCTTATTCCCGGAATGATCCTGTTCGGTTTGCAATATCTGAAAACCGGCATGTATCATGACCTGAGATACCGGTTGGGGTTGTTGGCATCTACGCTGTTGTTTGTTGTGCTGTTCAGTTCCGGTTCCGAGTCGTCAACATATATTATTGCAATGGCTGGTGTGGGGATCTGGTTTATATTGCAAAGCAGACCATATTCCGGATACGCTATATTCCTATTGGTCTTTGCGTTGATATTGACCAGTCTTTCTCCGTCCGACCTTTTTCCTGCTTACCTCAGGAAGAATTATGTAGTCCCGTATTCACTAAAGGCTCTTCCATGCCTATTGGTTTGGTTGACATTGATTTATCAAATTGCAACAAGTGGGAAAGGATTCGTTAAATCAGTAACATAAATTTATGAAAACAAAAAAAGTTTCCATAATCCTCTGTTGTTACAATGAGGAAAGGAGCATACAACTGATGGTGGAAGCCATAAGACGGGTGATGTCATCAACGGGTTACGAGTATGAGATTATCATGGTAGACGATGGTAGTACAGATAACACTTTGCAGGAAATCAAGATATTTGCTTCGAATGATGAGCGAGTTTTTTACATTGAATTTTCCCGAAATTTTGGACATCAAAACTCTCTGAAAGCAGGGATGGATTTTTCGCGTGGCGATTGCCTGATCAGCATGGACGCTGACATGCAGCATCCTCCCGAATTGTTGCCGGTGATGCTCGAAAAATGGGAAGAAGGATTCGATGTGGTATATACACGCCGCTTGGAGAACAAAAAGCTATCGGCAATGAAACGGTTGAGTTCCCGATTTTTCTATAAAATAATGAACTTTTTGTCGAATATCGAATTGGAACAAGGTACTGCCGACTTTCGACTGTTGGATCGTTCAGCAGCCAATGCGCTTATCCGCATGAAGGAAAACGATCTTTTCATGCGGGGGATGGTCAAATGGATCGGATTCAAACAGTTTGCTATCGACTATATGCCTAATGAAAGGGCAAACGGTGAAAGTAAATATACTATACGAAAGATGGTTCAATTAGCATCTCACGGAATAACATCCTTTAGTGTCAAGCCGTTGTATATTGCTCTATATTTGGGATTTTTTCTTGCCATTGTGGCATTGCTCCTCATCCCGTATGTAGCCATCAGTTATTTCTGCGGGCAAGCTGTGCCTGGCTGGGCTTCCACGATGCTCATCATTGCGTTTTTCGGAGGTTTGCAGTTGTGTATTCTCGGTATCATTGGTTTATACCTGGGTAAGATATTCACACAGGTAAAATATCGTCCGAATTATATTGTCCGTAGTACCAATATCGAATGATCCTGCTGAGTTTCGATATAGAAGAATTTGACATGCCGTTGGAATATGGCGTGGATATCGGTATTGAACAGCAATTACAGGTAGCGTATAACGGCACTCAAACGATCCTGGATTTGTTGAAGGAAGAGCATATACATGCAACCTTTTATTGTACTGCCAACTTTGCCCAACACCATCCAGGCTGCATTAAAAGGATGGTAAAGGAAGGACACGAGATCGCATCTCATGGCTATTACCACTCAACATATCAACAGGAACACTTGATCGAATCGAAACACGTGCTGGAAAATATCAGTAATGTCACCGTCCGTGGATTTCGTATGCCACGAATGATGCCTGTATCGGATATTGCCTTATCAGAAGCCGGCTATCTTTATAATTCTTCTATTAATCCTACTCTTTTGCTGGGAAGATACAACAATTTGAAGATGCCGCGAACCTACTTTTACAGCAATAATATACTCCAGTTACCGACTTCTGTATCGCCTGTTATACGGTTCCCACTATTCTGGCTGTCGTTTCACAACCTTCCACTTAAATTCTATTGTTGGCTTTGTAAAAAAACCATGAAACAAGATGGTTACCTGAACATTTATTTTCACCCATGGGAGTTTGAAAACATAAGCCATTATCGTTTCCCATTTTATGTAGTACGCAATTCAGGAGAAAAAATGCACCAACGGCTTCAGCAGTTTATCCATTGGGCTAAATCAAAAGGCTATACTTTTACAACAACTTTGCAATTTCTTGACGACTACGTTGCAAAAAGGATGTAAAACAATGATGAGTTCATGCCCCGCAAGTTTAATTAATGAAATAGATGAATGCACTTTCCAAAAAAAATCCTGCTCATAAAAACAAATAAATAATAGAGAAAAGTTCCATGATTCATGCAATTTATTGAATAATTATGGTTACTTTTGTGAAGCTAATCTATAAAACTCATAAAAAAAGATGCAAGAAGACCAGGATAATAATGTCATTATCGTCACATGGGATTTTACGCATGTGTCAGAATATGCATTGGCTCATGCCGTTAAAATTGCATATATCATGAGGTATGAAATAAAGTTGTTGCACATCGTTGAACCAGGCACAGCTCCTGAGAAGATAGAACAAGCACGACAAAAAATGACCGAAGTGTGCAATGAGACGTCGAAGTATGAAAAGATTGTATGTAAAGCAGTAGTAAAAGAAGGTAAGCTATATTCTGCTATTTCCGATTATGCCACCCAATCAAATACCCAATTGGTTATCATGGGGACGCACGGCATCAAAGGCGCTCAGAAATTATTTGGAAGTAAAGCTTTAAAAGTGGTTACCGGTTCAAATACACCTTTTATTGTGGTACAATCGAAACCCGCCCAGAGTGTAAAAATTTCCAATGTAGTCTTTCCTATCGATTTTAAATCGGAAAATAAAGAGAAACTTCAATGGGCTATTTTTATCGGACGCAATTTCAGTTCAAAAGTACATTTATACAAGTATCCAGTATCCGATAGCGATTTGCAGAAAAAGGTAAATACCAACCTCAATTTTGCAATTCGTTTTTTAAAACAAAATAATATCGAATACGAAATACACACAGCGCCAAAATCCGGCAGCTTTGCAAAATCAACGATTCATTTTTCCGAAAAAATTCACGCAGATTTAATCATTGTGATGACTACCAAGCACATCACTGTTTTTGATTATATGTTTGGGGCTGATGAGCAAGAAATTATTGCAAATAGTGCTAAAATTCCTGTCATGTGTGTGAATCCTCGCGCAGCATTTGCAGGAACGGCTCAATATCTATACGGGTAACTGCTGTTTTCTATCAATTCGACTTTTAGCAAAGTCCATTATCCGACATGTGATAGCGCTTGTCGATGTAGTATGTTTTTTGCTGTGTCGACAATACTTGCAACGTCAAAACCACATTCACGGTGCAGTTCTTGCATAGTACCATGCGTAATAAATCGATCGGGTATACCCAGACGTTTTACTTGAACGGTATAATGATGGTCACTGGCAAATTCCAACACGGCACTTCCCAGACCTCCAATGATGGTATTGTCTTCCACCGTTATCAGATATTTATGTTTCAGGCAAATGTGGTGTAATAATTCTTCATCTATAGGTTTTAGAAAACGCATATCATAATGAGCTGCTTGTATCCCTTCATCTTCAAGCCTCTGACATGCTTCCATCACCATATTGCCTGCTGTTCCGATACTAACGATAGCAATATCATTCCCTTCACGCATGGTACGTCCTTTCCCAACCGGAATTTTTTGGAATGGCAATTCCCATTCAATAGTTACGCCCCGGCCTCGAGGATAACGAATCACAAACGGACCATATTTATCCGCTTGAGCTGTATACATTAAATAGCGTAACTCTATCTCGTTCATAGGTGCAGAAATAATCATATTAGGAATACACCGAAGATAGCTCAAATCGAATGCCCCATGATGCGTTGCCCCATCTTCACCTGATATACCAGCTCGGTCGAGACAGAAAATAACAGGCAGTTTTTGTAACGCAACATCATGTATGAGTTGGTCATAGCCACGTTGCATAAAAGATGAATATATGTTACAAAAAGGGACTAAACCCTGTATTGCCAAGCCTGCAGAAAAGGTAACGGCATGTTGCTCGGCAATTCCCACATCAAAGAACCGATCGGGAAAACGATTCATCAAATGATACATGGAACAACCGGTAGACATAGCCGGTGTGATACCGACAATATGGTCATTCATTTCGGCCAATTGGGTCAACGTATGCCCAAAAACTTCCTGGTAAAGAGGTGGTTGTGGCTGCCCTGATGCAACACGAATCAACTCTCCGGTTTCCATGTTGAATAATCCCGGAGCATGCCACCGAGTCTGATCTTTTTCGGCAAACTCATATCCTTTACCCTTGGTAGTCAATACATGCAGTAACTTAGGGCCAGGGATGTGCTTCATGTCCTGAAGTACACGAGTCAAATAACCGATATCGTGACCATCCACAGGACCAAAGTAACGAAATCCAAGCGCTTCGAATAAATTACCTTGCTTCATCAATACGGATTTGATACCACGCTCAATTTGTTGTACCAAGCGCCGTGAACGGGTATGTTTCCCCATGATATTCCATACATCCTTCTTGATCTTATTGTATGTATAGGATGTGGTGATATCAATAAGGTATTCTTTCAAAGCCCCCACATTCGGATCAATTGCCATGTTATTGTCATTTAGGATGACTAACATGTTTGCCCGTTCAGCGCCGGCATGATTCAGCGCTTCAAATGCCATCCCCCCTGTGAGTGAACCGTCGCCAATAACAGCTATAACCTGTTGTTTTTCATTTTGCAACTTTAAAGCAGTCGCCATACCTAATGCAGCCGAAACAGATGTTGACGAATGTCCTACGCCAAAAGCATCATATTCGCTTTCGGTAATATTAGGAAATCCGCTCAATCCACCATATTTCCGATTGGTATGGAAAAGCAACCTTCTTCCGGTTAATATTTTATGAGCATAGGCTTGGTGCCCCACATCCCAAATGATCTTATCATCAGGTGTATTAAATACGTGATGAAGCGCCACGGTTAACTCGACTACTCCCAAGTTGGCACCCAAATGACCAGGGTTATGACTGGTAGCTTCAATGATAAACTGCCTGAGCTGCGCCGCCAGTGCAACTAATTCTTCCGTTGTCAAGGGTTTCAAATCGGAAGGAAAATGAATCTGTTCGAGCAGATTACCTGTTTGATTCATGATTAGGTTTCCCTCAATGATAAACAACAAAGATATAGATTAATATTTATAAGTTCTTTTCGAATATAAAAAGATTGACAGGCAAACAATACCATAAATATAAATTTTTATTTGCATTTGTACAAATCTTTTTCATTCCATTTTTGTTTTCATATAAAAAATCATGCCAAGACAAGTAACCTTTATGGCTAAATTTATCAAAAGATGTTATATCGTCCGTTGACTTCCGAAGAAGAATATGTTATGACAGACAAAAGTGCAGGATACCCCTTCACTGGAGAACTCTTGGGTAACAAGACACAAGGAGTTTACATATGCAAACACTGTCACTTACCACTTTATCGAACGCAAGATACGTTCGACAGTAGTTGGAGTCAACCGGGTTTGGGTGAAGAAATATTCGGAGCTATCCATCAGAAAATCAGCACAGATGGAAAATACATTGAAATTATATGTGTGAATTGCAAAGCACACTTGGGACATATTTTTGTTGACGGAAAATTTACTCCAAAAAATATGCAGCATTGTGTCAACTCGTCGTCTATAGAGTTCGTGCCTGACTTAATGGAAGTGGAAACAGATACGGCATTTTTTGCAGGAGGGTGTTTCTGGGGTACTGAATATTTTTTTTCACAAATACCCGGAATTCATTCAGTTACTGTTGGATACATGGGCGGCCGAACACTGGGACCGACATATAAAGAAGTGTGTTCGGGAAAAACAGGCCATTATGAAACCAACGAAATCACATATGATGCTGCTTGGGTATCCTATGAAGATTTGGTAAAGCTTTTTTTCGAAATCCACGATTTCACACAAACAGACGGACAAGGGCCTGACATTGGACAGCAGTATTTGTCAGTTATTTTTTATCACAATGCGAAACAGAAACAAATTGCTGAAAAGTATATCCGGATATTGAACGAACAGGGCTATTCCGTGGCAACAAGACTGATTCCGGCAACAACATTTTGGGATGCCGAAGATTATCATCAGCATTATTACCGACAAAAAGGAGCCATCCCTTATTGCCATTCCCGTAAACGGATATTTTAATCAAATCTAAACAATCAGAACTATTTGATCACTTTTACTAACTCTGTATCTTCTAAGATATACAGCAAATGCCCAGCCTCTGATTGATTCAGTTTTAAACGGCCTCTTAATTCAATGTATTTGTCGGTAGTGACACGTTTTAAACCCGCCTCTCCTTTTTTAGGAATTACTTCAAGAACTGATTCCAAGCCTGCGCCATTACAGAAGAAGCACATGTTCGAAGGGTATGCAGACAATGCAAACATCGTTCCCGAAGGATCAACCGGAACATAGAATCCTTTAATGGTAATATCCTTACCATCCAAATCTTTGACTTTCTTACTAAATTTGGGCATATTGAAATAATCGCCATATTCAGCAAAATAAGTAGGTTTCCACTTGATATCTGCCAGCGTTTGCCAATTCACCTCTTGTTGGGCACAGGTAATACCACAAAAGACAATAACCGCAAACGTTGTAAGAAAAAATCTTTTCATTCGGATAATGTGGTTGAAATATCTGTTTTCATTGCTTTTATTGCGGGCAAAATAGATGCCAAAAATCCTATCATCAAGGAACAAATCAACAATATCAAATCCTGATGAATATTGCCCCATGCGTCCATGCCATAATGAAAATTACCTTCGGCATACCGAGCAACACCCCATGCAACTACTTTGCTGAGTATGATGCCTATCAAAAAACCCATAAAAGTAATTATCAGGCCTTCAGTAACTACCAAGGTAAAAATCCTCATTTTGCTTCCACCCATCACGCGCATCAATGCGAGCTCATATTTACGCTCCTTCATGGCATTTAATAATGCCACAAAAATACTGAATCCCGAAATAAAAATAATCAGGTATGCCACCAAACTTAGCGTTTGAATGCTGGTACCCATCAATGAGTATAAGCGATTAAGCTCCACCGCAGGTGATGCAGCCTGCATGTTGGTACTCTGGTTGATGTAACGCGGGAGTGTGATAGCTCCCATTGCATTACGGTAAAAAACCAGCAATGCTGTAATTTCTTCCTGATGCTCATGATGATGAAGCTCTTCTGTATCGTGCTCGTGTTCATCCTCCTCTTCTTCAGCATGATGTTCATGAATTCGCCACACGCTATTGATATTGGTCAAAATCAATTGATCTAATACATTACCTGCCGATTTAAGAATGCCTGTAACCATATACTGATATTTGTCGTGTACATGGTCTGTTTCGATAAACCCATGTACTCCAGTAAATCGATCGCCTATCTTCAATCCAGTCATTTCGGCCACTTTGGCTCCAATGGTCACTTCCAAATCATCTTTCCATACTGCACCTTCCTGCAAAACAGCTCCATATAATGTGGCATAATCGCTGGTTGTCCCGACAATACGATATTCCTTGTAATTGTCTCCCAATGCCATTGGAATGGTACTTGCTACCAAAGGATGCTTGCTAAGTTGCTCTGCTTCGCTATAGGATATATTCCCTGTAGGATAATCGACATGATAGATGCTCGAAAGAATCAATTGCATGGGGCTTCCTTTTGCACCGACTACCAAATTAATACCTGCCACATTTTTTTCGAGGTGAGATGTAAGTTGGTTTTTGACAAGCAACAAAAAAGCAATGATAAATACGCCTGTAGCAAACAACACCATACTGAGCACCGCTGTTAACGGTCTGGATTTTATATTTTTATAACTGATACGAAATAAATTCATGTGCATACTATGTTGCAGAAATACTACCTTTTATATTCATCAATCAATGACTAAAAACAAATGTGTAACACATATAAAAAGCGACATTATCTTATTGATATATCTTACCAGAAAACGTTTGCAAATAAAGAATATCAAGATTTAATGTCTACATTAAAAATATTAATATTTACATTAAAATAATTAATACACACATTAAAATAATTAATGTTTACATTAAAAACATTTTCCATATCTCTAAACACATCATCAGCGCATTTACAAGTGAACAATATTTTTGAACATCGGTGATAACCGTTTATCATGGGTAACAATCACCAAAGTAATATCGGATTCTTCTGCCTGTCGGATAAGTAATGACACTGCTTCTTCACAATTAACATCGTCAAGGCTCGATGTTGGTTCATCGGCAAGGATCGCTGAAGGATGATTGACCAATGCCCGTGCGATAGACATGCGTTGCAACTCACCCTGACTTAACTGATGAGGCATAGATTTAGCTTTGTGACCTATGTTAAGTTGTGTCAACAAATGTTCTATTTGATTCATATCTTCATCTAAACGGTTTAAATATCTTGCTATCAATATATTTTCGGCAACAGTGAGCGATTGGATGTAATGCGGTATTTGGAAAATAATACCTATTTCTGTTCCCCGTATCCGGTCTACATGCGAAGGGCTTAAAACAGTTATATTGGTTTCGTTGATTTGGACGTTTCCCTTGGTAGGACTCAACAATCCCGCCATTAAATGTAACAAAGTTGTCTTACCGCATCCGGATCGTCCCATGATAAGCCAATGTTCCCCTTTCCCACAAGTAATGTCTGGAAAACGGAATTGATTGAATTCATTATATGCAAACTCAAGATCACGCGTAGCTAACATAGCTTTCAGATATTTTAAAGGCACAAAAATACATTTTATCTTCAAAATTGAACTATATGATGGATAGATACTTCAAAGAAAAATTGTGTATCACAGCCCAAAAAGAATACCATCGACCTTCCAAAATGAACAAAATGGATGTCTACAGGTTACACAACATATCATGATGTCTATTTAAAACTTCATATGGCAAACCGCAATGACAGAGAATATACGAATGGGGAAATAACCGTTTACTGGCGTCCCGCTGAATGTATACATGCCACTACTTGTTTTGTAAAATTGCGTTCGGTCTTTGATCCTGGCAAACGTCCCTGGGTAAATATGAAAGGTGCGTCGACCGAAGAAATTATTAAGGTAGTCAATCTATGTCCTACAGATGCTTTAACGTTCAAATGGAATCGAGACATCGAAAAATCCGATTATCAGGAAACCACCACCACTGAACAAAAAGCGGATCTTCACATAACCACGCTAAAAAATGGCCCTTTACTTTGTAAAGGCACATATACCATATCAGATAACGAAGGAAGAGCATATCATACTTATCGTACAACACCTTTATGCCGCTGTGGGCATTCAAAACAACAACCGTATTGTGATGGGAGACATCTTAATGTAGGATTTTCTGATGAATATTAACATGACAGATGAATCTTTAAAATCAGCGCACATTACCATTTTTCCACGAGGCCCCATGAAAATAGAAGGTGCTTTCGAGTTAAAAAATGCCAATGATTGTTTGATCGAAACTCCAGACGAAGTTTATCTATGTCGTTGCGGACATTCCAAACATAAACCATTTTGCGATCATACACATCTCCATGTCATATGGCCTTACAAGGATAGCTTTTGAAGAAATGGGGAAAACAGTTTGTTTCAGTATAATAAAATCACCTCAGGAGCTTTTGGCATAAAATCACGAGGCTTCAAAATCGTTTCTTTAGAAAATTCTATATATCTAAATCTGGAGTTAGCCGGAATATTAGGAAAATATGCAAATCTGACTTGCAAGGTGTTAAATATCAATCTATTATTTCTAACGCGAAATCCGACACCAAAAGAAGAATACAAGGCATTGTTCATAATAGGTTTATCATATCCTCCAATCCAACTAAAATTAGCAAAAGCATAAAGCACAAACCGGAATCCATAAATTTGCCAGGGAGTAAATAAATCTTGCTCCAAAGAAAAATTAAACCGGTGTCGCCCATGGATTGAATCATTTTTAAATCCGGGAATCCCGTATTCGCCTTCAATTGCAAGGTAATCTCTTAGCTTCGTGTCTAATTGCCTGGTGTATTGTCCATTAATAAATGTCCGTTGACGAAACCGGCCAATGACATATAAATTGGTAAAATAGTTCATTTCAAAATCTAAGGTTCCCTGTTCGATTCCTTTACTTAAAAAAGTACCGAACGAAATAATCCCAGACAGGTAACCAAGTTTTGGAATAAAGTACCCCGATGAAAAGTTTGCTCCCACATAAGGACGGTTATACATTTCGTTATATTCTTTCCCAACTATGGCAGAAAGCGAGTATCCATAGGGGATATCTTCGGTCCGTCCAAAGTTGTATATAAGATTAGTTTTATAATAAGCCTGTTGCGAATAAGTGAGGGAGGTTAAAAAAATGGTGCGATCTTGAAATTGATAATAAAGATGTTGGGCATTTTCCGGCTTTTCTAAAAAATAAGTCCGTTGCAGTCCGAGCGATATAGCCAAGTTATTGCGTTGTTTATTGAAAGGGGATTGATTAAGCAAGAAGGAACGCCCCAACCAAGCGTTCATATAATTAAATTTAACGGTAATAGGATTGATTTCAGTGTAAGAAACCTGTGGATCATAATAATCGACAGGTATTTGTGATTGATATACATTCAAATGGCCGGCGTATTTGGTTGTAGCGGCATAAAATTCGCGTTTCAACAAAAATCCCCACCTTTTATTGTCATATTGGTCCAAATAGTCGGCTTCAAAAGAAATAAATGAGCGTCCTATGTTGTTAATACGCAGCCTTGCCTCATATCCCATCAGGTTATCTTCTCGCGAATCGATAAAAGTGCCTGCCCTCATCTCAACCCCCAAACCAACAATGTTTCTGTTGGTAAGTGCCAGATTAACTTTCGAAGAAAAGTTAGTGCCAAAATCTACCGCATACGGGAAGATGTCTTGCACAACGACCAACACTTCTGCCCGATCATCCGGTAAAGGCACAGCAACAATACGGGCATCGTCAATATATCGCAACTCACGTAAAAACCTCTCGGAATCTGCCAATTGAAAACTATTCACCGTATCGCCTTCATGGAATAGCAACACATTACGAATGATAAATTCTTGGGTATTCACATGAACTGTATTACCAACACCTCCCAACCATGAGACATTGCCTGGAATAGTATCATAAACGGTCGTTCCGAATGGTTTCGTACGTATGATTCTAATATTAGTAATAGTCCGTCCCTCAGTGCCAATATAAATATCACTGGGTGATTGTATGTTAAATGTATCGTTTTCAGAATCGTTTTTAGGGGAAACGAGAATTACGTTTTTCAATTCCCGTATCCATTTGGGCGAAGTTTTGTCGATTTCATAAAAATCTCCGGCAGGCACAACCGCCTGAGACGTATCTCTATGTCCAACAGTCTGTGCCTGCATCATAGAACATTGGAAGATACAGGAACATATGACACAACATGCAAAACATCTGCGGAACAATATCAAATATTTTTGGATCTGTTCCCTAATTTTCATTTGATGATAACCATTTATCCAGTACCTGTTTGACGGATTCGTATGTGTTTTGTAACACCATATCCAATCGATTTTTGGATATCCAAACCGCATCTGTGATATCTTCGGATATTTGCGGCGATAAATTATCATCACCGTCGTATGACATGGCATACCATGCCGTATGTTTTAATATATGTTTGTCGTCTTGGTAATAAGTATGATAGGTATGTGTTAATTCTCCAGTAATCCGGGGTTTGTTTCTAAGCCCACATTCCTCCATCACTTCTCGGATAGCAGTTTCCTGTAAAGATTCGCCTTTTTCCGATTTTCCTTTAGGTAAATCCCATTTACCACGTCTCTTGATCAGTAACATCCTCCCATCAGATAGTGTCACCAATCCCCCTGCCGCTTCGATATACTTGAAACAGTTAGTAACGGTGTCAAACAACTCATTAACATCAACATGTGTGATACATAAATATTCACCACCCGATTCCTCGAAATAGTCCATTTTTTTCGCCAACGCCTTCTTATTTTCAAAGACATATATTTGATCATTGTCTATTGTGGTACTTTTTATATTTTTGTCGGTCAATAGAACGACACGATCGTTGAAATAAATTTTAATATCACTATCCATGGCAGGCACTCATCAATCCATATCGTATTATCTGTTACAAAGTAAGGCAATAAAGTTAGAACCTGCAAATCCTTTTACATGGGCATCTGGATGGAAATCACCCATATATTGCGACAATCGCCGGACGCTTAGTTTCCCCGAAATACGAGGCATCATCAAGGATGCTTTGGCACACACCATCCGTCATTACTATCCTCAGGTAGAAGTGATTGCCGGAGTAGCCACGGGAGCTATTGCCCAAGGTGCATTGGTCGCCGACGCAATGCGGCTTCCGTTTGTATACGTCCGCTCTGCTGCTAAAGGCCACGGGTTAGGTAACCAAATTGAAGGGTACCTTGAACCAGCCAAGAAAGTTGTCGTAGTAGAAGATTTGATTTCTACCGGAGGAAGCAGCCTGGCGGCAGTCGAAGCTTTACGCGAAGCAGGAAATCCCGTACTGGGCATGGTAGCCATTTTTACCTATGGATTTCCGGTGGCTGAAGAAAATTTCAAAAATGCCGCCTGTGAGCTTCATACATTGACTAATTACAATGAACTACTGGATCTGGCATTAGAATCGGGATATATACGACCAGAACAATTGGGTTTATTGCAACAATGGCGTAAAAGTCCGGATACCTGGACGATAAATTAAACCAATGAAACAGCTATACCCGGGGATAGAATGCGCTTTCGATATGTTCTATTTTTATCTCCCTGCCTAAGGTAATGGCGATGATGTCAAAACGTGTTTCCATATCCAAATCTTTGCTTTGGATATAAGCATTCGCCGCTTTAATTAACAGGTTTTGCTTGTTCCTATTCACCGCGACATAAGGCTCAGTAAGCGGATTCCCTGAACGGCATTTTACTTCTACAATGACCAACTCATCACCTTTAGACGCAATAATATCAATTTCCTGATGCCGGTTATGCCAATTCCGCTCACAAATAATATATCCCTGTTGTATTAGGTGTCCTACTGCTATATCTTCCCCTTGTTTTCCAGTCTCAATATGATTTGTCGCCATCACATCTCCAGCACGTGAATATTTACTATTTATCTCCTTCTGTCAATGTGATAATTCGAATACTTGCATCACATGACAAACCATAATCATATTCGATGTATGGTTGCCCGGGCACGATCAATTGAGAAATTCCTTGGATGGCTTTTTTAGTGCAATCTTTTGAAAAATAAAGAATACCACCGGCCACATTGGAAAGAATCTTATTGGTATATGATAGGTTTTCACGATATGAACCAGTCATGGTTGCATTAAATGTCCAAGAATCAACGTTTGGTGTTTTAATACTGTTAACAACAGTACTACCGCCTTCAACACGTGTATACCGGCCGCTGGTAATGTCAGCGGAGATGATCGCAATGGCATCTGTCACATCATATATTTTGGCACTTTTGAACGTATAGTCATACGTGTCGTTTTCCTCTTGGTTTTTCCCTATATATTTGATAGATGATGATCCAACAACCCGCTGTTGCGCAATAGAAAATCCATTTAATGTAACATTTGCCGTCTGTAGTTCTGTGCGGTATACATTTTTATTGGGCAATTTTACAATCATTTCCCCACTAAGACCTAATTGCCTTACCCACCAATTATTATACTTCACATGAACTTCATATGTAGAACCAGCGGTTTCAACGAAAGAAACCACTTTATACGAGGAACGAACAGTATCACCAAATATTTTACTAGAATACCCCGTATTATGAACCAGCGCCCAAGCATTTTCAGCCTCGCAAAAAATGATATGGAAATATAAAGTTGCCTGTACATTTGCTGTAACTATTTCATCTACACTATAAGATGAATTCGTGTCGTCCTTTTTACAACAACACAGTAGGCATGAGACAGCAGTTAACCATAGAATGTTTGTAATTCTCATATAACATAGTTTTTTAATAGAAGCGTTTCTATGTGATACGAAACACAATTCCAGTTGTTTGTTTTTTATATTCTTTTTTGACAGACTACTCATTTTTTTACACGAAAGAACTAAAAAGATAGATAAAAATGGTTGTTCATATTGTCAATTTGTTTACCTTTGCCACCGCAAAAACGGTGAGGTGGGTGAGTGGCTGAAACCAACAGTTTGCTAAACTGTCGTACGGGTAACTGTACCGCGAGTTCGAATCTCGCCCTCACCGCAAAAGCCTGACAAAGGTACGAAAAAGCCGGTAGAATATATGTTCTACCGGCTTTTTCTTTTCAACGGGTCATGCTTCAATCCATCATCATATTCTACTAATGATGCTATTTCCGTTTCCTAAAAATACATTATATTTGTTTTTTTTTCCGGATGCGCCTTTTGCATTCTATAGTAATGATGGTGTATCCGGTTTTTCAATTGTTAGACTAAGAAGTACACCGTATGCAAATATCGTATCGTTGGTTGCAGGATTACATCCAAACCGATTTATCACCTGAAAAATTAGCTACTATCCTAACTTCTATTGGCTTAGAAGTTGAATCGCTGAACCCATGGAGCCCGGTAAAAGGAGGACTTGATGGCTTCGTGATAGGTGAAGTGTTGACTTGCCAGAAACATCCGGATGCTGATAAACTAAGTATCACGACCGTCAATATTGGAGAAAACGAGCCGCTAGGCATCGTTTGTGGTGCGCCTAATGTTGCTGCAGGACAAAAAGTAGTGGTAGCAACTATAGGAACGACCATTTACATGAATCATGACAGTTTTGTGATTAAAAAAGCCAAAATACGCGGAGTAGAATCTGCAGGCATGATTTGCGCCGAAGATGAGCTGGGACTTGGTTCATCACATGATAGTATCATGGTATTAGACGCTTCGGCCATCCCAGGAACGCCTGCTAAGAAATATTTTAGCATAGAAACCGATTATATTTTCGAAATAGGGCTTACACCCAACCGTATTGATGCAGCATCGCACATTGGCGTGGCTCGCGATTTGGCTGCTTATTTATCAGTTAATACTTCAGATTTTTCGAAAGAAAAATATTTCCAATTGCCTTCAGTAGATGCTTTTGCTGTAGACAATCACAACCGCCCGGTAGAAATTGTGGTAGAAAACACCGAAGCATGTCCTCGGTACGCCGGACTGACCATTAGTGGCGTCAAAATTGGCCCCTCGCCTGCTTGGTTACAGAACCGGTTACGCGCTATTGGACTTTCGCCTATCAATAATGTAGTAGATGCTACCAATTATGTTTTGCATGAGATGGCGCAACCGCTGCACGCATTTGATGCAGATGCGATCATTGGCGACAAGGTAATAGTAAGAACAATGGCCGAAGGAACGTCTTTTATCACTTTAGATGGCGTAGAACGAAAATTGGCAGCCTCCGACTTGATGATTTGTAATGCCGAAAACGGCATGTGCATCGGAGGGGTATTTGGAGGACAAACATCGGGTATCACCGAACAAACAACCAATATTTTCTTAGAAAGCGCTTATTTCAATCCGGTATATATCCGTCGTACAGCCAAACGCCATGGATTAAATACCGATGCTTCATTCCGCTTCGAACGTGGTATCGATCCCAACAATACGGTATATGCATTAAAGCGTGCTGCCATGCTTATCAAAGAAGTAGCCGGCGGACATATTAGTTCGGACATCACTGATATTTATCCCCAACCCGTTGCGCCATGCAGGATGGAATTGATTTACCGGCATGTCAACAAACTCATTGGTCAAGAAATAGATCCATTGATTATCAAATCCATATTAGAGGCATTAGATATCATCATTGAAAGCCGTACCGCCTATGCGATGGTGATTAAAATACCGCCTTATCGCGTAGATGTACAACGTGAAGCCGACGTGGTAGAAGAAATTCTCCGCATATATGGATATAACAATATTGATATCAGTAACGAACTGCATTCTACGCTTTCATATTCACAAAAACCTGATCGTGAACACGTAGTCAATGTCGCCAGTGATTTCCTGAGCAGTTGCGGATTCAATGAAATCATGTCTAATTCGCTCACCAAGACATCTTATTATCAGGATTCAGAGAGTTTCAAGGCGGAACATTGCATCAATATATTGAACCCTTTGAGTCAGGATTTGGGTTGTCTGCGGCAAACATTACTTTTTGGCGGACTGGAAGCAGTGATTTATAACGCCAATCGTAAAAATCCGGATTTGAAATTATATGAGTTTGGCAATTGTTATTTTTCCGAACCCGAGCATCCGGAGCAGATTTTACCAGGATATAATGAACAACAACATTTGGCATTGTTTCTCACTGGCAACAAAACCACAGGCAATTGGACCTCCTCCGAACAACCTGCCACCTTTTATAGCCTGAAAGCATATGTTGAAAATATATGTAAACGCTTAGGCATAGATATTTCTTCTCTGAAAATTACCGAAATACAGAAAAATGATGTTTTTGCAGATGGAATATCTTATGCAGCAAAAAAAACATTGTTGGTCGAAGCTGGATCTGTAAATCCTAAATTATTGAAGCAATTCGATATTAAAATGCCTGTGTATTATGCTGATTTCCGGTGGAATGCCATGATGCAGTTATTAGGCAAAACAAAAATCAGCTACGTTGATATTCCCCGTTTCCCAGAAGTGCGACGCGACCTATCATTATTAGTGGACAAACAGGTGCGTTTCGCCGAAATATGCGATGTAGCTCGTCGTACCGAACACAAATTATTGAAAAATATCAATTTGTTTGATGTATATGAAGGCGAAAAAATCGAAAACGGCAAAAAATCATATGCGGTAAGCTTTGTCCTTCAGGACATAGAGCAAACGCTTACGGACAAACAAATCGACAAGGCCATGCAACGTATTGCCGATGCGATTAAAAAAGAAACTGGCGCACAGGTACGACAATAACAGCCATGCCCAGAATAAACTTAAACTTTGAATCTTGTATTTCAGATAAATCATGAGCGACTCAACCAATTTACAGGCCGAAGAACCGAAACAAAGCTTGAATTTCATCCACGCTATCATAGAAGAAGACATCCGCAACGGAAAAAACGGAGGGCGTGTGCATACCCGTTTCCCGCCGGAGCCTAACGGATATCTGCACATTGGGCATGCTAAATCTATCTGCTTAAACTTTGGTACGGCACGTAAATATCATGGACAATGCAATCTTCGTTTCGACGATACTAATCCTGTAAAGGAAGATACCGAATATGTGGATGCCATCAAAGAGGACATCAATTGGTTGGGATTTCAATGGGATGCCGAATACTATGCTTCCGACTATTTCGAACAACTGTATCAATGGGCGGTCGATTTAATCAAAAAAGGAAAGGCATATGTTTGTGATCTCACCCAAGAAGAAATAAGCCGCGACAGGGGTACTCCGCAAAAGCCTGCAACCCCGAGTCCATACCGTAACCGACCGGTAGAAGAAAACCTTGATTTATTCAAACGTATGAGAAAAGGCGAATTCAAGGACGGGTCAAAAACGCTCCGCGCCAAAATTGACCTTGCGTCGCCGAACATGCACATGCGTGATCCTGTCATGTACAGAATTTTGCACGCCGAGCATCATCGTACCGGTAACAAATGGTGTATCTATCCTATGTATGACTATGCACACGGACAAAGCGATTCTATCGAAGGCATTACCCACTCGATTTGTACACTTGAATTTGAAGTGCATCGTCCACTTTATGATTGGTTTATCAAGGCATTGGAAATACATGCCCCGCAACAGATAGAATTTGCACGACTCAATATTGACTATACCGTGATGAGCAAACGTAAGTTGCTCGAATTGGTGAAAGGCAATTATGTGGCAGGTTGGGATGATCCCCGTATGCCGACTATTTGCGGATTGCGTCGCCGTGGTTATACGCCTGAGTCTATCCGCAACTTCGCTGAACGTGTGGGTGTGGCCAAGCGCGACAATATTATTGAACTATCGTTGTTGGAATTTTGCATCCGCGAAGACCTCAATAAAAAAGCTGCACGGGTAATGGGAGTGCTTCAGCCATTAAAAGTAGTAATCACCAACTTTCCCGAGGATAAGGTAGATATGCTCGAAGCAATCAATAATCCGGAGGACGAGACAATGGGTACACGGCAGGTTCCATTTTCGCGCGAAATCTATATTGAACGTGATGACTTTATGGAAGATCCCCCGAAAAAATATTTCCGCTTGGCACCAGGCGCCGAAGTGCGCTTGCGTTATGCCTATCTGATTACGTGTAACGAAGTCATTAAAAATGCCAGTGGCGAAGTGACGGAACTTCGCTGCACTTGCGATCTGGCATCGCGCGGAGGCCAATCACCTGACGGACGCAAAGTAAAAGGCACCATCCATTGGGTATCTGCGTCGCATGCGGCACCTGCTGAGGTTCGTTTATACGACCGTTTATTCTCTGTTGAAGAACCCGACAACGTTCCCGAAGGAGTTGATTATAAGGAGAACCTGAATCCCGATTCATTAAAAACGGTTACTGCTATGGTAGAACCATACTTAAATAATGCCAAAATTGGGACAAGTTATCAGTTCGAACGTTTGGGCTACTTTTATGTCGACCCTGGCACCACCCACCATCAGTTGATATTTAACCGAACGGTCACCTTGAAAGATTCGTGGGCCAAACAAAATTCATAGAACGTCCTGGAAGAGATGGCGCACGCGTCGTCTCTTCTGCTATTTGATTTGCAATACCACTCCAGATACCACCCACAGTTACACCAAAGTCGATCAAAAATTATCTCTGACATCATCTTGTTTTCTTTTCCTCCCTGATGTAATTTTA
>JAVBMZ010000027.1:0-38829 GCA_031551935.1 Bacteroidales bacterium
ATGGAGCCTATGCGCTTTTGTACAAATGTGGTTGGGAATGCGTCTCAAGTACAAAACATTGCGCATTATCTCTTTATCTCTATTGGGTTTGGTGTTATGCAAACTTTTCCTGTTCGATCTTAGCAATGTATCACAGGGCGCCAAAATAGTTGCTTTTGTGGTATTGGGCATCATCTTGCTGGTATTGTCCTTTCTTTATCAAAAACTCAAGAAGATTCTGTTTGAAGATGACAAAGCAGTAGAGGATGAATAGTGTCAATAATCCAAACTCAAATCCA
The DNA here is from genome assembly GCA_031551935.1 of Bacteroidales bacterium. Lineage (GTDB taxonomy): Bacteria > Bacteroidota > Bacteroidia > Bacteroidales > UBA4181 > JAIRLS01. The sequence goes on from JAVBMZ010000027.1 coordinate 279, forward strand.
ATATGTAAATCATAAAAATATATAAAAATCATCATTTTCATTGTAATAGAATATTTTTATGGTTACTTTTGGTGCAATTTTATCAACGCTTCATGTAAGCGTTACATTCTCAATGTGTTTATGTAAATCTATTACCTAAATTAAATATTGTCCAAATTTAAAAAAACACTTTATGAAAACTTTCAACAGAACACTGACAGCATTGGCATTGATTTGTGCTGTAGGTCTATTCTCATGTAGCGAACAGAAAAAGAAAGAGTTGACACTCCAGGAAGCGTACAAAGATTATTTTCCGATAGGCGCTGCTATCAATATGAGTTACTTGAATGATTCAGCTAAAACTGAACTTCTTAAAGCTCAATTCGCCAGCGTCACCGCAGAAAACGATATGAAATGCGGTCCGTTACAGCCCCGTCCGGGAGAATTTAATTGGAAAAATGCCGACCGGATAGCCGAATTTGCAAAAAGCAATGGAAAACTGATGCGTGGTCACTGCCTGGTATGGCACAAACAGATGCCTGATTGGTTCCTCAAGGACGATAAAGGTGAGCTGGTGACTAAAGAAGTCCTTTTTGAACGGATGCGTACACATATTTTTACCGTCATGGAGCATTTCAAAGGCGTTGCTTATGCATGGGATGTAGTGAACGAAGCCATTACAGACGATCCTGAAGCTGAAGATATGTATCGTCAGTCTCCCTTATATCAGATTGCCGGAGATGAATTTATCCGTAAAGCATTTGAATATGCCCACGAAGCAGATCCAAATGCCATTTTGTTCTATAATGATTATAATGAATCAAATCCGGCAAAACGCGATCGTATCTACAATATGGTGAAAGAGATGAGGGAAAGCGGAGTTCCCATCCAAGGTATCGGATTACAGGGACATTGGAGAATAGGTAATCCTACAGAAGAAGATTTACGTGCTGCCATTGAAAAATATGCTTCTTTGGGTGTTATTTTGCATGTTACCGAATTGGACGTGCGGATTACACAATCAACTGGTGGACAACTTCAGGCTGACAACGCAGAACAACAAGTCATCGAGTTTACTCCTGAAATAGACAAAGCACAAGCTGATTATTATGCAATGGTATTCCGCGTATTCCGCGACTATAAAAACGCTATCAAAAACGTTACTTTCTGGAACCTGACAGATGGCGATACTTGGCTCGACAGGCGCGCTAATGCCACGGGAAAAACGTATCCATTGTTATTCGATGCTAATCTGAAACCGAAATCATCTTATTATGAAGTGGTTGATTTTAATAAGACAAAATAAGGCAAAATAAAAATTTGCCAAAGCAACAAAAATGACGCTTGATGATTCAATTCTCAGGCGTCATTTTTATTTTAGAGTAAACTGTGATCAGGTTTCGTTATCTTTTATATATTTGATTTTTTATCATATAAAATTTAATGTTCATGGTAAAAGAAAGAGATGCCAAAAAATAAAACAAAAAAGCGCCAGCCAAGACATTAAAAGAAAAGAGGTTGGAAAAACAGGAAAAGAAAAGCAAGAAATCATGAGTTCTGTAAGCGAGGTGTGGTAAAGATTATCATACCTCGCTTTGTTTTGAGAGCTTCTCAGAACGACATGTGAAATAAAACAGCCACCAGCACAAACAGGCATAAAAAAGCATTCACTACTCCCAAGTTAATAATCGCATCGTATTTTACAGTTTTTTTTCTACGGGTTTTGATCAATAAAACAACTGAGCATATCATGGTAAGTGCTGCTATAAAAAGTGGCCAATTATATATATTGAATGGTTTACATATGTAAACAACCGTTCCTTCCTGATGTGATATATCGGTAAGTGTTCCAAAAATAGGCGTATAATAATATGCCACCTGATCGCCGATGTTGGTATGTTCGTAAAAAGCTGTATTGGCAATGAAGTGATGCGAATCCGTATATATATGATATTCGACATTATTCTGATCGTTCATCACCTGGAAAAATTTATTACCAACAGTTTCTACTTTTATTTTCGAATCCAACAGATAATCTGTGCCAATTAATATAGGAACGATGACGCCCAGTATCGCAAATGTGCGCAGATAATGTATCAAATACTTCGTAAAAGAGACTGTTCGACGCGTATCGATGTCCGTTTTTATTTTGTGTCGTATCCCGGCAATTACCATAATAAAAAGTCCCTAATGGTGTGTTGTCAAATACTTTAATTAAACATTGAGCTGTATAAAATAAAATGTAATATTACAATATTTGCAACAATGAGGGGTCGAAAATAGATCAAAATTTGACAAATTACCATTGAATTGGGATAAAATAGATATCAACAGTGACAAGGACTGTAAATAAATACCATTCATAAGAAATAACTCCCATGTAATCTGGTTACATTTGTATTCTCCAATAACTTTAATCATCTGGTTTCAAATACTACTGTTTGTATACAAATGTATTCATTAATAAATTTAGATATTTTGTTTTAATAAAATGTTTATAATCAATAAATTATATATCATTATTTAGACTATTATTTTAAGTATTTTAAGCTTTATGGTGTATAGTTGTATATAACTAAGTAATTCCATCATATTATTGATATATAAATAATTGTTATTCAACATTTTAGATAGTTTTAAATAAACTAAAGCTATAAATGTTCAGGAGAATTTTGATTCATTATAAAGTACTAATTAAATATATGTTACTATTTTTATATTCATTTTATATATATTTGTTAAGTTACATTTGTATTTATTAATCTGTTACATTTGTGTATTTCATTGATATGTGTTTTGTTTACTTTTGTAGCTATCGTAAAATACTTGATAAATTTCCTTTGATAACAAAATTAAAAGACATGAAAGACCGGTTAATGAAAATTATCACTTCAGAAGGCCTCACTCCTTCCCTGCTGGCTGATGAAATGGGTGTTCAGCGTTCAGGGATTTCTCACATTCTCTCAGGACGAAATAATCCGAGCTATGATTTTTTACAAAAGTTGCTTGCTCGTTTTCCAAAATTAAATGCGGAATGGATCATTACTGGACAAGGTCCTATGTATAAACCATCTCATACAACATCCCCTGATTTATTTCCCCTATCCACTCTGTATGAAAAAATCCCAATACCTCCCGATATTTCTAAAAATCCCCAACATTTATCTTCCGGAGAAGGCAATAAAACGATTGCTCCTGAGCAGACGATGGATACATTGCCTTCTGGGAGAACTAAAAAAATCATTGAACGAATGATTGCTTTTTATACGGATAAAACATTTTCAGTTTATCTACCGGAATAAATAGAAAGTCAGCTACACTAACGAAACCATTTTGGCAGATGCACGTATACGGAATATTGGCATAATTCTTGCCGAAAGCGAAGTATTGACTTTTTTAACCTAATTTAATGATATGAACATAAGAATTTTTGCAAAGTATTGTTTGATAGCATTGGTAGCCACTGTAGTTTTGGGAAGTTGTTCGCGTTCGATTAAACGTGTAGATCCGAGTACGCAAACCGATTTGAGTGGACGTTGGAATGACACGGATTCGCGTGTAACGGCTGAGGCCATGATTGAACAAATGTTCGGTAATGCATGGGCAGTCGCTTTTGAACAAAAACACCATCAAAAACCGGTAATTGTTGTTGGATTAATCAATAACAAAAGCCACGAACACATCAGTACCGAGACTTTTATTAAGGATTTGGAAAGAGCTATTGTCAAAAACGGTTCTATCCGCTTGGTACAAGCTGGTGAAAAACGTGAAGAACTACGTCGCGAACGCGCCGGACAACAGGAATTTGCTTCACCCGAAACAGCAAAGAAATGGGGACGCGAATTGGGTGCCGATTTTATGTTACAAGGTACGGTTAACTCTATTGTAGACAGCTACAAGAAAGATCAATCCGTGATGTATCAAATAGATTTGGAACTCACTAATATCGAGACTACCGAAATTGTTTGGATGGGAGACCACAAAATCAAAAAGTTGATTAAGAATTAAGGCTATCCAGCCTATTATTCCATATAGTTGCATTCAATGAAGACGCCACGCTATCGGTATATCCGTTGGGTCGTGTGTTGGTTGCTTGTTTTTATGCTGGTGGCAGGTTGTGCTACATACCATGCTAAAAATATAAGATTGTACCAGGCAATAGAAACTGGACAATTCGAAACAGCCAACAAAATACTCGAAAAAGATACTAAAACGCCTAAGAACAGGAATCGTTTATTGTATTATCTTGACCGTGGTTATGTATCGTGGATGCTTAGTGATTTTCCAAAATCGGTGGAATACCTGAATATAGCCGAGAATATTATTGATGATTATAGCATGAGTCTTGGCGCTGAAGCGTTGGCATTAGTTTCTAATCCAATGGTAAAGCCATACAAAGCAGAGGATTTTGAGACGGTAATGGTCAATTGCTTTAAAGCGATTAATTACATGCAGATGTACCAACCAGATGAGGCTATGGTAGAATGTCGTCGAATTAATCTCAAGCTCAATAATCTGAACGACAAATATAAAGACCATAAGAACCGTTATCAGAACGATGCTTTTGCACATACCATGATGGGGTTATTATATGATGCAAATGGCGATTACAATAACGCGTTTATCGCATTTCGTAACGCATTAGAAGTATACGAAACGGATTATGTACAAAATTTTAATGTCCATGCACCCCACCAACTTAAGCTCGACATACTTAGAACTGCCTATCTCTCAGGATTCGGTGAAGAAGTAGATTATTATGAACGTCAGTTTAATATCCGATATACTCCGGTGCAAAAACCACAGGCCGAATTGATATTTTTTTGGATGAATGGATTTTGTCCTATAAAGGATGAGTGGAGTATCAACTTTACTATCATCAGGGGTGAAGGAGGCATGGTAACTTTTGCAAATGAGGAACTTGGTTTTTCATTTCCCTTCTTTTTGGGGTCTTCTTCCGAACCATCAGGTTTTTCCGATTTGAAACTGATCCGGGTGGCTTTCCCAAAGTATGTTGAGCGGAAACCCATGTCGTTGAGTGCCTCTATTATGACCCATACAAATACATATCCAATGGAACCGGCTGAAGATATTAACGCCATAGCATTTAAGACACTCAACGATCGTTTTCTCAGGGAAATGGGTAGTTCATTGCTACGTGTAGCCATAAAACAAGCTATGGAAGAAGCTACCCGTAAAGAAGATAAAAATTTAGGCGCTGTTTTAAGTATTGTCAATGCAGTCACTGAAAAAGCCGATACCCGTAATTGGCAATGCCTGCCTCACAGTATTTCCTATGCCCGTATTCCACTGACAGACGGAGAAAATCAGCTAACACTCCAGGTACAAATGATCGACGGACAAACCCTCACCCATGATGTATCGATGCAAGCAACGCGAGGAAAAACTTATTTCCATGCTTTCCACACATTAAATTAATCCATTATTACTTAGAAACATAAAATTAACCAGGCTGATATGTCTGGTTAATTTTATCTATTTTGTATAATGTTTTAATGATATTTTCTATCAAAAGTTAAACTATTTTTTATTTGGTTTTGATTTCTAAATACATTCGTTATATGCTCAAGTATGTGTTGAAATAATACTATAATAACATTGTTAAACTATTTTTATAATACTAAAAACACAAATAATGGTAATTGATTAATGTCCAAAAATATACAAATAATCACCTGATTATTAGGCATATAAAAAATAGAAAAATAATGCGCTGACCTTAAATTGAATAGTATTTATTTAAAAAAATCGAGTGTTTTTATTTTTTTATGTAAATTTTTTATCCCAAATTGCCAAAGATTTCAAAGGGTACTTATATATGCTAATTGGTTAATTTACAAATTGATTAAGAGAATGCACCGACAGATTTGGGACAATTGCTTGCGTGTCATCAGAGACAACGTGGAAGTCAGGACTTTTAAAGCACTTTTTGAGCCGATAAAACCTATTGGTGTTAAACAAAATGTATTAACCATTGAAGTACCAAGTTCTTTTTTTTATGAATTCCTTGAGGAACATTATATTGACTTATTAAAGAAAACCATTAGAAAAGAACTTGGCCCCGATGCTAAATTAGAATATAGCATTCCTGTCGGTTCAAATTATGAAAATCGCAATACGGTTATACCCGGTAGTAGCAGTTCACGAAACATTGTTAATCAGCCTGTTTCCTCACTTAAAGAACCGATTCCCAATCCTTTTGTGGTTCCGGGATTGAAAAAGCTTCAAATCAATCCACAACTCAATTTTGAATATTCTTTTTCCAACTTCATAGAAGGGGAATGTAATCGCTTAGCTCGTTCTGCTGGATTAGCCGTAGCAGAAAAACCAGGAGGAACAGCTTTTAATCCTTTATTTTTATACGGAGAGTCTGGATTGGGTAAAACCCATTTGGCACAGGCCATTGGTATCAAAGTAAAAGAACAAATGCCGGATAAAACGGTGTTGTATGTAAACGCCACAAAATTTACCACTCAGTTTACAGACGCTATCCGTAAAAATGACACCAATAATTTTTTGCATTTTTATCAATGTATTGATTTATTGATTATTGATGACGTGCAAGAATTTGTTAAAAAGGAAGGAACACAAAGAACGTTTTTCGAAATATTCAACCATCTACATCAAAGAGGCAAGCAATTAATTCTTACCTCAGATAAGGCGCCTGTCGATTTACAAGGATTGATCGACAAACGTTTACTTTCGCGCTTCAAATGGGGACTTTCTACGGAATTGCAAATTCCAGGATACCAAACGCGTTTGTCCATTTTGAAACACCGCGCTTATCGTGATGGTATCGAATTGCCGGACGAAGTATTGGAATATGTTGCTAAAAACATCGTCAATAATGTACGTGAGCTAGAAGGCGTATTGATTGGCCTATTAGCGCAAGCAACGTTGAACAAGAAAGCCATTACGCTCGATTTGGCAAGGGCTACTATTGATAAACTCATCAAACATACCCGACAAGAAGTATCTATTGATTATATATTACAGGTAATAGCCGATTACTATCATATCGAAGAAGACAGTATCTTGTCCAACACCCGCAAAAGGGAAATTGTGCAAGCCAGGCAAATTGCCATGTATTTTTCCAAGCAACTGACTAAAACTTCGTTAAAAAGCATTGGTGCACAATTAGGAAACAAAGATCATGCTACCGTGCTTCATGCTTGCCGCACGGTCAATAACTTGATGGAAACCGACCGGTATTTCAAAGCCCAAATCAAAGAATTAGAGACAAAATTCGGAGCCTAATCTTTCGGCTCAAGACACAAAAAAATTACTATTACATCAGATGATATAACATTTGATGCAATAGTAAGTTTCTTGTTTTTGAATAATACCCATACATTGAGGAAAGTTTCGGGACTAAATAACAATTAATCGAGACATCGGGTATAACTGTATTTCATAAAAACACCCCAAAAGTCTTTGTCCAACTTTTGGGGTGCGATTCAATTTTTTTATGTCTCCTTTTTTTAGAGTTCTATTTTGTCATTATATTTTTGAAAACGCTTCCAAAAATTAAATAACCGGTATTTCCACCAATAGTGCCCTCATTTTGTCCCCAAAGGAACGGCCAGTCATCGTAGTTTTCAAAGTGATCTGGTTTTCTGAATAGTATACCCGGAGCAACATTACCTGGAATAAATGAGAAATCGGCCCTATTATTACCATAAAAGACTTCTTTGGGGCGAACGGCGCCCACCGTTGCCACTAACGAATAATTGTGGTACGGATGGCAGCCATATAGCCAGTTGGTGGCCTTGAATGCATGGCTGGCATCGATAATATCAGGGAAATGTTTGTTGGCAAAGCAAACGGTGGTACCAAAGCTCACCACGCCTCCACTTCCTGCCCAGTTACCAAGGCCGATGGGTACCCCATACGGATTTTCCTTCTCAAGCCCATCAATGTATTCTTTGTACATTACCATATATGGCCGGAGTTTTTCTTTGTAGGACGCGTCTAGGTGGGGTATGGCATGCAATGCCGTCAAAATGCTGATGCTGACATTACGATCGAGCGCTGGCCATAAAAGCTCCTGGAATTTATCGGCATACTGTTGCTCTCCGGTAGTGATATACAGCTGTAAGTTAGTGGCCATATCCGCGCCGAAACCGCCCATTCTGCCCATGCGTTGATCCTGTGGCATCTTGGCGATTAATTCCGTAGCCTCTTTCAAAAGCCTTTTCGACTGTACCAATGCCCTTTTAGCAAGATCGTCGTTATATCCCGTCAATGCCCTGCTTGCTGCGGCAAACATCGTCGCTGCCCTCAGATCGAGACCGGGATTGCGGCTTGTAAAGGCCCACATATCGTCCTTAACTCCGCTTGATCGGCCGTCACGAGCTACTTCATACGGGCCGAGGTTCGCATTATAAGGAAGATTGTCTGTCAGCGAGGCTGCGTCGCCAAGGTGGTGATAGTTATCAAGAACAGAGTTGGATAGCGCTTGTGCCATGTGGCCGAGGATCTCTGCCTGGGCTACCAGATTCAAGGTTCCATGCTCGATGAACTGCAAGATATCGGGCACCCCGTCCGGACGGTGAAGGTTTACATAACGAGCCTTCTCATCAACAAATGTTTCATCGCGCAAGGGTTTGAAATATTCCCATGTCTGGACAAGGTTCTGCACCACGCCAATGTTCGATCCGGTCTCGATATCAAAGTCTCCGGCGTCGAAGAAACCGCCTACATTCAATCCGGGTATCAGTTGCAGCCCTTTAAACGGAGTATCGGTCGTTGGTCCTTGGGAATGGAGATCAAAGTGGTCGGTATTGACCGGAGCCTGGAGATAACCATCCTTGAAAGGCTCGCCGTGCCATACCCGGTAACCCTCTTTCACGTACATGTGGTCCATATGTATCGGGATCCATATGTCACTGGTGGCGTCGGTGATCTTATCGTAAACGTTATTTTCTATCAAGAAGTGATTGGTTTTAGTATCGCCGTACTTAATATAGTACACGCCGGGGGTGTTAACTGCAGAAAAATCGAATTTCACATAGTGGTACTTGTAATAGTCACCCCAAGATACGACTTTGCCGCTGAATACTTCAGTCGCTTTTCCGCCCTCGCCTACTTTATATATCGATGCTTTTGCCTGCGGTTTGTCTTTTTTGTCGAGTTCAATGACAGAGACTTTTTGTTGCGAAGGCAGGTAGCCTACTTGCGAGAAACCGATGTTGGGTTCCCGGATCCAACCGTCGATGGTATTTCCTTCGAGCGTCCAGGTCAACACCTTGCCTGTTCTCCCTTCCGGAAGCATACTGCGAACTACAAACCATCCGTTTTGTGCAAGCATACGGCCGTCGAAAAGTGAAAGATCGACATCCTGCGAGGTAATCTTCACCATACGTTCGGGACTATCGGACGCTAGAACCAGTGCACGACCGGTTTCGAGCGGTAGCGGATCGACAAATAAACCGGTACCCCTGTCGTCGGCGGTTACATAACCCTTGAATTGTTTCATTTTTTCGCTGTTGGGTCTGGTGATCATTTCACTTACCGCATAGCGGGGGATCAGGTTGGTACGCCCATCCATCAGATAGGTCTTTCCCCAGTATTGTGAGGGCAGGAATTCAAGATTGAATCCGGCAGCATTAGCAAGCGCTGCTGGAACAGGTTTATCGAGGTAAACGGAAATCTCGACAGTTTTACCTTTACCCTCGACAACGACACGCGAATCAAAATCGTAATCGGCATACCTCAGCGTAACCTCAATGGTATTTGCCAAGGAGTCTACGACCCGGCTGGTCATCTCGGGAACGAGGTCCCACTGCTCGGGAGTATTAGAAAGTCTCACAGCGCCACCCGTCGATGTTCTTACGCCATGGTGAATCAATTCGATACCAGCAGTCTTCTCATCATTAAAACCACCAGTAAACGGGTTACTGTATACAAGGACATTGAAGCCTTGTGTTTCGAAATACTCAAGAGCATTGAGTTTTAAATCCTGGCCAGATTTATTGTTGCTACAGGCCAATAGAAATACTAAAAATGTCGATAAAATGATCACTCTCTTCATGATTCATTGATTTTTTAAATTTTTAAATTTATATCACATAATCCGACAAAAATAACAAAAAAAGGGTTACTACCATTGCAATTTCGCCTCATTACCACAAATAAATCTTCGACCAGGGGCAAAAGTAGCAAAATAGACAGTCGATTTTCAAACAAATTTCGGACATATTGGGTGTGGTCAGTTTGTAAATAATAAGTCTTACAAATTTCTTATCCCAATGGCTTGTCGCACTTGCGCTATGGTTTTACTTGCACTATCACGCGCTTTTTCTTTTCCGGAAGCGGCTACCTGGCTGATATAGTTTTTATCACGAATAATGGTTTCAAATCTTTCACGAATCGGTGTAAGAAATGATACGATATCTTCTGCTAATTGCTTTTTCAAATCTCCGTACCGGATAGTGCACTGAGCATATTGTTCCTGAAAAAAAGTTAAAGTATCTGGCTTTGAAACCAATCCCATCATCAAAAACAAATTCTGTATGGGTTCGGTTGGTGTCTGGTTTGGCTCAGTCGGCCCTGTGTCAGTAACGGCTTTCATGACTTTTTTGCGAATTACTTCCGGAGCATCTGTTAAATAAATACCATTGCCTTCAGATTTCCCCATTTTACCCGTTCCATCGAGACCAGGCACTTTTACAAGATTAGCGCCGAAATTGAAAGCTTCCGGTTCAGGAAAAATCTCACATTGATACGTATTATTGAAGCGACGAGCATATACACGCGCCAATTCCAAATGCTGCTCTTGATCTTTTCCCACAGGGACTTTATTCGCCCTATGTATCAATATATCAGATGCCATTAATACAGGATACGTTAATAATCCCGCATTAATATTACCTGGTTGTTGGCGTATTTTGTCTTTAAAAGTTGTCGTACGTTCTAATTCGCCCACATAAGCAATCATGTTGAGCAAAAGGTACAACTCGCAGATTTCAGGAACGTCACTTTGCACGTACAAGGTACATTTTTCGGGATCAATGCCCGATGCCAAATATTCGGCTATGATGCGACGGACATTTGTATTCAAATCATCTGGTGTAGGATGTGTGGTCAGCGAGTGATAGTCTGCAATAAAGAAGTAGCATGTATGCGTATCTTGTAATTTGACAAAATTACGCATGGCACCAAAATAATTTCCTAAATGTAAACTGCCTGTTGAGCGTATACCACTCAACACGATTTCCTGATTCATCTGATATAATTAATTATGAAATATGAAACGTTTTTATATATTATATAATACCTATTTGGGGAACAGAAAATGGATCCCGAATATGTACGATCTATTCTTAATTTCAATCATTGCACTCATACACCACGATGCCCCCATCATGAAAAGGCATGTATCAATCACTTAACCCTCTGTTTTTTAATAAGGCATCGATATTTGGTTCTGCGCCGCGGAATGTTTTGTACATTTCCATCGCATCATAAATACCTCCTTTTTCAAGGATATCTTTACGGAAAGCATTTGCTGTAGCCTTATCAAAAATATTACCGGTTTCCACAAATGCCTGGAAAGCATCTGCATCAAGCACTTCGGCCCAAATATAGCTGTAATATCCGGCAGTATAGCCTCCACCCATGGTATGCCTGAAATATGTAGTACGATAACGTGGGGGTATTTGCTTAATAAGTCCGAGTTTATCCATGGATGCCTTTTCAAATTTTAAGACATCTATATTTTTCGCGTCAGCCAATATATGATAATCCATATCCAGATATGATGCGGCCAAATATTCGGTGGTAGCAAATCCTTGTCCATATTTACCACTTTTTTCCATTTTTTCAATTAATTCGGCAGGAATCACCTCTCTCGTTTGATAATGCTTTGCATATACCTTCAATACCTCCGGTTGAAATGCCCAATGCTCCATAATTTGAGAAGGCAATTCCACGAAATCACGAGGAACATCAGAAGTGCCATAGTAATGCGTTTTATCGAACAAATTATGCAAAGCATGTCCAAATTCATGAAAAAAAGTCTCCGTCTCATCCGGACTCAGTAACGCAGGAGCATCGCTTGTAGGACGGGTAAAATTACACACAATAGTAGTGACTGGTGCAATACGTTTACCATCCATAAAAGTCTGCTGGCGGTAAGTTCCACACCATGCACCACCACGTTTTCCTGGACGTGGGAAAAAGTCCATATATAAAATACCAAGATGTGTCCCATCAGCATCCTTACATTCGTAAGTGACTACTTCCTCATGATACTTGGGCAGGTTGGTCAGTTCGGTGAAAGTAATACCATACAGTTGGTTACATACATAAAAAATACCATCGCGAACATTTTCCAAACGAAAATAGGGACGTAACATCTCTTCGTTGAGATCAAACTTACTTTTCATTACCTTTTCATTATAATAACGCCAATCCCATGCTTCAAAATCAAGTTTTTGTCCGCTTTTTTTGATGTATGCCTGCATGTCGGCTTCTTCCGACTTTGCCTTATCCAATGCAGGAGTCCAAATACGATCAAGTAATGCATATACATTTTGTGGTGTTTTAGCCATACGATCTTCCAATACATAGCTTGCATAATTTTCATAACCCAACAATTTAGCTTTTTCCAGGCGTTTGGCAACCAACTTTGCCACCACTTCCTTGTTATCATTCGCATTATTGTTGTTGGCGCGATTCAAATATGCCTCGAGCATCTGTTGACGATAAACCCTATTATCAGCAAATTGTAAAAACGGCATAATGCTGGGATTGTGTAATGTAAAAAGCCATTCTTCTTTATCAGCATTTTTTGCAGCCGACGCTGCAGCTTCTTTCTGGGCTTTAGTAATGCCAGACAATTGTTTTTCGTCTGTTACCACTAATTGATAAGCATTGGTTTCAGCCAATATATTTTGCTCGAAAATAAGCTGTAACATCGAAATATCCTGGTTCAGCTCCCGTAATATGGCCTGTTCATCCGAAGAAAGATTGGCTCCATGCCTGACAAATTTCTTGTACGTTTCTTCCAATAACTTAGCCTGTTCATCATTTAATCCTAAAGATGTTTTTTGCTCATAAACTGCCTTTACTTTTGCAAACAGAGGCATATTCAAATATATATCATCTGTATGTTTGGCAAGTTTCGGGTCGATTTCCCTTTCTATGGCTTGCAGTTGGTCTGATGTATTTGCCCCATTGATGCCATAAAATACAGAAACAACCTTAAGCAATATTTCGCCACTCCGATCGAGCGCCACAATTACATTTTCGAAACCAGGTTTTTCATGCGAATTAATGATGGCATTAATTTCGTCTAATTGTTGTTGGATACCAGCTTCAAATGCCGGAATGTAATCCGCATCCATAATTTTATCAAACGGCGGCACAGCAAATGGCGTATCATAATCATTCAAAAAGGGATTCATACTGGTTTGTTTGGATTGATGCGAACATGAATAACAGATACATACAACCATACATGCAACAGGTAAAATGTTTTTCATTTGCTTATCATTTAAAATTTTAAGACCAAATATCCACCTCAGTGGACGAACAGTAAATTCGCCATGACAATCATTCATGACTGTTTTTACAAAAAATACGGTTATTGATGTAACTGCAAAGTTATTACTTTTCTGTGTTCATACTCACAAAAAGTTATGAACGATGAGCAGCGAGTTATGAACTATGATGACTAAACTATCTTCACATAAATTTATTGGCCTTTTCAGGAAAAGCATCTATGAGATGCTTAGATTGATTTTAATGTATACATTAAAATAGTTGTTGTTTATATTAACATATTTAATGTAAACATTAAATATGTTGTCATTTATCTTAATATTTTTAATGTGTACATTAAACAAATCAAGCCTTTGTACGCACAATCATACTGTAGTTGCGGTACCTTGTTGTAGTTTATGTTGGTTCTTATAACAACTACTCATGTTGCAAATAGCACAACCATAGGGTTTTTTTGTGACTTCCTTACCCAATGCAATAATTCCGCTCACTGATTTGATAGGTGTCATCAGGCATGAATCATTCAAAGTAATTCCACACGGCGCCGGTGGCAATAAAGAGAATAATTTCATTTGCTCACGAACATGCCAGCCACAATAACCGGGACTATATGGATTACTTACATGCATTCCTACTCCTTGGTATTTATCCTCCAAAGATGTAACAAGTGAATTCACCGTTGCTTCAGCAATTTCAGAACCTATAATATCATAAATGTAATCATCAAAAATATCTCCTTCTTCATGTATATCGTGCACAAATTGGTTAAATTCGTTCCCCGCAGTTGCTACAAATACAATATATTTATCTGCATCTGCAAGGCCTTGTGCGATAATTTTTCCCATCACAAATTCCGTATCTCCAATAACCAACCGGCTAGAACCGGAAATGTGCCCGTCCACCATGATATATCCGGTGCGGGGAATGCATATACTACTAAGTTTCTGAACTCTATACTGAATAATATCTATCATATATTCAGAAACCTGGTGTAAGCCATATCCCAAAGACATATACAAACTACGGTAATCTATTTTGATTTCATCAAAACGCAATATACTTTCAATCATATTCTTACACTCTCTTTTAAAAAATATTCCTAAAAGAATCCATCATCTCAAGATGTCTTATCCACGACAAAAGTACATAAAACATGCCAAATACGTTATTTCCATATTCCATAAATAACGACAATTATTTTTAACTTAATTGTTGCATGATAGGAAATAATTTCCGATTTTTGACCTTCCAAATATAGGCGCTTATCTATTCATGAGATAAATGGATGGATTGTGTTGTTTATCAAGTATAAAACAAATTAAGTTATTATAATCAATAAAATAAGTAACCATGACTGATGCACAATGGAAACATCTCATTTCTGTGGTAAAAGGAGAACCACAAACAGACATACCTGTAGGTTTCATTATAGATAGTCCATGGCTGCCCAATTGGTACGGCATTTCGCTGGTCGATTATTTTTCGAATGACGATCTGTGGTTGAAAGCTAATTTTGCAGCTATCGATGCTTTCCCAGATGTGATGTTTTTCCCTGGTTTTTGGAGTGAATATGGAATGTGTACCGAACCGTCAGCTTTTGGCGCTAAATGCACTTTTTGGAAAAACGAATTTCCTTTTGCCAACAAAACCATTAAGTCAATTGAAGAAATTGACGATATGGATACACCCGATCCTGAAATCGACGGATTATTACCCTTCATGCTTAACCGTTTGGTATTAGCCCAACCGGGTATTGAAGCCAGGGGACATAAAATCCGATTTTCCGTATCTCGCGGTCCATTAAATATTGCATCTTTCTTGATGGGCACTACTGAATTGATGATGGCCATCGTCATGGACCCGGAAAGGGTGCACCGTTTGATGCGAATCATTACCGATTTCTTGAAACGTTGGCACGAAATTCAACGTCAGGTATTTCCATCCATCGACGGGATCATGATGCTTGATGATATTGTCGGCTTTATCAGTGAAGAAGATTTCCTGACATTTGGATATCCTTATATCAAAGAACTTAACGACGACGCACAAGTAAACGTAAAATTATTCCACAATGACGCCGATTTCAGGGTTTCTGTGAAGCATTATCCGGCTATGGGGGTTAACTTATACAATCCTGGTATATACATGGATATCAATGGGATAAAGGCAGAAACCAACAATCAGCTCACTGTATTGGGTAGCGTACCGCCTCGTGATGTATTGGCTGCAGCTACTCCCGAAGAAGTGAAAAAAGTCACTTCGGAATTATTGCACGAGTTGAAAGACACGTCACGTTTTGTCCTTTCATGTGCTGGAGGAATGCCACCAAACACTTCTTCCGAAAACTTGAATGCTTTACTCCAAGCGAAGAAGGCTTTCCAACATAAATAATCTTCTGGTTAATAGAAGTTTGTTGAAATATATCATTCGCTAATCAATTAATACATATATCGCACTACCTGAATTCGGTACGTGTATCATTAATGTTGTAATATTTTTAAATTCACTATGATATGACAGATTTAACACCACTCTTCGATGCTATTCTCACCGGTAAGCTCGACAAAGCCTTAGAAATTGTTAAACAAGCTTTAGATGAAAAGGTACCACCACGTACACTCATCGATGACTATATGATCAAAGCCATGGAAGAAATGGGGGCACGATTTGAATCCGGTAAAGCCTTTGTCCCAGAAATGATGATGGCTGCAAGAGCCATGAAAGGAGCATTAGAAGTGCTTCGTCCGCAAATGGTGGGTAGTGCAGATTCAAGTTTGGGAAAAATCATCATCGGTACCGTAAAAGGCGACTTACATGATATTGGTAAAAATATTGTAGCTGCGATGCTCGAGGGTTGCGGTTTTGAAGTAATCAATCTTGGCGTAGATGTGGCACCTCAAAAATTTATCGATGCCGTAAAATCATCAAATGCACAAATTGTATGTTTATCAGCCTTGCTTACGACTACCATGCCCGCTATGAAAACCACCATCGATGCATTCACAAGCGCAGGCATACGTAGTCAGGTGAAATTCATGGTAGGAGGCGCTCCTGTTACCGATCGTTTTGCTAAAGAAATTGGCGCTGATGGATACAGCAGCAATGCCAACGCTGCTGTAAAAATGGCAAAAGAATTAATTGCCTAATACCAATAACCCAAGTAAAATTAAGCACCATGAATGTCAATAACTGGATAAAAGATGTTATTAATAGCCCGGTACGATTGGCTATCCCTATCATGACACACCCGGGTATAGAGATGATAGGCAAAACGGTATTAGATGCTGTAACCGATGGTAATGTCCATTTCGCAGCCATTAAAGCAGTAAATGAACGTTTTCCCTCCGCTGCCTCTACGGTCATTATGGACCTGACGGTTGAAGCGGAAGCTTTCGGAGCTGAAATACATTTTTCAGAACACGAAGTTCCTTCTGTAATAGGTCGTTTAGTTTCCGATTATGATTCTGTGCAAAAATTAAAAGTACCTGAAGTAACTGCTGGACGTGTGCCACAATATATTCTGGCTAATCGATTAGCCGCAGAAAATATTCATGATAAACCCGTGTTGTCAGGATGTATCGGTCCATTTTCATTGGCTGGTCGTTTATTTGACATGACTGAAATTATGATGGGTATGTACATCGAACCCGACACCATTCACCTATTGTTGCAAAAATGTACTGACTTTATTGTCAAGTATGGCAAAGAGTTAAAAAAGACAGGTGTAAATGGAATCGTCATTGCAGAACCTGCTGCCGGGTTGTTATCTAATGATGACTGCCAAAACTTCTCCTCGGTATATGTCAAACAAATTGTAGATGCTTTACAAGACGATTCGTTTATGGCTATTTTACACAACTGTGGTAACCGCGGGCAATGTACTCCAGCAATGTTGTATACAGGAGCAGCAGGGTACCATTTTGGCGATGCCATGAACATGAAAGAAGCATTAGATGCATGTCCGAGCAATGTTTTGGTGATGGGTAATTTAAGTCCTGTCGATATGTTCAAAATGGCCACACCCGAAACAATGAAACAAGCGACCCTTGACTTACTCCGTCAAACGGCAAGTTACAAAAATTTCGTGTTATCGTCAGGTTGCGACACGCCACCTGAATCACCATTTGCCAATATTGAAGCATTTTACGCAGCTTTAAAAGAATTTAACCAGATACGATAGGTTATATTGTATCTAAAAACAGGAAGAGGGACAAACAATGTTTGTCCCTCTTCCTGTTTTTAGATATTTACTTCATACTTAGTCCGCACCCGCTTCCACCAACGTCTGTTGATACTTTTTAACAGTACGTTTGGTCATAAAAATACTGGCTTCATACAATGCGATCAATGGGAGTACGACTAATATTTGACTAAATACATCAGGCGGCGTGATAATTGCAGACAGTACCAACAATACAATATATGCGTGCCGACGGTATTTAATCAGGAACGAAGGTGTTATAATACCTACTTTGGCCAAGAATATCATCAATATTGGCAATTCGAATATGACGCCTGTTGCCAATGGTACATAGGCTACCGTTGAAAAATACGAATTCAAATCGATTTGATTGACAATTTCAGCACTAACTTGATAAGTTCCTAAGAAATGTACGGATAACGGTACAATAATATAATACCCAAAAGCAGCCCCCAATAAGAATAAAGCAGATACGGCGTATACTGTTCCTTGCGCGTGTTGTCGTTCCTTATCATATAAAGCTGGCGATATGAAACGCCACATTTCCCATACAATGTAAGGAAAAGCGACAATAACACCTATAATCAATGATACCATAATGTCGCTGGAAAATTGCCCTGCCATTTTAATATTTTGTATCAAAAACGGCTTTGAATTGATGCATAGCACTTCGGCGTGAGCCCATTGTCCTAAACGACATAACATCCTATTGGTAAAAAATTCAGGATGTTTTGGAGCTAACAATACATAATCAAAAATAAACCGACTAAAAATAAAGGCTACCAGGGCAAAAACTACAATGGCGACTGCTGAACGTACTATGTGCCAGCGAAGTTCTTCGAGATGTTCCAAAAACGACATCTCCCCGTTTGGTTGTCTTGCCATACTTAAAAATATTTTTTACGTCCGTACTATATTATCGTCTAAAATAAAATTACTTTTGATAAAAAAATACAACCATTTGTCAAATTGCTGTATGACCTATCACAAAATGTTATAGATTTGCGACCCCTAAAAAATCAAATCGACAAAATGTAATTACTTTCCAATAACTTACGTTTTTGTAAAATAAATTTTTACGGTATCAATTTTTAATGTAATTTTAACTTACAAAAGTATTCATTTTTGTCGAATCAGTGCAATGTATCCATGAGGTTTTATGCGAGACAGCGTAAAAGAATATTTTATAAAGACATTTGATATCAAAAAAATCATACATTTGAATCACCCAAATAAAAAAACACTAATAGAAATCAGTGAACCAAAATGGCAAAAGAAACACAACATCCGTTGGTCGAAAATTTAAAAAAATACTTTGGCTTTTCGACATTCAAGGGTAACCAGGAAGCAATTATCCATCATGTGCTCGAAGGAAAAAACACTTTCGTATTGATGCCCACAGGAGGTGGAAAATCACTTTGCTACCAGCTACCAGCTTTGATGTTAAACGGAACAGCTATCATCATTTCACCTCTTATTGCTTTGATGAAAAATCAGGTAGATACGATGCGAAATTTCATGTCGGAAGACGGAGTGGCGCATTTTATGAATTCTTCGCTCAATAAGACACAAATTACCAAAGTAAAAGAGGATATCTTGAGCGGAAAAACCAAATTATTATATGTTGCCCCAGAATCCCTGACAAAAGAAGAAAATGTACAATTTCTGAAGCAATTGACCATTTCGTTTTATGCCATTGACGAAGCTCATTGTATTTCAGAGTGGGGGCATGATTTTCGCCCAGAATATCGTCGTATACGTCCTATCATTAGTGAGATAGGCGATGCTCCCATTATGGCGCTTACAGCCACAGCTACGCCTAAAGTGCAACACGATATTCAAAAAAATCTCGGAATGTTGGACGCTCAGGTCTTCAAAGCATCATTTAATCGTCCCAATTTATATTATGAAGTACGACCAAAGATGAATGCCGAAAAGGAAATCATCAAGTACATCAAAAATAACAACGACAAATCAGGCATTATTTACTGTTTGAGCCGTAAAAAAGTGGAAGAGTTGGCCGAGCAGTTACAGGTAAATGGTATCAAAGCATTACCTTACCATGCAGGCATGGATGCCTCCACACGTTCGGGAAATCAAGACAAATTCCTAATGGAAGAAGCAGATGTTATCGTCGCCACAATTGCCTTCGGAATGGGAATTGATAAACCGGACGTACGCTATGTAATTCATTATGACATTCCCAAAAGTTTGGAAGGTTATTATCAAGAAACTGGCCGTGCTGGTCGTGATGGAGGCGAAGGTAACTGTGTTGCTTTTTATAGCTACAAGGATATCCAAAAACTTGAAAAATTCATGCAGGGTAAGCCTGTTGCCGAACAAGAAATAGGGAAACAGTTATTGTTGGAAACAGTTGCTTATGCTGAATCGGCATTATGTCGCCGCAAATTATTACTGCACTATTTCGGAGAAATTTACACCGAAGAAAATTGTGAAAATTGCGACAATTGCCGCCATCCGAAAAAACAATTCGAAGGCGATCAATATTTGGTTACTTTGCTGAATGCTATTCTCGAGCTACAGGAAAAATTTAAGGGAGAACATGTAGCTAATTTCTTAACAGGTAATGCCGACAGTGCCATCAAGAGTTACAAACACCACAAATTGGAAATGTTTGGTGCTGGCGACGAAAAGGACGCTCGTTTCTGGAACATGGTGATCCGTCAAGCATTAGTAGCCGGACTGATACAAAAAGAAATAGAAAACTATGGGTTGTTGAAAATGACCCAGAAAGGACGTGATTTCTTGGACGAACCATACTCTATCCTGTTGTCACAGGATCATGAGTATGACGAGGAAGATGACGATGCTTCTGTCAATTTGGCAGGAAAAAGTAGTACGGTTGATGATGAATTGTTCAAAATACTCAAAGACCTACGCAAAAAAATATCCAAACAAAAAAACCTACCGCCTTTTGTCATTTTTCAGGATACGTCACTCGAAGATATGTGCATTCAATATCCGGTTACCATGATGGAAATGCAGAATATTTCCGGTGTAGGCGCTGGAAAAGCACAAAGATACGGTAAAGAATTTGTAGATATCATCAAGGCGTATGTGGAAGAAAAAGAGATCATACGTCCTCAAGACATGGTAGTGAAATCGGTAGTCAATAAATCCGGTTTAAAAGTATATATCATTCAAGCGATTGACCGCAAAATAGCACTCGAAGACATATGTGAAGCTAAAAATTTGGAAATTCCCGAATTGTTGACTGAAATAGAAGCCATTGTTAATTCAGGAACCAAGTTAAATCTGGATTATTATATCAACGAAGTATTAGACGAAGAACATCGCGAAGAAATATATACTTATTTCAAAGAAGAAGCTGAAACGGAATCTATTGATGACGCATTACGGGCATTGGGAGAAGATGAATATTCGGAAGAAGATATCCGGTTGATGCGGGTAAAATTTATTTCCGAATTGGGAAATTGATAATTTACGGAATCGGCTGTGTGCATACAAAGTTTTTTCTATCGTTGGAGAATAATTGAATAAAAATTAATACTTTTGTACGTCTGTTTGTTAACAGGATAAAGTAATATTGATGTTATATTCATGACCAGGGAAGAAATAATGGCGTTGCTCCGCAATCCCGATCAAACGGGAAAGTCTGTCGATGAATTAAACCGGCTGATAGAGGAGTATTCTTATTTTCATACAGGTCATCAATTATATCTTCAGAGCTTAAAGCAAACCGACGAAACCCAACTAACGCATCAACTCAATAAATCGGCTTTAAATGTGCGTGACCGGGAATTGTTGTATAATTACATCAACCGTCCCAATGCTTTCCGCCAGCAAACCATGCCACCTCAAGATAATATTGAAGAAGTGGTAACACCATTTGCGCCTGGAAATGCATTTATCACGCCAGAAAGTGAAACCACTACTGCTGAAGCTCCACAGCCTATCGTAACTTCCGACGCACCTAAGAAGGAACAAAATAGTTCACCATCATCCTCACCAACGACGGATGTAGAAAAGATCCGGAAAAATGTGAACGAATACATTGTTGCGGAGGAAAAGATCATGAGCAATGATGAGTTGATGAAGGTGATCCAAAGACAATTAGAAACTATTGATCCATCAGAAACGCATCACGCAACTGATGTAATAGAACACTCAGAGCCTATTTCCATAGACCCAACAGTTGCCGAATCATCTGTTCAAACGGAAACAAATGTGACAATTCAAGGAGAAAGTAATAAAGAAGCAACCAACAGCAATTTAATTGATTCTTTTCTGAGTGCTAATCCTAAAATTATTCCTTCCGATAGTGATTTTCAAGTAGATTTAGCAACAAGTCTGCAAAGTGATCCAGATATTGCCAGCGATACTTTAGCTGATATTTATGCCAGCCAAGGGCATATTCAAAAGGCTATCGAAATATATGAACATT
Source organism: Bacteroidales bacterium (assembly GCA_031551935.1). GTDB lineage: Bacteria > Bacteroidota > Bacteroidia > Bacteroidales > UBA4181 > JAIRLS01. Next base: position 22,412 of record JAVBMZ010000027.1, read on the forward strand.
TAATTTTGAAATATCCGGAAAAACATATTTACTTTGCAGCCCAAATTGACAGGTTAAAACAAGAACTTATCTAAAAGATTTTTATGTACACACTGATATCCATTTTAATTATAGCCGTTTGCGTATTTTTGACACTTATCGTATTAGTACAAAATTCCAAAGGAGGAGGTTTAGCAGCTAATTTTTCTTCGTCCAATCAAATCATGGGCGTACGTAAAACTGCTGATTTTCTCGAAAAAGCAACATGGACTTTAGCGGGGTCACTTATATTTTTGTGTCTTCTGGCAGCATTGGTGATTCCTTCAGGCGATACTTCAGGATCTAAATCTATTTTGGATTCGCAAATCGAAAATGCAGTTGATCCGACGACAATGCCAAACTTCCCGACAGTTCCCACAACCACACCGACGGAAACACCTGTGGAAAATCCTTCTAATTAATCATATTGATATTATTTACAATATAATTTTCATCAAAATGCCGGCTAAATTTTAGCCGGCATTTTTATTCTATTTTTGACACATACAGCAAAACTGACACAATGTTTCACGTAGCTGTAAAATTGTCAGAAAAATATCCATACAATGCATGAAAACCCCATTTGGCACAATATATGTATCCAAAGTGAAGTAGAAATTTTTGATTGTTTAACTAATTAATCATATTCAAACATGGCAAATGTAAAAATTAAACCATTAGCGGACAGAGTCCTGGTACAACCAATGGAAGCCGAGTCTAAAACTGCAAGCGGGCTAATCATTCCCGACACCGCCAAGGAAAAACCACAAAAAGGAACGGTAGTAGCAGTTGGTCCTGGCACTAAAGACGAAGAAATGCAAGTAAAAGTTGGAGATGTTGTTCTTTACGGCAAATATGCAGGTACTGAACTCAACGTCGACGGTAAGGACTATCTGATGATGAGACAATCGGATATTTTAGCCGTTATTTAATTTTTGTAAATCATTATTGAATTAAAAACCTAATCAAATAATCGTTAAAGAGATGGCAAAAGAGATTAAATTTAATATCGAAGCCCGTGACGCTCTCAAAAAAGGCGTTGATCAATTAGCAAATGCTGTAAAAGTGACCTTAGGTCCTAAAGGCCGTAATGTGGTTATCGACAAAAAATTTGGCGCTCCTCAAATCACCAAGGATGGAGTAACCGTAGCTAAAGAAATAGATTTATCCAATAAAATGGAAAATCTTGGTGCACAAATGGTTAAAGAAGTCGCTTCGAAAACGAATGACGACGCAGGTGACGGAACAACCACTGCCACAGTATTGGCTCAATCATTGGTGGCTGTTGGGTTGAAGAATGTTACCGCCGGCGCTAATCCTATGGATCTGAAACGTGGTATCGATAAAGCCGTTTTAAAAGTAACTGAAAACCTCAAAAAACAATCAAAAGAAGTAGGTGATGACCTGAAAAAAATCGAACAGGTAGCTTCTATTTCCGCTAATAACGATCCCGAAATTGGCAAACTGATTGCTGAAGCTATGGCCAAAGTGAAAAAAGAAGGCGTTATCACCGTCGAAGAAGCAAAAGTATCTGAAACATATGTAGATGTAGTGGAAGGTATGCAATTCGACCGTGGTTACATTTCTCCTTATTTCGTTACTGATACTGAAAAAATGGAATGTACCCTGGATAATCCGCTTATCCTGATCCACGACAAGAAAATTTCTACCATGAAGGAATTTCTTCCTATTCTGGAAGCCTCTCTTCAAACAGGTAAACCTTTGTTAATTATCGCTGAAGATGTTGATGGAGAAGCCATTGCTACTTTGGTCGTTAATAAATTAAGAGGTTCATTGCGTATCGCAGCCGTTAAAGCCCCAGGTTTTGGCGATCGTCGCAAAGAAATGCTCGAAGATCTTGCTATCCTTACAGGTGGTACGGTAATATCTGAAGAAAAAGGTCTGAAGCTTGATACCGCTACCCTCGATATGTTGGGAAGCGCTGAGAAAATCACTATCAATAAGGATAATACCACGATTGTAAATGGTTCGGGTGAAAAGAAACAAATTGATGCCCGTATTGCTCAAATCAAAGCCCAGATGGAAAATACCACATCTGATTATGATAAGGAAAAACTCCAAGAACGTTTGGCTAAATTAGCCGGTGGAGTAGCTGTATTATACATCGGTGCTGCAACAGAAGTTGAAATGAAGGAAAAGAAAGACCGTGTAAACGACGCTTTGAGTGCAACCCGTGCAGCTGTTGAAGAAGGTATTATTGCCGGAGGTGGTGTGGCTTACATCCGTGCTGTCAATGCTTTAGACGGCATAAAAGGCGACAACGATGACGAAACAACAGGTATCGCTATCGTACGCCGTGCTTTGGAAGAACCGCTTCGTCAAATCGTTGAAAACGCAGGTTTAGACGGTGCTGTAGTGGTGCAAAAAGTACGCGAAGGCAAAGACGATTATGGCTACAATGCACGTACAGATGTATACGAAAATCTGCATGCTGCAGGTGTTATTGATCCGACTAAAGTTGCCCGCGTTGCACTTGAAAATGCAGCTTCTATCGCTGGTATGCTCCTCACGACCGAGTGTGTATTGGCTGAAAAAGAAGAAGAAAAACCAGCTATGCCAAATCCAGGCATGGGTGGAATGGGCGGCATGATGTAAAAAATGCTTAGTTTTATCATAGTTTAGAAGAAAAGCCCTCGGACATCATGTTCGGGGGCTTTTTGATAACATTATTTTTGCCCATTTGATAGATATCCATCATGATAATAGACCCAATAGTTTTCGAAAACGAATGTATCTTCAAGACTTCGCGTAGTGGTGGAAAAGGCGGACAGCATGTCAACAAAACCGAAACTAAAGTAGCCTTATGGTTTCATGTTGCTACCTCAACAATTTTCAGCGACGCAGAAAAAGAACGTATATGTAAACGGTTATCCACCTATATCAATGACGACGGGTATTTACAATTTATTTGCGACGAACAACGTTCACAATTACAGAACAAACAATTGGTGATAGAAAGGGCAACCCGTATGCTGGATAAAGCGCTTAAAGTAACAAAACCACGTAAGCGCACCACTCCCACTAAAGCGTCCATTGAAAAAAGATTAAATGATAAGCGGCAAAACGCATTGAAAAAAACCGAACGAGGAAAGTTATCGGAATAAAAAGTATTACTTTGTAGCTTCATATGCAAATATCCGATTTTACATACCATTTGCCAGATGAGCGAATTGCTAAATTCCCGTTAGCAGAACGTGATCAATCTAAGCTGCTGGTATACCGCAATGGATTGATTACAAGCGATGTTTTTATCCATTTGCCTGATTACATAAATGAAAATGACATCATGGTATTCAACAATACCCGTGTTATTCGTGCACGCATTGAGATGGAAAAAGACACAGGTGCGCGTATTGAGATTTTCTGCTTAGAACCTCACGAACCAGCTGATTACCAAATGTCATTTTCTCAACAATCCACCTGTCAGTGGAAATGTATGATAGGTAACTTAAAAAAGTGGAAATCGGGAATACTGAAAAAGGCTGTTGCATACAATGATCGCTTCATAGAAATACAAGCTGAACGAATTGGTGGAACGGAAAACTACCAAATCATTCAATTTCAATGGAATGGAGGTGTTGATTTTGGCACGTTGCTGGACATGTGCGGACAAACCCCTATCCCACCCTATTTGAACCGTCATACAGAGGCCATTGACGAAATACGATACCAGACAGTTTATTCAAAACACAAGGGTTCAGTAGCAGCGCCCACTGCAGGTTTACACTTCACTCCTCAAATACTGCAACGATTGGTCAATAAAGGTGTACAACTGAATGAAATAACCTTACATGTCGGTGCAGGAACTTTCCGCCCCATTCAACAAAATGACGTCCTACTACATGACATGCACGTCGAATTTTTCTCTGTACATATGGATATGATCCGTCACATAATTGCGAATGATGGCAACATAACATCAATTGGCACTACTTCGCTAAGAACGCTTGAAAGCATTTATTGGCTTGGTGTCAAGATATTATATTATAAATCAGATGTACAGCAACTTGAATTACAACAATGGGAAGCCTATAACTTGCCACAGGATATTACTGTGAATCAAGCATTATCAGTAGTTTGCAAATACATGGAAAATCATCAACAAGAAACATTATATGCTTCTACAAAAATAATGATTGTACCTGGATATAAATTTAGGATTTGCCGATGTCTTATCACTAATTTTCATCAGCCACAAAGTAGTTTGTTGTTGTTGGTCGGTGCATTTGTTGGCGACAAATGGAAAGAAATATACCAATATGCTCTGGGTAATGACTTTCGTTTTTTGAGTTACGGGGATAGTTCCCTGTTGGAATTGACCAACGACAAATAATCAAATAAGTTGCTCGTTATCAGCCGCACCCACCCATTTGTATATTTTATCTGAACGGCGTATCCATTGCGGAACAGGCATGGAAAAAACTTCGCCCTTTATGGTTTTATCCACTGGCTTTAGGTCAACCCGTATTTCCGAAACCTCCATTTCTACCATTCCGGTAGTGGGGCCGATTATCAGAATATGATCACCCGCCGAAAGAGTACCGGACTGCATTTGAAACTCTCCTACACCTAACTTCGAAAAATAATTATGACATACTGCAACATATTCTTTGCGTTTGGTGGCCTTTGAACCATGTATATCATTCAATTCGGCAATGCTTTTTCCCAGATAATAACCATCCCAAAACCCGCGATTAAATACGGTTTGCAATTTGTTTGTCCATTCATCAACCTTTGCGCTATGATATGCCCCGTGACAATATGCTTCCAAAGCTTCATGATAACATTCTCCGACAATTTTTACATATTCAGGTCCTCGGGCTCTCCCCTCCACTTTAAATACCCGTACGCCGGCATCAATCATTTTATCTAAAAAGCCAATCGTACATAAGTCTTTAGGAGACATAATATAAGAATTATCTACAGCCAATAGATGTCCTGTTTCATTATCCAATGCCATATAGGAACGACGACATATCTGCACACAGCTTCCACGATTAGCCGAACGGTTATATTCATGCAGACTTAAATAACATTTTCCGGATACGGACATGCAAAGCGCCCCATGACAAAACATCTCTATCTCTACCAAGTTTCCCGAAGGACCGGTAATACGATTGGTTTTGATGAATTGACTGATTTCTGCCACTTGTTCCAGGTTCAGTTCGCGAGCCAATACCATCACATCACAATAGGATGCAAAAAAAAGAACAGCTTGTTTATTACTGATATTAAGCTGCGTAGATGCATGTACTTCAATTCCGACTTCATGTGCACATAATATCGCTGCCATATCGGAAGCTATAATAGCATCTACGTGGCACTGATGGGCAGCGTCAATCGTTTCCTGCAAAACAGACATATCATCATCATATACCACAGTATTGAGCGTCAGGTATGTTTTAACACCTCGCTCCCGACACGTCTCAACAATACGTGACAAATCATTGAGTAAAAAACTGACAGAAGATTGCGAACGCATATTAAGCCCGCCAATACCAAAATATATGGCATCACAACCGGTTTGTAATGCAGCTGCCAGCGATTCCCACGAACCGACAGGCAACATCAATTCCAATTCTTTTCTATCCATCATTTTTCTGGTCAAGAACTAACACAAAAGCTCTTCAAATAATCTGCCAAACCAATTTGATATGGGTAATCATATTCAATTTTGTTTGAATACCGCTCTTCTGGCTGATTCTTTATCCATATCTTTAAAAAAATTACGAAACTCATCTGCAGCACTTGCCGGATATCGTCCTTTTTTTAAATAAATCTTTTGGATTAGTTGCATCCTATTGTCTTCCATATGAATATCCAATGAATAATCACCAAACATACTGCTTAATGTTACCGGTTTAGGTATGGTTTCAAGTGTATATCCAGGCGGAACTTCAATTTGTAACGTATCTGTCCGCATGATGCCATCCGTTATGACGATATCTTGCTTACGAGTCGATTTCATATTGGCAATCGCAAAATGATGTAATGAAGAAAAAGGCACAAAAAGCCTGTTGCCTGATTTATTAGCAAACTGCTTGATATCTGCTTGATAATTGACTTGTAAATCAGGCGTTTCTGTTTCATTGGTCAACACTTGCAATCCGGTGATAGTAACTTTAGAAATGGGTAGATTTTTTGTCAAAGTATTGATTTGTTCTTCGCGACTCATGCTATGTATAAACTTTTGCATACTTTCATAAGCACTCAACTTGTATCCTTCTCTTATGATGGCTTTTCCATTGCCTGTTTCGTCAATTTTTGCTTGTAAATACAATGTTTTATTATTGGCAATACCCGTTTGCTCTTTTACCCGACACAATTTACCGCCTTCAGGTGTTATCAATAAACACTGATGTCCGGCAATATCATCATGTATATAATTAAAAGGTATTACCTGATTGGTACATTCTAACCAAAGAGTATCTGTTGTCAGTGGTACAGCAAGGATCACATGATTCATTTGTCCCAAGCTGGCATGATCCGTATACAAATCAGCATGTTCGGTACTGATAACAGTATATAGAGAAGGTATACCAACAGATGCCAACATGGCTTTCATATAATTAGACAAAGCCTTACAATCTCCATAGCCTGTTTTTTCAACAATGGCCGCATTTATTGGTTGAAAACCTCCTATGCCTAACTGAATACTTACATATCGGGTGGTCGATTGCAAATATTGATAAATACGCTGAACCTTTTCTTTATCTGTATCTGCATCTGCCGTAAGCGCCACTATTTTTTCTTTTAATGGTGGAGATATTTCTTCTCTGCCCGTCATTAATTGGTTAAGCCAAATGCCCAAGCTATTCCAATCTGCCATGTCTCCACATTGTTGCTCCATACAAAAACGAGTGGGCGCTAAATAAACTACCGGAACAATATCCAAAAAATCAGGTGAATATGGTTCATCTTCTATAGCTTTAATGTCCGAAACAGACCATTCGTATATGGTGTTACCCCCTGCCTTGCGCGTATTAAACTGTCCATCGGGCATCCGTTCGACCTTGTAACGGATAGGCATATCCGAAGGCACTCGAATATGGTATCTTGCATATTCTACCGACACATCATATCCCGGAATGGGCATAAACCTGGGATAAGCGAAAATACCATTTTTCAACTTCATTTCGTATTCATATCGAATGGTGTAAGGGTAACGTACCGGCTGATACTGATAATAAGAATACTTATCATCCGTTGCCATATGTGAAGAATAAGCCGTAGTCGTTAAATCTTTCTTATCGATCTTTTTAATGGTTTTACCTGCAGCATCGACCACCACTGCTGAAAAACTTTTGATATCCCAAAATTTATCAATAGGAATCACTATATTTCCATATGATTTCCCTTTTTCATTCAATATAGTGATAGCTTTAATCACTTTATATGTTCCGTTATTCAAGTCAGACTGTTCGAAAAAATCCTCTCTATAACGAACCACCGCATGAGCATTTTTAGTCAACGAATCACTAATGGCGGATACTGGGTATTCCTGTGCATTAGCCTGAAAAAATATCCATAAAAGCAATATGTTCAATAATTTGATCGTTTGCATAAATGTCAATTTTTGTATCAATTATTGGGATGAGGTACGTTTAAGCACTATTTGTGCATCGTTAATATTGGCAATATGTGACCAAAAATCACGAACATGCTGATATTCCGTCGACGCATAAAGTGTTTGTGTCAGTATAATCCTCTGAACAACTTGGATGGTTTTCTCATTTTTCTGATTCAAATACGCATACACAATCTGCTTGTCTCCCATAGTAATTCTCTCTGCCGCAGGAATTTCTTCCACCTCGTATCCATCAGGTATCGTAATAGTAACAGTAATGGTATTGGCGTATGGATACGAATATTCTATGGGTAATTTACGTGTTTCTGCTTTAAACGGGTTTTCTTTCACGTTGGGAAATATCAAAGAATTAATGTAAATATATTCGTCTCCTAACATAATATCATCATTGGTAAACGCATAGGTTTCCTCTACAACCGGACCTTGAGGTTTGCCCTGCTGAAGATCAGCAATACGTACATTCAGATCATTTTCCATCTCTTGTTGATAATCCTCCACACTCTTTTGCTTGTCCACTTTTCTACAATAAGCAACACAAGGGATTCCTAACATGTTTTTTTGTAACGTACCCGAGAATTTACCATCTTCATCGAACCCCGCTGTGATAACAGTAGTGGTGCCATTTTTTCCGATTTCATGTAGATCGACCCATTGAGCGGGTTTCTCTTGAAAAATACAACGAGCTTCCTGAACCATACATTCTGTAGGTAGTACATCAATGGTTCCATATTTATCCGATGCATCCATATAAACTGCTTTTCCATCTATACGGACGCCAACCAAAAAATAATTCAGAGAATTAAGTGTTGGAAAAGCTGTAAAAATACGTCCACGACTTCTTAAACTCAATACGACCGGCCAAGCATCGAACCCTGCATCCTGTAACAAACAAATTAACACAGCATTCATCTCCCCACTAGTACCCGTTCCCTCCTTTAACGCTTTTCGAGCATTGTCAATATACAACGTGTTTTTTTCATTCCATTGAATTTTATTTTTCACTAAATTCAATATAGTAGTTGCTTTATCCTGAGCTGATATACTGTCTTTTAAAGCTATTTTCAGTTCCTCTTTCATCAGGTTAGAAAAACGTAATTGACGCCCGAATCTTTCGCTCTCCAACAATTGTTTATCTATATCCTGCCACGTTACTGAATAATTTTTGTAAATAACACCTGGAACGTTAAAACTACTCAGTTCAAAAACTACTTTAGCCATGTAATCGTTTTTATTCCAAACATAACTATCATCTTTCATGGCCGGTAAATTAGCTGCAACAAACGTCATTTCCTGACCGCTACATCTCAATATTTGTCCATAGTTAACTGTATAGGAAAGATTTACCATTTTTTCAGCATAATCAATGGTTTCATAACCAAAAGTTCGTCTACTGAATTGAAAATATTCGGGAATGGTTATCTGATAACGAGAATACCTAACCGGTATGGAGCTTTGGAAAAAATAATCATCCAACGAATGATAATATGGAGAACGCTTTTCATACTTCAATTCAAATACCGAACCTACTTTTATATTCGGAAATGCAATTTTTATCCGTTTCCAATTTTCAGAGGTATTTTCTTCAAACATATGTTCCTTTGACAATTTAGTCCTTTCTGTTTTGCCATTAACCATATTGTAGGTATAGCCAGATATACCAAAAATTTTCTCACTTTTATCCCTATTGCTTGTTGCATAAAATGGAACAGATCTATCGGCGATGCTTAACCCTGCAGCTTTTAGTATTTTGATACGGATGGTATATCGAGTTATCACTACAAAATCACCGTTTATTATTTCGTATTCATAATACATGTCGCAATTTTCGTACAATACTACCGCTATAGCAGTGGTATCATCAGGATAAACGGTCATGGTCATGTCATTGATAGGAACTTCCCCAAATACCACTTTATCTTGTGCCACTCCTGTCAGAAAACACCCAAAAATGAGTAATAATAAAACCAGCCAATGTTTCATCTCCTTTTTCATAGTTATCGTATTTAAAAGTTGTTCTAAGAAGCTCCTCTAAAGAAGGATACTGCTTCCTTAGTTCTGCTTTTTTTATCTTTGTATGAAACAAAGTTACACATTTTTTTCAAACAAAATCCCAAAAAGCTATATTCTTATATTTTCTTTTGCCTATCATCGAAAAATCTTGTAGGTTTGTCATTGGAAAAAATGAATATACAATTTCATCACCATTCAAATGAGTAAAACCCTAATTATCACCGGTGGCGCCGGTTTTATTGGATCGCACGTGGTACGCCTTTTTGTGAATCGTTACCCTGAAAATACGATTGTGAATTTGGATAAATTGACTTATGCCGGCAATTTGGAGAATCTTGTTGACATCGATCAAAAAACCAATTATGTTTTCGAAAAAGCAGATATTACCGACGCAGCAAAACTCAAGGAGGTGTTCTCAAAATATCAGCCCGACGGAGTTATCCATTTAGCTGCCGAATCACATGTAGACCGTTCCATCAGTAATCCAATGGAATTTATCATGACCAATGTGGTAGGAACGGTTAATTTGCTGAATGCTGCGCGTGCATCATGGGGTGATGATTTTGCAGGAAAACGTTTTTACCATGTGTCTACTGATGAGGTATATGGTTCGTTGGGCGACGAAGGTTTTTTTACCGAAACCACTGCTTACGATCCGCGTAGTCCGTATTCTGCCTCCAAGGCCAGTTCCGACCATCTGGTACGTGCATACCATCATACTTACCAACTACCAGTGGTATTGTCGAACTGTTCGAACAATTATGGTCCCAATCATTTTCCTGAGAAATTAATCCCGCTTTCTATCAATAATATTAAAAACAACAAGCCTATACCCATTTACGGGAAAGGCGAAAACGTCCGTGATTGGTTGTATGTACTTGACCATGCACGAGCTATCGATACTATTTTTCACCAAGGAAAAACCGGCGAAACCTATAACATAGGCGGCAATAACGAATGGACTAATATCGAACTCATCCGGTTGCTTTGTCGTATCATGGATAAAAAATTGGATCGTCCAAAAGGCACATCCGAAAAGTTAATTACTTTCGTGAAAGACCGTGCCGGACACGATTTGCGTTATGCCATTGACTCGTCAAAGCTGCAAAGCGAGTTGGGGTGGCAGCCATCATTACAGTTCGAAGAAGGCTTAGAAAAAACGGTTGACTGGTATTTAGCCAACGAATCATGGTTGCAAGGCGTCATCAGCGGTGATTACGAAAAATATTACGAAAAGCAATACCATCATAGATAATGATGATTCCCATCAGTATTCATGTACCCATGATACATTATTTCCTGCGCCTTAAAAAAGTTGTGATAAACATTAAATAATTTAAGGTATGCATTAAAAATATTAATGTAAACATTAAAATATAATATTTACATTAAACCATTTCACCAACAATAAATCATTTCATATATTCGTTAAAATATTATTCCATTAAAAAGTGTGAATCAAGAATTAAAGTCTGGCTAAGATTATGCGTCAGAAATAACACTTATGCGGTGGCTTTAACTCGGCAATCATGTAGTGATACAAAATCAAGTTTTTATCGGTATTCTTAACCGATACTATCTTATTCACGGGGATAACGCCTATTTCAGGCATATATTTTTAAAACCTTATTATATCCAATCTTCACCTAAACAATGTTTTCCACACACACCGTTAAAATGTACTTATGGACACTCATTGGGTGTTTCATCTCCAATCAAGTAACAGCACAAGAATTACCACGTATTCCATCTGAAAATCCACGTTTAATCATCGGCATTGTCATTGAGCAAATGCGTAGTGACTACATTTATCGTTTTTGGGATAAATTCGGTGATGGCGGATTCAAAAGGCTTATCAATGAAGGCACTTATTGCCGGAATGCTTCCTATAATTATTTTTTTACCCAAACGGCGGTGGGATATGCCACTATATATACTGGTTCCACACCTGCTTACCACGGCATCGTGTCCGACGAGTGGTATGATCGTGTCAATAACAAAGCGATACAGGCTGTAGCTGATGAAACAGTAAAAACCGTCGGCGGAGCTTTCGATGCGGGACGTTATTCTCCTCGTAACATGATGGGAACAACAATTGGTGATGAGATTAAATTATCGAATTTACGACAATCAAAAGTATTCGGCATTTCCTTAGATCCTGTATCTGCTGTATTGTCGGCAGGACATATGGCCGACGGCGTATTTTGGTTGGATACCGAAAACGGCAATTGGATAAGCAGTAGTTTTTATGGGCAGGATCTTCCCAACTGGTTAACTGACGAGAACAAAAAAAAATTAGCTGATCTTTACCTGACCAAGACATGGGATACAAATTACCCTATCGACCAATATACCCGATGCCTTACTGATGAAAATCCATATGAAACCGGGATCAATGGACGTATCGTATTTCCATATGTGTTGCCAGAACTGACCAAGAATAAAAGCATCAATAGCCGTTATCAAATACTCAAACAGACCCCTTTCGGCAACAGCTTGACGAAAGACATGGCCATTGCCACTATGGTGAACGAAAACCTGGGAAAAGACGAATTTACCGATCTGCTGACAGTGTCATTTGTAGCAACCGAATACATCGGTAATGCTTTTGGGCCTATGTCCATTGAATTGGAAGATGCTTTCGTAAAATTAGACAAAGAGTTGGAACATTTTCTCAACTTTGTAGACGAGTTTGTCGGCAAACAAAATGCCTTGATATTCGTCACATCCAATCATGGGGCAGCCCAAACTCCTGGCTATTTAACAGATTCAAAAGTACCTGTCGGCAGCTTTAATTACAATAGCGCACTGTCTTTGTTAAGAAGCTACTTAAACGCATTGTACGGCAGCGGTGAATGGATAAAAGGGTATTATGGCCAACAATTGTACTTGAATTTCGAATTAATTGAAAATTCAAAACTCAAATTAGAAGATTTTCAAAACGTGATAGCCCAATTTCTGATTCAATTTACAGGAGTATCCAATACACTAACGGCCAGCGCTCTGCAAACAAGTCAATTTATGGACGGGTTCCGTAGTAAAATACAGAATGGTTACTTTCCGCGCCGTTCGGGCGATGTGTTTGTCAATCTATATCCGGGTTGGGTGGAAAAGAGCACGCGCACCACTTCACATAATTCATCATATGTATATGACACTCATGTTCCATTGATTTTTTATGGATGGAAAGTAAAACGTGAGCAGATTATACGGCCAGTAGATATGACAGATATAGCGCCTACCCTATCTTCTTTCTTGAATATCACTGCCCCTAATGCATCCACAGGCAAAGTCATTCTTGAGATGATGAAGTAACCACACCACAGCTGCCAGCATGCAGTTGATCAACTTGTAATTACCGCGAACTACTTGTGTCCTGCTGTTTTCCAGCAGGAAGACGAGCAGGTGTCTGTGTTTTCTCTTTATTATCATCTTTATTCCACCGGAAAATATCGTTTTTATCCACAGGACGGTATTGAATCAACCATTTGAAACCCATAAGGGTCAGTTCTTCTTCATTTAATTCGTTCACAGGGATCATTTCGCCATTTGTTTTGCCTAGGTAAGTGATTTGCTCGACTTTTTTCTCTTTAATGTCTATCACAATGTTAGGCGCAGCAGCCTTATTGGCACCTGAAAGATCTTCTCCGTCTTTGATATAGTATACTGTTTCGCCATCGCCATAGACAAGAACCTTGTATAGTTCGTTATCATTACGAAACAAGCCAACTATTTTCCGTCCCCTGATCTGGTTAAAACCGATAGAATCTTCTTCCGAAATAATGAATCCCCTATTCAACATATTCATCCGTTTGGGATTCTGGTTTTCTGTTTCTATTTCAATGTGCTCCGCGGTCATTTGGTTACCTTGAGCCCACAAAATAGGCTCTACATACATGTGTATCACAGAATCACGAAGCGACATAGCCAACGAATCGCACATGCCCTGCATGTCCTGACTAAAAAACTTCACTTTGTGATATGCTATGGTGATCTTAAATCCCGACGTATCGACGAACGAACGTAAAGTATCCGCATGAAGAAAAAGGGAATCCTGTTTTCCAACCATCACCATTAATGCCTTATCAGTTAGCCAAGCTTTTTCCGTGATGTTATTGTATTCTCCCTTATGCCCTTTGAGGATGATATTATTCACCGTATCAACGATCCGTATATTACTGAATGCCCGTCCGTTACCTGTAGTACTTTCATAAAACAACGTGTCCCCAAATACAGTGGTGCTACCACTTTTAATCCATGCATCGCGACGAAACAATGCCACTGTATCATTGGTATTATACCAACCAAGTTCACAGTATATGGTGTCTTTTTCATTTTGAACATACGTAGGCCCCACAAAGTCCGCTATCTTCGTATGAACATTATAATTAAGCGTATCAGTAACGATGGTATAATCAGGAGTATTGAGTACAACGTCTTTTTTAAAATAAAACATATTGATATTCCGGTGGTAATACCCAAAAGTACTCACCATGTCGTTTCCCTGATTGAATATCTCCGCGCCTACCAAATAGTATGCAATGTTGGTATTCAAGTCATAATAAAGGTGTTGGGTTTTCAAAATAGCGTCCGCGTCTTCCAGTACAACATTTTTCCATATTTCCGCAAACTTGATATTCCCCTGATATTTTGCAAAGTCCCCATCTACCTTTACACTTCCGTCTGTTTTGGTGATGTGTACCCTGCTGAATGCATCTAACGTATTTCGCTCACTATAATAATAAGCGCTATCGCAGGTCATAATAATATCTTCATGGATAAACCGCACATTACCGAGAAGCCGCATGGCATCAGCTGATATTCTTTTATCAAACTCCATGCTTTCATAGTTTTCTATCTCAATTTGTTTGATTTGCGTATCTCCTTGTGCCAACACAGGTAACAAGGATAAAAAAATCATCAGGATACAGTTACACAGACACAAAACAAAATATGTCCTGCCTTTTGAACTGACAACCTCGATTTTCAAATGTTGATGCATTACTGTTTTAACCAATTATTATTGCTCAACCCACACCGCTTGAAGCTATCATCAATATATATGTAACTAGTTTCTATCTTTTCACTCACCCATTCGGTTACTACCGACATTAATTTTTCCTGGCGAGCAACATCTTGTAAAAAGCTGTAATCATCTTTCAGGTTAGCCCTGTGTGGATCCGTCAGTTTCTTTATTTTGATGATTTTGTATATTACTTTGTTTTTATCATCTACAGAAGCATAAGCATCAGAGATTTCACCGACTTTCATATCTTTCATCGCCAGATAATCAGACTTATTTAATTGATTCATTTCGTACATAGTACTTTGATCCTGTGGATTAATCATTAACCCACCATTAAAACGAGTTTTTTCGTCCTGCGAAAGATACAATGCTGCTGTATTCCAATCTAACGAATCTTTACGGATGAGGCGTGCAATACTATCCAATCGGGAAGTCACTTTTTGCGCAGCTTCAGGAGAAACCTTCGGAGTCATCAATATATGGCGGGTATTCACTTGATCCCCACGTTTATCGATCAACTGGATAATATGATAACCAAATTTTGATTCGACAATACGCGACACATCGCCTTTATTTTTAAGCGCCCAAGCTGCTTTCGCATATTCAGGATCTAATTCGCCTTTGCTCATAAATCCTATTTCTCCACCCGTACGCGCCGCACCCGGTTCTTCCGAATACAAAACAGCCAAAGTTCTAAAATTTTCCCCGTTGATGACCCGTTTCCGCAAATCGAGCAATCGTTGCCGCACATCATTAATGGCCTCATTACCATATGGCGGATACATCACAATCTGGGCAATTTCAGCCTGTCCATTGATCAGCGGAATACTATCTTTGGGAAGTCTGTTATAAAAACTACGTACTTCGGAAGGAGTTATTTTTACATCTTTAACAATTTCGCTTTGCATTTTTTGCGCCAGTATCTGTTCGTGCAAACTTTTACGTAAATCGTCCTTGATTTCATAGATACTCTTCTGGAAATATTCCTCCAGTTGTTTTTGCGAACCAATCTGATTGATAAACATTTCCAAACGACGGTTCAATTCCATTTCCACTTCACTATTCTCTACCACCAAACTATCTACTTCGGCTTGGTTCATTAGTAGTTTTTGCGTGAGCAGTTCTTCGAAGAGAGAACATTTCATATCGCCTCGAACCGGAACTCCTTGTGCCCTTTGCTGCAAATACAATGCTTCAACGTCCGATTGCTTGATGGGCTTACTCCCCACGATCGCTATAATCTGATCAAGCATATATGGTTGAGCATAAGCGCTAAAATGATACAAACAAAAAAATACAAAAAGAATCCTTTTCATCTATGGTTTTTGGTTTTCAATGGATAAAATAATTGGAAAGGGCTTGGAACATGATATTCGTTAAACAGCTTGTATCCCGCTAATCCAGTTTAAAAATTTCAAATTGTTTTTTAGCCAATGCATCATTGTATACCTTTTTTTCCAATGTGCTGATGGCATCTAATTTTCTTTTATTGATGATGATATTTTTTACTTTAGTACGCACAATAATGAAAGGAGCTGTATCGCCAGGAGATTTTTTTTCTTTGATATACACAAAATACCTAAAGTCTTTATCTTCCTGTTCGATCCGATCGTACTGGGTCATCTGCTTGCCTGCTAATTCCTTCAGAGGTAAAACTTTTTCAATATCTGACCACAAAATCCATTCGTTAAAATCGTCATATTGCTTGGCATAATTGGAACAATATTGTGTCAAGTTTTCCATATCCTTCTCTTT
>JAVBMZ010000199.1:0-13151 GCA_031551935.1 Bacteroidales bacterium
TCGCCTGTTCGAAATGTATAACCAGCCATGCCATTGATATCCAACTTTCCCGCAGGAGTGGATATTGCTGACATATGTAATGCCAAACGAGGTAAAGTACCAGCAATGTTGCCCGTCAGGTGTATACCTTCCGTATGTACAAGCAATGCGCTCTTTGTTATCACCGAAACTTCGGCAACACCTTTCGGGGTGATGTTCAAACCAGCAATATGTAATTCGATGGCTGACGTATCCCAATGTTGATAATTAGCAAGAGAAGCGTTGAGTTTTAATTGAATGCCACGGCCGTATGATAGATTGAGATCCCGTATATTTACTGCAGGAAACTTTCCTGATATATCGCTTCGCAACGTAATACTGTCTGTAAAGTCGGCTAACACCGGTGCAAAAGCTTTCAAATCGCCAAGGTGAAAATAGGGAATATCTAACGCCAAGGTATAATCAGACGAATCTGCCAGACTACCGAGCTCCATACTTGTATAATCGACTGTTACACGTGGAATTTTCAATAACGAACGGGGTAATTGTAGTTCCAAGCCTTCCAACGTCATTAATTTGGCTTTCGAAGTCAGGTCGGCAGCAAAATGATCCAAGATCAATCCGCTTCGTTCCTTGAATGACAGATGTTTCACTGCAACATTAAGGTGTTCCATGTCGATAGATGGCAAATCAATACGTGCTTCCAAATCCATCACGCGGATATGATGGGCATCGAACACCGAATCTTTCAATGTCTCGGAAAGGACATCATACGAAAATTGTCCGTGCGCAAGCCGGATATCATCTATTTCGACTACCAGATTGCCCTTAGTTTTGGTAGTATCGCCAGATGCAAAAGCATCCACTAAAAACCGGAAATTCATGGGTGCACCTATACTATCACGCTTGAGATGCACTACAAACCCATCTAAGTCAACTGATTTGATAACCAATTTATGGTTTAACAAAGGTAACAAACGAAACCCTGCTGAAAGTTTATGGACATATAACAACGTGTCATATTGTAGGTCGGTAGCATATACATCAGATAATTTCAGGCTACGGAAGGGACGCAACCGCACATCACCAATGATCATATGATTGCCCGTCTTTTCAGATAACCCATCCAAGACAATATCCACAATTTTCTGTTGTACAGGAGGTAACCACAACAGGATATAGACCAATAAAACCAACGATACAACAGCGATGGTCGTGCGGATAAGTATGCGTTTGATCAGCCTGATATGACTAAAGTTTAAGGTAATGTGACAAAGATATGATTTTCCTTATATCTATAACACGCAAAAAACGGAAGCGTTCGAGATATCATAAATGAATATTCTTCAAAACATAGTTCTCTGATGTACCATGAATCATACAATTGATAAATGTAGCACATGCACCATACCATACCATACGGTATGGTATGGTGCATTCGTTTAGAACAATAACCATTAAAACACATGATCGTCAAACATCCGAAAAACACAGCAAAAAACACTCGCATATGTAACATTTTTCTACTACTTAATGAAACTTTAAACCTGACAATTACGTATAGTTGAATATACCATCATAAATCACACGCGTATGAAAAAATGTTTACTCTTCCTTTTTATTTGTTTGTGGCACCTTCATGGAGCATGGGCAGGCCCCGTCACTCCTGCTACAGTAAATACCCACGATCTGCAAAAACTATTAATCTTTTTGCAGCAAAAAGACATGTCTGGAGAAAGTAATGCGGAAAAATTATTGACTGACCACTATAAATATGATTGGGATACCAATTATGAGGCATGGATCAATTACGATGTATACGGTATCAGTTGGGTGCCAGGCACCGACGGCAAATACAGGATAAAAGAAATAAATTGGAGTTCCGTGTTAGAGAAGTTATCCGGGCTTTTTGATTTTTCGGGCTGTGATTCTTTAACGCATGTCCGATGTAATTATCAAGCATTATCAAGCATTAATTTGAAAAATTGTGGAAATCTGGAAACCGTAGAAGCTTGGAACAATCAATTGACATCTGTCGATTTTAGAGGCTGCCTGAAACTTGCCATGGCCAATCTCAACCAGAATCAACTTTTATTCTCATCTATTCAATACCCGGAAGGAAAAGAAAGAGCCCTATCAGGCTATCAAACAGTCACCTATCATACAATGGAGACTTCGGGAGAAGTTGTCGTAGATTTAAGCAGCGAATATCCATACATCCAAGATGAGGGCTATAAGTGGTTTATTAATCAAAGCACGCACCAGGAACAGGTAGAACCAATAGGTGCCGTTAATGGTCTGTTTATACTCAAAGCTGACTTTCTTGGGAACGATTTATACAGCGAGATGCGCAAGCAAGGCTGTGAGATAGTTGTAAGATGTGATGTCACAAATCTCCAAAAAGCATCCATTATGGTATCTGTTGATGGGATAGACTTGACTAACGACGCTATAAATGTAGAAACTACCTTGTACAAAGAAGACGGTACACCAACAGACATACAACCGGATAAAGACGGAGCTTTCTATTTTCGCGGTATTGTACCGGGTAATTATATCCTCAGTGCCAAAGCTACGGGATATTTGTTCTCCTACTATACTGAAAACGGACAACAGGCTCCCACATGGATCGAAGCCACCAAGGTACATATCACTCCTTTAACCGAAACATATCGGGCTACTATTATGCTTGTACCGGAACCAGAATTGAAAGAAGGAGATATCACCATTAAAGGAACCATATTGGATAAATCTGAAATGCTACCATTTGGGTTGAAAGCCAAAGTATCGAGAGATGCAACAGTAGGGGCATATTCATCACCTGCAGCCGCAAAATCACTCAAAAGCGACGATTTCATCCTGCTCAGAACCACTACCGTAGACGATAACGGGAATTATGAATTTTCCAATCTACCGGCAGGTATATACCGTATCAAAGTTGAAATTTCCGGGTATTCAACCGAAACCATTGAAATCAATGCTGTGACAGGAAACCAATATACCGGTAACAATTTTGTAGTGGATGATGATATCAAAAATATTATCGCTAACCGGGTCATGTCGGCACCGCAGATACAAGGAACAACCAAGTTGGTCATTTACCCTAATCCTGTAACAGATATACTTCGTATCACAGGACTTGAAAAAGGTAATAACGTCATCAAAATTATCAACGTATTGGGGCAGATAGTGTGGTCGACCAATAGTTCATCTCCAGAAATATCATTGAACATTGGTCATCAACCAGCTGGAATGTATTTCATCCATATCGAATCGAACGGGAAGGAATCTACTTATAAAGTACTTAAAAAATAATCCGGAGATAAAAATTTACCCCATAATCATCAAAAGTCTGAAAAATCTCTTATTTTTCAGGCTTTTGACTTATTAGAACACGCATATCATGCGTCTGTTTCAATCAATCCTGACGCCTAACACCAAAATATCATCTACTTGATAATTATTACCTTTCCATGTTTCATGAGCTTCAATCAATGCTGTCTCCTGCTGTTCAACCGACAACATCGACATATCGGTCAGTAATTGCTTGAATGGCTTGGTTTTGAATTTAGACCCGCCGGTTCCGCCAAATTGATCAACATACCCATCGGAGAATATGTACAACATATCTCCATGTTCCAAACAGATAAGATGGTTGGTAAACGGTTTTTCGTCTCCAAAATGGATACCTACGGGCATTTTGTCGGCTTTATATTCGATCAGTTCATTCTTTCGAATCAGATATAAGGAATTGTACGCCCCTGCATATTGTAATTCCATCGCTTGATAGTCAATAATACATAAAGCGACATCCATCCCGTCATGTTGTTCGCCCACTGCTCCGGTTTGCGACAACAACATTTTTAAATAAAAACGCAGCTCATCCAATATCTTTGAGGCCGTATCTATGTTCTGCTTCATTACAATCTCATTGAGGACAGATATACCGAGCATACTCATAAACGCACCAGGCACGCCGTGACCGGTACAATCAGCTACTACTATTACCGATTTGGAGCCTTTTTGAGCCGCCCAATAATAATCACCGCTGACTACATCGCGTGGTCTGAAGAACAAAAAATAATTGGGAATAATGGCTTTTAATTGTTCCGGTTTGGGCATAATGGCCGTTTGTATCCGTTTGGCATAATGAATACTGCTCAAAATCTCTGTACGCTGTTCGTCTATCTGGTCGCGTTGTTCGGCTGCCAAATCACGTTGTGTAATGAGTTCTTCCTGATATTCCTGTAACGATTTATTGATTTCAAGAATATTCTGTTTTTGCAGCTCTATTTCGAGGGTACGTTCATACACTTTTTCTTCGAGTATGCGGTTTTTCTCTATCAGGGAACGCTCACGCCAGCGTATATACAGATATATTAAAATCAATAATACCAAAGCATATGCCACATAAGCCACTATCGTAGCCCACCACGGAGGACGCACCGTAAAAGAATAAGTAACAGGTTCGATATTCCATACCCCATCGTTATTACACGCCATTACCTTGAATGTATAATGACCGGGAGACAACTGATATTCTCTATAAGTTTCAATGCTTGCCTCATGCCACACTTTTTCATAGTTTTCCAGGATATACCGATACCTGTTTTTCGCAGGTACGGTAAAATGTATTCCTATCCAATCCAAACGAATGGTATTTTTATCATGAGGCAAGGATAAATTTACCGGCAATCCGGTTTTTACATCGATACTATCAGCATATTGCCGGATATCCTCTCCACCAAGCAATTCAATACGGGTAATATAAGTACGTGGCGGATCAGGACTCCTGACATCCGCTTCAGGTAAATATTTTACCAATCCAGCTACAGTACCAAACCACACATGTCCATATACATCAGTGGCAGCAGCCCCTTGGTAACAATCCATAGGAAGGTAACCATCTTCTTTGCCATAATAATGGATGGCGCCACTTTTTAAATCAATGGTATTCAATCCATTGACATACCCCACCCATAATATATCACTTTGATCGGCATGTACCAAGCTGATGGAATTGGAAGCCAATCCATCCTTGGTGGTATAAGTTTTGAAATCTAACCCATGGGGTGTTTCGGAAATCCGGCATAAACCATCATC
The DNA here is from genome assembly GCA_031551935.1 of Bacteroidales bacterium. Classification (GTDB taxonomy): domain Bacteria; phylum Bacteroidota; class Bacteroidia; order Bacteroidales; family UBA4181; genus JAIRLS01. The sequence continues at coordinate 5,083 of JAVBMZ010000199.1, forward strand.
CGTCCCCACCCATATATTCCCGTAGATATCAATAGCAATATCGGTACACGAATTATTAGGCAACCCATTTTCAGTAGTATAAGTAGTAAACTGCTTTCCGTCAAATACCGATACGCCCAAAGCCGTGGTGCACCATATCCTGCTCATATGGTCGCATGCCAAAAAATTAACAGCATCGTCGGCCAAACCATCGCCTGAATGATAAACATCGACCTTTTCACCTCTCATATGCACTAAACCATACGATGAGGCCAACCAATACTCATCTCCAATCACAAGAATATGATTAACATCCATATCCTTCACATGATTATTGCTAAATGATATTTTACCATCACGGAATTCGCCTATCCCGGAAAGAGCACCTAATAGTATCCTGTCTCTCGCAGCAGCCATGCTGATAATAAAGTTCGCCCTTGGACTTCTCTCTTTATATTGATATTCGTAAAAATCCATATGCTGCCCGTCGAACTTTACCAATCCGCTATTCTGTGGGCTAAACCAGACATTTCCATCTTTATCGGCAAGTACAGAAATAATATGGTTGGTAGGCAAACCGGATGCAGTCGTCAATATTTCAAAAATGACTTTACCATACATAGAAATGCCATTATCCGTGCCAATCCATATATGTCCTTCAAAGTCTTCAAAAATACGTTTGGCTTGATTGCCTATCAGTCCGCATTGTTCTTGATAATGGGCAAGGTTATGGCCATCATACCGATACACGCCATCATCTGGCGTCAAAAACCAAATATTTCCCCGGGTATCCTCAAAAACACGGGTCACTAATCCGGTGACCTCCCCGAAAGATACAATATCATTTCCTGAAAATACAAATAGCCCGTCTTGTATAGTGGCTAACCATAGGTTGCCGCTGGAATCAAAAAAACTTGCTGCAAATTGGCCTTTGCCTGTGTGTGGTTCAATCAATGCTCCATCGGAAAATCTGGCAATACGACTATTAGCCCCGGCAATCCAAACCTCTCCATTATTGTTTACAGCAATGCCAATAACAGTACCAAATTCAGATCCGACAGTATAGTGAGCCACCTCCTCCTTATCGATAACCGATATCCCGACATCTGTTTTACCCCTAGTGGCACATATCATACGTCCTCGCTTATCCTCGGCAAAACAAGTAACCATGCCTATTTGGTATGTTCGGATACCATCTCTGCGAATAACGGATACACCTTCGGACGACCTGCACCAGATATTTCCTTGCGAATCTTCTATCAACAAAGGATTAGGATCGCTTGCGCTAATATTGTTAGAAACCAACCCATCCTGTATGCCATAAGCTTTGAAGCCCCTTCCGTTATACATGGCTAATCCTCCACCCTGTGTAGCTACCCAGATCCTATCCTGACGATCGGCTAAAATAGCCGTCGCCGTTCTGGCTGGCAGGCCATCTTCTACCGTATAATTTTTGAAATTTTTACCATCAAATCTTGAAATACCTTCTGCGGTAGCAAACCACATATAGCCTTTAGTATCCTGACAAATACCAGAAATTTGATTTTGCACCAATCCATTATCAGTAGTATAGTTTAGAAAAGGAATTTGAAATTGGGCAAAAGCCGACAGATACAAACAAGACAGCACACAAGTCATTATACCTTTCCGAACAAAAGATAGATATTTTTGCACACTTGCCGATGTCAAAAACGTCAAACCATCAAATGAGGTGTTGATGCAGGCCATTAATTACATAAGTAAATGACAAAGATAGTCGTTTTTTGAATCTTCAGTTAGCGTCGGATATCTTACTTTTTTCCTTATTTCCTTTCGTTGGTACAGTGAAATTCAGTACTGTTCCTTGATCTGGAGTACTTTCAAACCATATATTTCCACCATTCTCACAAATACATTTCAGGCATATCTCATCGCTATTTTCAAGAGATATCGTTCGGCCAGCACTTTGCCATATCTTTTGCATCATCTTAAGAAGAAGTGTCCGGTTCTCATCTGTAATGACGCATTTTGGCGTAGCAAGTGTAAACACCAAAAAATCCTGAATATTCCGTGAAGAAAGAGTAATAAAAGCTCCATCTTCGGTATCTTGTAACAATCTATAAAGCATGATTTCGAAGGCTGTGCTAAAGTAAATTTCATTTCCAAAAACAACAACTTCTTGCTCGACATTGTCTTGAATAGTCATTTGCTTAGAAGCAAAAATAATTCCCAACATACGCACCACTATACCAATTGTTTGATGTGCATTGAAGTAGACATTAGAGACTTCTCCATAAGGTTGTTCGTCTATCCATTTTTTGAGTCGATCAGCATAAGCGCTTGCTTCATTTATATATTGGTGAAGGTTCTGATAATCCTCTGTTGTATTTCCCTTCTTTCTGGATTGTTCCATGTAATAATCCAGACCTTTTTTATATTCAAACATAATAACGGAAAGGTGTTGCTTTAATTCCGGGCTTGAGCTAAGTTGTTTGTGCTGTTCACCCAATTGGGACAAGAGGTGATATTTTTCCTTCCGCAGACTAAAATTGTTCTTGAAATAATATAACAATATCACGCCGGTAATTAAAATAATGAAAACCAACATATAAATCCATTTTCGTCGGCCATCATTGACTATATACTCTTGTACGCTTTCATTCAGTAAACTTCTCATTAACAATTCATTCAAAGATCTAACCTGATTCAAGCCCAACAAACTATCACGTATATCAGTACACTTCCTATATAACACCAGTGATTCGACCTCTTTTCCTTCAGCATACAGCATTTCCGATTGTAGTTGCAAATTACTGACAGATATCATGCAAAAACCATCCCTCTGGCAGATTTCTTCACTTGAAGCCAGGAATCGTTTGGCATTATACAGATCACCATGCGCAAAATACAGCGACGCCAGTTCATGCTTGATAATACCGTTCAAAAAACTCTCAGCAGGAAGAACAGAAAAAAGCGTGTCGGCTTTCAACGCATAGCTTAATCCGGCATCTATATTGCCGGAACGACGTTCTGCCATAGCGTACAAGAGATAAATGGCTGCCACGGAAATACCTTGAGATTGATCAATTTGAATACGATAAATATCATCAATAATATTCTGGTCATTGGGACTTGGATGCAGAGACATCATCATACACTTGCTGATGAAGACAAAGGCACTGTCAAAAGGAGATGCTATCTCGAAACATTTATGATAATATAGTTCGGATTGTTCAGGACTTAATAGTGAATAAATGTTAGCCATAATACGGTAACAATTGACACGCCCTTTAGTATTTTTCTCTGCTTCGTAGTAATGTAATGCACGTTGTGCATGTTTGATCGACGACGAATAATCCGCTTGCTGCGACGCGATGTATGCTATTTCGTAATCACACGTTGCCAATAACGCTTCATCACCAGTTTTCAAGGCAAGTTGTTCCAACTGGCGATAGAGTTTCTTCCGTAGTTTCATGTCTATCTCTTGGGCTGCTTCTTGCTTCAATATCCTGGTACGCATTGTGTCCGACATGGTCTTATTTTCAGGAAAAGAAGCAATCTGCGCTTGACACAACAAGTTCATGATGAAGCATAGGGCACAAAGAATAATATGTCGTAACAATCGATCCAAATCTTAAAATTTACAATAAATCCAGATATCTTTATCACACATCATTTGTCAAAAATCAAAATTTATCTGGCATACTAAAACAATATGCCGTTCCTATTTCAGGACTAATTTTTACTTGTACGCTTGCATGATTTCTGACTGCACATTCAGCAAATATATTAAAATCCCAGTCCGCTGTGCGCATGGCATTCTCCTCTGTTTCAAGCCGACCAATACGTTGAGCAAATATTGTTTTTTCCAACGTATTTTCCTTATTTTCAAGATCTGCAACGCAAAAAATAGCATCTCCCCCATTTTCGCTCCTGCCCGACACAGTAATACAGACATTTTGTGCAGAGGCTTTGACCGTTTTCGAAAAAAGATATTCTATCGAAATAGCAAACATTATTTTATCGCCATGTACGATCAATGAATCATCAATAAGCATTTGATAATTAATATGTTTTGAGACAAAGGCAATTTCATACAAGGCAACAATTTGTTCCATAACCTCTTTTGCGTCAAAATCAACATTTCTCGGCTGCATACCGGAGCCAGATTTCACCCATTCGAACAGCATGTCCATGAACTCGTCAGCCTTATGCATGTTCTTTTCCAGGATTTCAAAATAATTGATTGTATGCAAATTGTCATTTTTCACAGGAACTTCAGGCATATGTTGAAAACAATCATATATACCCGCTTTATATGTATACATCATTTTCATCAAGTGATTTTTCAATCGGGCTGTGCTACCTTTCAAAGTATCATCTTTGATATCGGAAATAACTATATCCGTTTTTTTGCGATACTTGGTAGATCTGAAAAAATACAACAAGCTTATCCCGAATATGAAGCATAATACGAATAAAATATACACCACCATATTCCCCCTTTGTCTGATTTGCGCTTCATCAACTGTCAAATACTCCATCATGGTATATACCAGGTCATCTGGAAAATACTTATTAGGGACACTGTTGAATATACTGTCCCGCAATGCGGTGCTTTTTCTGTAATATATCAACGCCAGTTCGCTATGTTTTTCGGCCTGGGCGATTTCTGATGCTATTTTATAATTAGACACTATCCCCAGCAGTATTTTATTCTTTTTTAATATTTGAAGGCTCTTGTTTCGATGTTCCCAAGCCATTTTTGTGTCTCCCCGAAGTAAGTATATTTGTGACAATCGATGCTCATACAGCGCATCCATCGGGCTCGCAACAGTATGTTTCTCCAAAAATATCCGGGGATATTCAAGATATTGCAATGCCTCATCAAGCTGGCCAGCAACAATCATCGTCCGGGCAATATTATAGCCCAACCATGCTTGTGAGATCGGACTTAGCGATTGAATGTCTATCGAAAGCAAATCGTTTAAAGGAACCTCATTATCTGTACGTATGAGATTATAACTGTTCAAGTTAGAAATTGCCAGCTCCACACTGTCTGATTCCTCACAGTATTGCCAACATTTTCGGTAATAGTACTGGGCTTGTTCGGGACTGAAAAGATAGTGCAGGCGTCCCAACAAGTCGTATCCCACAATCATCAATTCATTATCTTCTAACCGCCTGGCAATTTCCAGTCCTTTTTTTGTCTCGGTTAACGATAAAGAAAATTGCGCTTGCCAATAATAAATACGTGCTAACTGGAACAGGCATCCTGACTGCATTCGTTCATCTCCCGTAGTCGCTGCTATTCGAATTAATTCTTCATAATAAGCCCTTGTTGCATCAAACGACTTTTCAGCTTCAATTAATTTTTGGATGGAGTGTATACGAAGCTGCTCTCGGTCATACAATTCTATGTCCTGCCCTAATATGTCGATAAACAGAAAGGCACACAGTAGGATTACCAGAATTGCAAATCGTTTCATTTTGATAAAAGTTGAAAAACTATTGAACAACCACATCAAAAAGCATTCAAAAAAATGTAATGCTTCTATTACTGAAACAGGATGGAATACATACACACCTTCCAAACTGACGTAATGCAAACATTGCAGGTCTCTCAAAACACAAATATAATACTATTTTCTTGATAAACGGCATTTTGTTGATAAAAACCATGCTATGGGGATTTTTTATTACTCGTAGAAAAGGTATTTTTGTTATTCAATTTAATAGCATCATCTGTAATTTGTAAACGTTATGAATTTTATCAAAATTTCACTCTTAGCTTTTGGTATCGTTTTAGTGGTTATATCCTGCAAACAACAAAATCAGGAAATGACAACAGTAGACGACATGAATCAATGTTTGGAAACAATCCTTGCCCGAACAAGTGTACGAGAATACAATACAAAAGAAATCACTACCGAAGAAATAGGAAAACTGCTGAGAGCAGGCATGGCGGCGCCTTCTTCGAGAGATAGACGTCCTTGGCATTTTATTGTGGTTTCTGACAAAAGCATGCTCCAGCATTTGGGAGAACAGTTGGTAACTGCATCAGCTTTGAAAAATGCGAACAAAGCTATTCTGGTATGTGGAGATATCGAAATATCCGACAATTGTTGGTTTTTAGATGGCGCTGCCGCCACGCAAAATATTTTGTTGGCAGCAACTTCTTTGGGAATAGGATCGGTTTGGGCTGCAATTTTTCCTTACGAAGATCGTTCGAAAATCATCAGCGATGTTTTCCAACTGCCCGAAAACATTAAAGCATTGGCAATTATTCCGTTGGGATATCCGGCAGGAAAAAACACGCCAAAAGACAAATTCGATTCGACAAGAATTCATTACGACAAGTGGTAATACACCATGTATGCGTATCCCTTAACAGTGCCATAACGCTGAATGAAAACTATTGTCGCAACCCTCAACGCAAAATACATCCACAGTTCACTGGCTGTGCGCCTGTTGTATGTAGCGAATAAGGATGATTTCGACATATCGTTCAAGGAGTACACTATTAAAGAAGACGTGGAGAGCATCGTCAACGATTTGCTGTCCACTGGTTGCGATTGTATCGGGTTTGGCGTATACATCTGGAACGTAACATTGACAAAGAAGATCATACACCGGCTCAAAACGGTAAAACCAAATATTATTTTGATTTTAGGAGGTCCCGAAGTAAGTTATGAACCCGAGTTTTTTCTGAAAACCATGCCGGTGGATTTTGTCATCAGCGGCGAAGGTGAATTTGTACTTGGCGAACTACTCCGTGCACTGGAGCATCAACTACCAACAACCCTCGATGGCGTATCATCAGTTGGCAACATTAGTTCTGTGGTTGTTCAGGCAGACGTCCATCGTTTGACGGCATTACCTTCGCCATACCAACTCGAAGAAGACCGGGAATCCTTGCCTCACCGTCTGGTTTATTTTGAGACTTCACGAGGCTGTCCCTATCGTTGTTCATACTGCCTTTCGTCGTTGGAACAAGGCGTACGTTATTTCCCTGAAAAGTATGTTGTAGATAATTTACATTACGTGATGACAGATGGCGCACGGCAAATCAAGTTTCTCGATCGCACCTTCAACCTGAATAAAAAACATACGCAAACGGTGTTCGATTTTTTAATCGCACATTATCGTCCCAATTTATCTTGTCAGTTCGAAATTTATGCCGACATCATGGATGAAGAGACGATTGACAAGTTGAATGAACAATTACCCAAACATTTTTTCCGCTTCGAAATAGGCATTCAATCTACCTACGAACCGAGCAACCAAGCGGTAAACCGTCGACAGGATTTTTCGGCATTATCACGAAATATTGCAACATTGATGGATGGAGGAAAGATCGATTTACATCTTGATCTGATCGCAGGATTGCCATACGAAAATATGGATAGGTTCATCCGTTCATTTAATGACGTATTTGGATTCAAAGCCAAAGAAGTGCAGCTCGGTTTCTTAAAGATGCTACGGGGGACAACACTCCGTAAAGAAGCGGCAAAGGGCGGATATATTTATCAGGAAGAAGCGCCTTATGAAATCATCTCCAACCATTGGATAACTGCCGAAGAGTTACAATGGATCCGGGATGTCGAACATACGCTTGAAAAATATTGGAACAGCGGATGGTTTCCATTAACCATGGAAGCAATTTTTGATACTATCGTATACCGGCATCAATATTTCGAATTCTTTAAAGATCTGGCTTGGTATGGCAAACAACATGCATGCGATTTCCACCATTACCAATTAGAGGATTTGTTCCGCTGCCTGAATGACTTCCTGCAATCAAAAAATATTGAGTTGTTTGAACTACTGCGTGAGGATTATTATGACAATTTCAGCATTCGCCCTACAGGTAAGTTTTGGCCAGACACCATTGAAAAGAAAGAACGAAAACGGCTACTGGAACAAATCAGTAAAGATCAGACTTTTTTGGATCGGCATCATTTGACGGTATATGCTGTCAAAAAACAAACTACTATTGACCAGATAGCCAGTAACCACTACCTGTTAACCGTTTTCTTACCCGACGAAAAAAAACGGATAAAATATGATGTAGCAGAACAGAATATTTCCATGTAGGAAAAATCAGGCAA
>JAVBMZ010000198.1:0-2591 GCA_031551935.1 Bacteroidales bacterium
GCGCCTGATGGCAAACTTATCAACAGGATAATGACAAATATGGGAACAATTTTTTCCATGGTCTATTTTTATTTATTCAATGTTGGAAATACTATATCAAAATATTAAAGCATGATTTTATTGTATCGAATCATCTTCGAGTTTGGAACCCGAAACTATTTTTTCTACTTGCTGGTATGCATTGGATATTTTATTAAATTGCTGTAACGATTGTCCGCTCTCTTGTACCCTCTCGAAGGCTGACATACCATCTTTAGCCTTTTGCACGGAAGCTGCCAGCAGTTGCAACTTACCTTTGGCCGATTCTATGGCTGCGGTTTCGTCATAAATACGCTGCCCATCCACATAATACACATATTGTTCTGGTTGTATGTGTGGCAGGGTGATTAGGAACAGAATAGCAATGCTTGCCGCAACACCAGCAGTCACCACCCATGATAAGCGTATCAATTTAGCCTTTCGTTTGTCCACCGGAGGTTCGATAGCTTTTTCTTCGGCAAAAAAGGAAAACAAAGGCCGGTAGACTTCTAACGATTCGGGCAGTTTTTCGGATGCAAACAGACGCTGCAGCTCACGTTCTTCAGCCAACGACGTAGAACCATCGAAATAACGTTGGATCAATTCCTGTATTTTTTGTTCGTTCATACCACCATCTGTTTTAAAAGTTCTTCGCGTATCTTTTGGCGGGCACGAGACAAGTTGGTACGTACGGTACCACCACTCATTCCCAGTATTTCAGCAATTTCATCCAATTCATATCCTTCGATGTCACGTAAACGGATGACTAACTTTTGTTGTTCAGGTAACAAGTCTACCATCTTACGGACAAATCCGACCATATCTGCTTGTTCAACACTTATGTAAGGGCTCTGTTCATGCGATGCGTGGAGCACTTCGGTCAACTCGGTTGTTTTATTACGTGGAGACCGTGTATAATCAAGACATCTGTTTTTGACGGCACTCATAGCGTATGCTTCCACACTACGCAAAGCTTCCAAATCACCACGTCGTTCCCAAAGTTTCATGCCAATTTCCTGAACCACATCTTCAGCCTCATCTGTACGTTTGGTAAAAGCCAAGGCAAAACGATACAGTTTGGGGCGTAAATGTGCCATCAATTGATTAAATCCGGTTTTATCCATTCATTTACAACATTTTGCCTCGGCTTCTAACAATTCGTTATAACGCTTTTCAAAAAGAAGACGAGACACCAAAGAAATTGTTACACAGAAATAATTTTTTTTACAAAAAAACATAAAAAACCAGCTATTGAGACCATAATGTCTAAAAAATCCCACAGATAAAATACTATTAAAGAAAGTAATAAATGAAGACTTCGGTATCACAAAAATATTTTTTATCCAAATGATATAAATGATGAAAATAAACGAAACTTTTATTTAATCCTTGCCGTATACCTAACAAATGGACATTAATTATTAATCTTAAAGAAAAGTAAACTATGAGAAATGTTATTATAATGACGATCGCCTGCTTGTTTTGCTTCAAGGTGAATGCTCAAGAGGCCAATAGTGTTGCTGATGGACAAGCTATTTTTGTATACAATTTTACAAAGTTGGTCGCTTGGCCTGAATCCCGTAAAGCAAACGATTTTGTCATTGGTGTGCTGGGTTCATCCGAAACATTCCAAGCCATCAAAAAATATATGCAACAAAAACGTGTTGCCAGTCAAAATATTACTGTAAAAAGATTTCAAAAATCTTCGGATGTAGAAAGCGGTTGCCATATCTTATTGGTCACTTCATCATCTGCCAAAGAAATATCTTCGCTGACGGATAAAGTTGTTTCTGAAAGTATGCTATTGATAGCTGAAAACGACGGTTCGATAGATCAAGGAGCTGCTATTAATTTTCTAGTGATTGACGGTAAAATTAAATATGAAGTAAAAAGCAGTAACCTGGAAAAATGTCAACTAAAACATGTTGCCCAACTTGAAGCCTTGGCATACAAAAAGTATTAAATAAAAGGGTATTTTCCCCACATAAATTTCTTATCATTCCATTGTCTGCAATTACATTCGTCGATAAATTTGAAAGTGATATTAGTTCTTAAATTATCAGAGCGGCCAAATGGCCGCTCTGATAATTTAAGAACGTTTGGGAAATGCCCACTAACACGACTTTTCATTTTCTATTGCGACAACAAGCAATTAATGATAGATATATGTTTATATACGGTTAAGATTAGTTGATTTTTTATATACCTTTGCACCGTTCAAAACGGTCCCGTAGCTCAGCTGGATAGAGCAACAGATTTCTAATCTGTCGGTCACAGGTTCGAATCCTGTCGGGATCACAAAGGGTTCAAAATCAAGTTAGACAAGACCCGAAAAGGTAAAGTCAAAACCTCCTAACACGTTGATTTTAGGAGGTTTTTCTATTTTTTGTCCATCATTGGCAGGACAGTGATTAGCTACGTTTTTTGCCTCTCCCGAAAATCGTAGCGAATTACCAATCAAATTACACATTGTCAGAATTTTAATAAACGAACCTTTATCTCAAATAATGTTAAGGACTTGATTTTACCAATCCGCCTTGAAGTTCAAATACCCTTCGGGTAGTTTTCGTTTG
>JAVBMZ010000197.1:0-22518 GCA_031551935.1 Bacteroidales bacterium
CGGAAAAATCATCACCGAACTTCCTCTTTGGATATTTTTTTCACATTCCCGAATCATGTTACGTTGACTTTTCATGCTGCTCCGTTTAATCTGGATGTAGCGGTTCAACCACATATTCCACCCGATAACCGGGATTTTGAATAAGGAGGATTTGGCTACCCATTTAAAATGAAGGAATATACGGTAGACACACAAGATATCCACCATCGATTGGTGGTTGCATGCCATGACGTAAGCTTTCTTCCGGTCGACATACTCGCGCCCGGTAACAGTCACATGCCATAACGGGTTTAACCAAGTGTAGCAGGAACCCCAAAAACATGAAAACATATGTAATATAGCCAACCGCCGGTCGAACCAACCGGTAAAAATACGTAACAAACAGGCTATCGGCAGAAAAATCAGCGAAGTAATGACAAATAACAGTATCAGATAAATGGCTACCAGATAATAATACATACGAAAACTAAATTATATAATTCCTAATTTAAAGATTGGCTTCGCGGAGCTAAAGGTTAACTTCGGCGAGATCGCTTTGTTTGCGCATAACAATCTGTATATCAAACAGCAAGAATGCCACTGCATCCGAATGGGTAACGATTTAGAAACGACTGATTTACTTTACAATGCATTGATTTTCTTACTTAAATAACTCTATTTTGACTCAAAGGTATATTTTCTTTTCGGGTTTTAAAAATGAATTAGGGTATATTGTTTTCAAATAAGGTAAGAAGCTCAATGACGGATGATGCCAATTTATCTACTAAGGTTTCTTGAATATGATGATAGCGTTTTGGTAATATTTAACCATTTCAATAATTTTTCAAAATGTAAGGTAGGGTATTTCCGGCAATATGTGTCTTATTATATTTTGAAACAACCTGAAAAAAGTAGTTTTCCCCGTAAAAATCGGGATAACTTTTGTTTGGGAAATAAAATATGAGTAAAAATGAGGTTATTACATGTCACATTATTGTTGATTCCGTTATTATTTGCTTCGTGTGTACAAAAAACATTGTTGCATCCATTGGCCAACGTTTCGGTAAAAGTAAACTGGGATCAAGTAGAAGATGGCGATACGGATGCTATTACTGTTCAAATTGCCGGAAAGTCCATACAGGTAATCCGGGGTGGCTTGCCGATTACGATATTTGTAGCACCCGGGAATCATGAAGTATACGCTTTCAACACACCGGGTATCGTTATCGGAGACAATGTTGCGAGCGCGGATACCGATATGAATGGATATGTTATTCCCGGCACCGGCGTCTTTTATTCAACATTCGCGAATATCACAGCCGGATTGAACCACGTTGCGGAAATAGAACTGACACCTGTAAAAGGTATACGACGGTTTACAATCTCAATAACACCGCCCCCTAATGATACCGTAATGATACCGTCAACTCAATAACCAGCTTGTTGACAAATGAATTGCAATATATAGTATATTTGAAAACGATTCAAAGACATATTTTAATGGACATACCCTACGATTTGCTGATCAAATATGCCCGTAAACGGGCCTCACAGGAGGAAATCCGACAAGCAGAACAGTGGCTTGCGGAAGGCGATCACCATTCCCTGTACCGGGATTTGAAGGAGGAATGGGCATATCTCGATGATACATCAATGGTAAGCCCCGACAAGCATCTGTTGTGGCAGAAAATACATACAAAAACCGGACAGTATCATCCGAAAGGTAAAACCAGACAAATACAAATACTTAGGATTGTTGCAGCAGCGTCTTTGTTGCTGGCTGTATCGGTTTCAATAGTATTCTACATCCTGAGTACGCGGCCGGGCCAGGTCCAACCCCCGCAATACACGGATATCACAACCACGACCAACGAAAAATCGAAAGTGGAACTGGCCGATGGAACCCTCGTGTGGCTTAACGGCAACTCTTCCGTGACTTTCGATGACCGTTACGATATCGACCAACGTGAGGTTACGGTAAGCGGCGAGTTATTTTTCGATGTAAAACCTTCCGGCAAAAAATTCATCGTCAATGCCGGTAAAATAAAAGTTGAAGTATTGGGAACGTCGTTCAATATCAGGACATCCGATAATGATGATCAAATTGAAATAGAGTTGGTAAGAGGAAAGGTTACCGTTCGCAATACGGAAAACAACCAGCAATTGTTTGCAATGGATTCATTGCAGTACGCATCAATCAACAAATCCGACCTAAGCCATACCTTGTATGCGCACAACACCTCTCAGTGCAACATCTGGACGGAAGAAAGCCTGAATATGTATAATGAACCGTTAAACGTCATCATCAACAAGTTGGAAAATTGGTACGGAATAACCATCAGCGCCATGAGGTTGGACTTTGACAAACGCTACTCGTTCGATATACAGAACGAAACGATTGAAGAATTTTTGAATCTTTTTTCGTCGATAACACCTATAGAATACAGTGTTGAAGGTAAAAAAGTCAGCATACGGGCTAAAGCAGATGAAAATAAGTAATGAAAACCTCTTTATCTCTATTGCTGTTCCTATGTATAGCGGTTTCGGCACAAGCACAAATCAATATCCAATACAGTGGGTCGCTAAAGGAATTGCTTGTCACATTGCGTCATCAATACGGGTACAAATTCATGTACAGCAATGATGATGTAGACGATCGGCAGAAGATGACAGTAAGTGCAGCGGAAGCGGATATGAAAAGCGCATTGGAAAAGGTTTTTGGACAAATCGGTATATCCTGTGAAATAAAAGGCAAGCAGGTTATTTTGAAATCAGAAAAACCGGTCGATCCGGATGTGGTGGAATTATCGCCCGTTCCGGTTTCAAATATACCAATGGTAGACACACTTCCGGCATCCCTGCAGATGGAACCGGCAACAGCACTCAACGCATTAAAGTCCGTTTCTCTTCTGCCACCGGTTGAACCGGAAACATTACCAGCTCCACTGCAAGCACAGGTAAATGAAAAAACGGCTGCCCAAACCGGCATCGAACCCAACCGGAATAAAGCATTCGTCAACAACAGTCCTGCCGGAAAAATAAAGTCAAAGTCATCATTAGCCATACGCAACGATTTCTTGTATGATTTGATATTGACACCTAACCTGGGTATGGAATATAAGCCGGTTGCATCCGTTGGGATTATCGTAAACGGTTATTGGACACACATCGGTTGGGGCAACGGGTATAAAACCTATCGTTTGTGGGCGGTGGCTCCCGAGGTGCGATTTTATATGACGGATAGCAAACGCATTTATGCAGGCGTGATGTTTCAAAAAGGCGAACTGAACCTGAAGTTAAATGAAACAGGACACCAAGGCTATTTTATCGGAGGAGGAGTGATCATAGGATACTTGATGAATCTGAATGAACGTGTAAAACTGGATTTCGGCATAGGATTAGGCTACACCCGGTACAAATATGACTCCTATCAGTATATCGATGGGGTTAATGCCCTATCGGATTCGGATTTTAGAAACTGGTGGGGCCCCATAAAAATCGGGATAACCCTTGTTTGGAAAATAATATAATTAAAAATGAAGTTATTACATATCACATTGTTGTTGGTTCCGGTATTCTTTGCTTCGTGTGTGCAAAAACCATTGTCTGATTCGTTGGCCAAAGTTTCGATAAAAGTAAATTGGGATCAAGTAGAAGATGGCAACACGGATGCCGTTACTATTCAAATTGCCGGGAAATCCATACAGGTAACCCGGGATGACTTGCCGGACACGGTACTTGTAGCTTCCGGGAATTATGAAGTATACGCTTTCAATACACCATCGGGTATCGTTATCAAAGACAATGTTGCGATCATGGATACTGATAAGGACGGGTATATCATTCCCGGCGCCGGCGTCTTTTATTCAACATCCGCGAGCGTCACAGCCGGATTAAACCGCATTGCGGAAATAGAACTGACACCCGTAAGATGTATGCGGCGGCTTACAGTCGTAAACACGTCGCCCCCTAATGATACCATTAACTCAACCACTGGTTTGTTAAGCAATGTAGCTCAGTCGTTCGATATAAAAACCACAAAAGAGAAGAAGGCAGATATGGCAATGCTGTTTTTTTCCAATGATACATGCCATATAGACTTGTTTGGGGTTGTGGGCGAATCCCAAACCGTTTCATTGAAGATGGTCACAAACAGGGGCATAGTGAAGCAATCAGTTGTTAATGTGAGCGAATCCCTGTCGGATTTTAATACCGATAAATCCCTGCCCAAAGAAATAATGATTAAACCATGAAGTTAGACGAAAATGGGTTTCATGAAATATTCGAAACTTATTTCGACCCGGTATGCCAGTTTCTGAACTTATATACCAAGGATGAAACTGTTATCGAAGACGTCATCCAGGACGTTTTTTGCAATTTGTGGATTAATCGGGATTTCCTGCAAATAAAGCACCTGAAATCATACCTGTACACTTCGGCCCGCAACCGGATGCTCAATCACATCCGCGACGAAAAGCTGCATGCATCCATTCTTGCCTCCTACCTTCAGGAAGAGAAAGAACTGCACGATGCCTATGAATGTGTGGATAAGGAAGAGTTCGTCAGGAAATTGGAGAAAGCCATTGAAGAACTACCTGCCAAGTGTAAAAATGTTTTTAAAATGAACCGTTACAACAACATGACTTACAAAGAAATTGCGGCCAAAGAAGGCATTTCCGAAAAAATGGTGGAAAAGCATATTTCAACTGCACTGAAAAAAATTAAAGACAAAGTGGCTAATATGCCTTTCATTATCATATAACTGTTTCCGAGCTTATACATCGCCTTATAGACAAGTTGTAACAGTGTTTAGGTTATCGTATATTGTTAGAAATGAATAGATTTTTGATGAAGTATGAAAAGGATTTTTGAACTACTTTTCTTCGCATATTTTAATGGTAAACCCAAAGGTAGAGCCCTGTCCAACATGGGAGTCAACATGAAAGGTACCACCCATTAAACCAACCAACGACTCGCAGAGCGATAAGCCGATCCCAACGCCCCTGTAACGCTGGGTATAGGCATCGCCTTGTTTCCAAAACCGCTTGAATATCTCCGGCTGGTTTTCGGAAGAGATACCAATACCTGTATCTTCCACAAAGAATCGCAAATACGTCCCATGATCCTGAAGTTCGCACCCAAACATGACATAACCCGACTCGGTAAACTTTACTGCATTATCCAGTAAGCGGATCATCACCTGACTAATTCGCTCGCCATCAATCAGATATGGTTGATAAAAATCCGGCAACCGATTTTCCACAAGCAACTCCAGCTTATTCTTATTTGAATACCTTACCAATCGTTCGGTATGTTCATGTACGCCGGTTAATAACTTATCAATATTATATAAATCCGGTCGTATAGTTAACAAGCCCGAATCTGCCTTCGATAAATCGACAATATCATCAACCAATGATACCAATTGCCCTGCATTGGCATTAATCAGTTCTTTCATCCGTTCCTGCCGGACGGATCCAATATCCGGCTTGCCTATAAACTGCAAAAAACCCAGGATAGCATTGAGCGGGGTACGTATTTCGTGCGACATATTGGCAAAAAATGCCGATTTAAATCGATCGGATTCCTGTACCTGAATAAATGCACGTTGTAACTCGCCGGTTTTTTTGTTCACTATTTCTTCCAGGTCGTTCTTGTAGTGATTAAGTTCCTCATAAGTTCTCTGCAACTCCTCGTTAGTGGCAGCCAATTCCTCGTTGGTGGCAGCCAGCTCCTCATTAAACGATGTCAACTCGTCCCTCTGTTCACTCAGTTGTAAGTTTACCTGTTTGCGGTGTTTGTTGTTCCGCAAGACGATGATACAAATAACGGTCACCAAGCCTAGTATGCAGACCAATAATATCGACAATACACCCTGCAATCTAATCTGGCGCTTCTGATCAGCTATCTGAAGGCTCATCCTTGCCTCCCTGTCAGCAAACTCCGACTGCGCCGACAGGCGGGCCGCTTCCCTGTTATTCTCCGCCAATTTCAAGGAATCCGTCAATTCCCTGTAAGTCATTTGAAACACATATGCTTTTTGATAGTCCCGGGCATCAGCATAGAGTTGGCTCATCAAGCCCGATATTTCACAAACAAATTCTATCCAACCTATTTTCCGGGCATCAGCATATGCTATTTCGGCATAATCAATTGCTCTTTTTATATTACCAATCTCGCGGTAATAATTGGCTAAACCCTTGGTACATGTGGCTGACAAACGAGGATCGTTCAATACAAGCGATTTATGGTATGCGTCCTTGTAATAATGATATGCCGAATCCAATTCACCATAAGAATGGTATAAATACCCCATTTTATAATACATCAACGATACCGGACGCGGATACGCCCTATAACTGTCTATCGAAAGTCTCTGGTAATGCAAAGCCTTTTCCCTATCGCCCATATAATGGTAAAAATCGGCCATATCGTTATAGCTATCACCCAATTCCGGCGAAAACGCATGAGGCACTTTCCGGTAGGCTATAATGGCTTTATTGTAGTATTCAGTCGTCAATGTGCTGTCGTTTTGAGCCCTGTAAAACGAGCCAATATCACGATAAATGGATGCCTGGTGAATAGGATTTCTTAAACTTTCGCTCAATTTCAAAACTTTGTCCAGGTTTTTCAACTGTAAGTCGCGTGCCCCAAGACCGGAATATGCACTCGCAATATGACTGTATAATACGCAACAAGTCAATGTATCTTGGTAAGCCTCAAACAACGTAAGCCCCTCCTGGTAGGCTTCTATTGCCTTATCCAATTTCCCGTTGCTTTGCCTGGTCCGTCCAAGACTCATATTCACATAACCGACACATTTTTCACTTTCAAGTATTGCAGCTATCTTTTTTGCTTTCTGATAGTATTGTTCGGCCTCATCATATTGCACCAGCGAGTTGTATGCGTCGCCCGTTACCGCATTTACTTTAAAATCTTCCATAGTACCCCGCACCAGACTCGGCATGAATTGCTGTGCTAACCGTGCCCGTTCGAGCATGCCACTGGGGTTACCGCACATGTACATGTTATATACCGATGCTGTATGTGTCCTGCAAATGGAGAGTGAATCCCCAAGTTTGGTGGAAAGCGCCAAAGCGCTATCGGCATATGCTATTGCCCTGAAAATAATAGTCTTGTCCTGATACGAGCGAACAACACGAAGATACAAATGCAGCCTGGTTCGATCATCATTTGATTTTTTGAGGGCTTGCAACAATTCCTCAAGCGGAGCGGCTTCTTCATCGGCACAAAAAACAGCGCGATCCCTGTCAGTAGTTGCTCCAATATTCCACCAACGCTTGGTTTCCACTTGCGCATAGCACCGGTTTACAGCAGCGAGCAGCAAAAATAGAGTCCATATTCTTATTGCAGCTTTCACTTTTGTTGGGTTCTTACAAATTATCAATTTTTCTGGTTGTACACACTAAGCAGTGTATATTTTTCAATGTGGTAAATCTAATATTTTTTGTTTAATAGAATATTTTTATTTGACAGAAAAACCGTAAATATTTACGAAAAGATGAAACAGTATCATGAACCTTATAAGAAAGTACTCCAAAAGTATATTTATATGCATCATATAAATAAATGGTTACAGCAAATGGTATGTAAACAAGATATATATATTAATTTATTATTTTTGCGCATTTTAAAATAAAGAACAGATACTCAATTTCACACACTTTCAAATGAAAAAGTTTTTTACACTTATCAGTTTATATTTTATTGTAACAACCGTTTCAGCTCAAACACAAAACGAAAAATTACTTCAGTTGCTTGTCGAACGTAATATTATCTCTTCTGTCGAAGCCGATTCTATATTGAAAAGCGATGAAATGGACAAATCACTGCGTGATAGTCTATTAATCGGTGCCGACAATAAACTCCCTGCATTGAAGGATACAATACCTCTGCCAAAAAACGAAAAAATAAGGGATATATTCAGTACTCCTTATGCTAAGTTTGGTGGGTTTGCACAATTTTTTTTCCAGATTTCCGATCAGAATTTGAATCCTGCTGTTAATGGCGGACCAGTGTATAACGAATTTCTTGTACGTCAAGCCGTGCTCTGGGCAGAAGGGCGCATAACCAAGAATTTTAATTATATGTTCGGTTTTGATGCTTCGGTGTGGAATCTTGATGAAGTGTATCTCGAATGGGTGCCTGCCGATCTATTCAGCGTACGATTCGGGCAATTCAAAGTGCCGTTTACCATTGAAAACCCATCAGCAATTATCCGGTTGGAAAGTGCGGGATATACCAGGTCGGTAGCTGCTTTGGCCGGTATCAACGGTGATGTGATTGGAAAACAAACCGGACGTGATTTCGGATTCCAGGTTTCGGGAAACTTATTTAAACAGAAAAACCATTTTTTAGTGCAGTATTGGGCAGGTTTGTTCCAGGGAACCGGAACAAATAAACGTGAAAACAATAATACAAAGGATTTTGCCGGAACGTTGGTCATCCAACCTTTATTAGGACTGCGTTTTGCTGCCAGCATGTATTCCGGACAGGCATATTATATAGTCCCTGGCGATACTGAAGCGGATAATCACGTGCGTGACAGATGGAGTGTGGGTTTCGAATACATGAACAACGGCCCCGTATATGCCCGTTCGGAATGGATTCATGCCAATGACGGCGGCGTCAAAAAAGAAGCGCTTTACGGTACAATAACATGGCGCTTTATTCCCGGTAAGTGGGAAACATTTGTCAAAGCAGACCGGTTTAATACCAACAAAAGCATTGATGCTATTGTGACTGAATATACAGCAGGACTCAATTTTTATATTGCCCGCCTCAACCGGATTCAACTCAACTATGTATATTCCGATTATTCAAAAAACTATGGGCTTCCCGATGCAAGTAAATTCATTGCACAGGTACAATTGTTTCTTTAACGTTGTCGGAACTACAAATTCGGTCGAACGATGAACTTCGTTATGCTATTCTTTTTGTTCCGGTTCGTTCCTGAACTGATAAAAAGCAAATGCTACAACAAGAAACGCCAGAAGCAAGGTATATATCAACCGGCCATCGGAGATACCTGCACGTTCCTGGAGCGAAAAACTAAGCAGGTTAGGCTTCAAGGAAGTTGCCTCAGGCATGTCGTTATAGTGCCACTTATTAATGACTGTACCTTTTTCGAGCAACACCAATCCCGGATTGGCCCGTACAATCGTTTTCAGCGTAATATCGTCTGTAAAACAGAAATCGTACGTCACGCCTGTCTCCGCTTTCATACGCTCAATATCGCTTTCCGGCGAAGAGGTGAGACAATAGAATTGATACCCGTTTTCGTTGCAAAATTTCGCAATTTCTTCGCCTTTTTTAAGCGCTTCACGGTTCGTTTTGTCGAGGCGGTGGGCTATCATTAAAAAAACATAGACATCGGAAGTCAACACACCATCCGTTATGTCATCCCCTTCAAGCGTAGTGATAGAAAAATCATGAATCGGAGGTTGGTAACCTTTGGAGACTAATACCGATTTGGTTTCTTTCCAAACCCAGGTGGAATCGTCCCACGGATAGTTCTGTTCTGTAAATTCTTTGACCACACCATCTTTTTCATAATACAGGATAGATTTATACACATCGGTAGGCATCCCTTCAGGGACAATCATTCCCTGCTGAATGTCGCTCCCTATGCTATAAGGACGAAAATCCAAGATCGGCAAATGACGGTAACAATAAACAGACAACCATACGCTCACAACCACGATACCGGCTACCCAAGACCACTCTGCTATGATGCCATACGCAGGGCGGTATTTTTTACGGTAGTAAAATACAAATATAGCCAACAACAACAGCACGATATTTTTATAGAACGTCTGCCAATTGGTCAATATCAATGCGTCGCCAAAACAACCACAATCTGTAACAGGATTAGTTAGCGCCAAAATGAAGGTAAGTATCGTAAAGAAACCCATAAACAATAACACTGCCCAGGCAGCTTCCTTCATCCTTAACCCCAATACCAGCGCTACGCCAATCAGTAATTCCGCAGTATTCTGCAATACTGCCAATGCCAACGCTATAGGTGAAAGAAATGATAATCCGAATGCCGTAAAGTAGTCGATAAATTTGTAGGTTGATCCCAAAGGATCAACGCATTTCACAAACCCGGAAAAAATAAACAATGCCCCCAGTAATATCCGGGCAATAATGGCTAAGTTTTTCATTCGTATCCATGTTTAGAGATTAGAGAACTTCAAAGATACACATTTTCTGTTAAAACCGAGCCATCTTTATGTAAAACAACGGGCAATATTGACAGTTACATGCCATATTGCCCGTTGAAATTTCAGGTTTTTAATCTTTAGTTATACCCCAATGGTGCAAACCCTGGACCTCTGTCGTCAACGTTCACTTGCCCATGGGCCGATTCATATTTTGACATGTTTTCGCCTAAGGCGAGCAATAAACGCTTGGCATGTTCCGGCGTCAAAATGATCCTCGATTTCACTTCAGCTTTCGGTATGCCAGGCATAATCCGGACAAAATCCAGCACAAATTCCGACGACGAATGCGATATGATGGCTAAATTAGAATAAATTCCCTGGGCAACATCTTCCTTCAACTCAATGTTGATTTGGTTCTGATTTTGATTTTGATTATTGTTTTGGTCTTCCATGATGTATTCAATTAAGAATGAAGAATGAAGAATGAAGAATTAAAAATTAAGAATTGAACGCGTCCATTTGATAAATCGCTTTGCGCTAATTCTTAATTTTCAATTAATTATGCATCTATCCTTGCGTATTTTGCGTGACTTTCGATAAACTCGCGGCGCGGCGGCACTTCGTCGCCCATCAGCATGGAGAAAATGCGGTCAGCTTCGGCGGCGCTATCAATAGTCACTTTACGCAGCGTACGGTTCTCCGGATTCATGGTAGTTTCCCACAACTGCTCTGCATCCATTTCCCCTAACCCTTTGTAGCGTTGTACAGTCGCTTTTTCCCGACCCGCGCTCAATTCTTCAATGGCTGCAATACGTTGATCTTCTGTCCAGCAATATTGCCTTTTAGTGCCTTTTTTGACAAGATACAACGGCGGCGTAGCGATGTATAAGTGACCGTTTTGTATCAATTCGGACATATGGCGAAAGAAAAAAGTCATGATCAATGTGGCAATATGGCTTCCGTCTACGTCAGCATCGGTCATGATGATGACCTTGTAATAACGCAATGACGAAAGATTCAGTGCCTTACTGTCCTCTTCAGTACCAATGGTTACTCCCAGCGCAGTATAGATATTACGGATTTCTTCATTATCCAGAATCCTATGTTCCATGGCTTTTTCCACGTTCAGGATTTTTCCCCTCAACGGAAGAATGGCCTGGAAAAACCGGTTACGCCCTTGCTTGGCTGTACCGCCTGCCGAATCGCCCTCTACGAAAAATATTTCACAATTCACAGGATCTTTATCGGCGCAATCGGCTAATTTTCCGGGAAGACCAGCACCCGACATCACATTTTTACGTTGTACTAATTCACGCGCTTTACGTGCTGCGTGACGTGCCGTTGCTGCTAATATTACCTTATCGACAATCGTCTTGGCATCGCGTGGATTTTCTTCCAAATAGTTGCCCAAGGCTTCACTCACCGCTTGATCCACAGCTCCTGTCACTTCCGAATTTCCGAGTTTGGTTTTCGTTTGACCCTCAAATTGTGGTTCAGCCACCTTCACGGAAATAATAGCAGTTAAACCCTCGCGAAAATCGTCGCCATTGATATCGAATTTCAGTTTGGATAACATCCCCGATTTTTCGGCATAATTTTTCAATGTACGGGTAAGCCCACGGCGGAAACCAGCCAGGTGCGTACCACCTTCTATCGTATTAATATTGTTCACGTACGAATGTACATTCTCTGTAAATGAAGTGTTGTACTGCATGGCTATTTCCACAGGTACCCCACCTTTTTCCGATTCTACATTGATGACTTTTTCGATGAGCTTTTCGCGCGTAGCATCCAAATATTTAATAAATTCAACCAATCCTTCTTCCGAATAGAAGTTTGACTTACGGTATCCTTGTATCGTTTTACCGTTTTCGTCTGTAATATCTACCAATGCCCGCATATCGGTCAGTGAAAGACGGATGCCTTTGTTGAGAAAAGCCAACTCACGCAAGCGTGCTTCAAGTATTTCAAAATTGTAATCCAACACCTGGAAGATAGACGAATCAGGCAGGAAAGTGATGATCGTTCCTGTTTTATCGGTTTCGCCCACCACACGTACATCACCTTTCGGTTTCCCGATGGAGTATTCCTGCACATAGATCTTACCATTTTTGTGGATCTCGGCCTTAAAGTACATAGACAGCGCATTGACACAGGATACACCCACACCGTGTAACCCACCAGATACCTTATATGAACCTTTATCAAATTTACCACCTGCATGAAGCACAGTGAGTACTACTTCGAGCGCCGATTTCTTTTCCTTTTCATGATAATCAACGGGAATACCACGACCATTATCAGCTACGGTAACAGAACCGTCTTCGTTAATAACAACATCAATATCGGTACAATACCCTGCCAGTGCTTCGTCAATAGAATTGTCTACCACTTCGTACACCAAATGGTGTAATCCTTTAACACCAATATCCCCGATATACATCGCAGGACGTTTACGTACCGCTTCCAAGCCTTCCAATACTTGGATGTTACTTGCTGAATATTCGTTTTGATGATTGTTTTCCGGATGATTATCCATTTATTTTGATTTTTGATTTTTAAACTGATGAATGATTCCAAATATCAACACGGTTTGCGGCTGATTTTGGTGTGATGGTGATACCCAAAACAAACGTACAAGATACAAAAAATATTGATATTTACAAAGAGTATGTGAATCCTATCATGGCATTAAAACGTTGCGATGGGTAATAATTCCACCTGTAATATTTAGCGCCGGTGAGGTTATTGAGTTTCAAGAAAAATGATAAGCTTTTGGTATACCGGTATTCAACGCCAAGGTTGATATCGACAATGCTTTTCAACTCCTGATAGGTTATCTCAGGATCGTCAAATACTTTCGCATAACGTTTCCCTAAGCCAATGAATTCAAAATTAACCAGAATCTTGTTACGTAAATTGTACTTGGCCGAAAATTCACCTATAAAAGCAGGTTTATGCCACGCGTACTTTTCCTTCGAAGGCTGGTAACTGGTATAATTAGCTTTCACCCCTAATTCAAGACTTTCCATGGGATGATAATACAACTCTCCGCTGAATTTGAATGCATTCAGATCGTCAGTCACTACAGTGAAATAATTTTGGGCTTTCGAATAAGCAGTATCGTTGACAAAGAAATATTCATTGTCTGATGTAGTAAATCCTACCCGCAAATAATATGCGAACTTGGTAGTCAAGGAACCCTTTAGTCCTCCATAAATTTGTAATTTATGATTGGTCATAGGCACTACCATTCCCGGTGTGATAAACGGGTTTTCATTGACAATATCCCGGTAGGTATTGGTCTGTAAATTGCCATCGATGCCTACAAATGGTATAAAAATATCCTTGAGCAAGGTAAACTGAAATTCAACTTTCGGATAAATCTTAAACTGCAGGTTACCATCTCCTTCCTTATAAACTGCCATGCGCATTCCCACTTCCAACCGAATGCTGTCATTGTCCATAATGAACCACGGATTGATGTTGAGTGCAAAATTATTGCGCAACGAATCAAAAGCTTTACTACGATTGTATATATCCAAACTAACATCACCTCCGAACATGTCATTATCCAGACGTGCGCTCAGGTTAATCGCATTTTCATTGTATTTACGACCTAATGGAATCGTATCCCAATCGCCTTGGCTGTCTGTCTTGTTATGTGCATATTGATAGCCCAGTTGAACATCATAATTCAATTGATCGGTTTTATAGTGCGACGAGCGTAATCCTATTTTTGCATCGGCAAAAGTATAACGTTGGCGTATGTCTCCTTTTGCAAAAGTAGTATCAACAATAGCCTCAGTGTCATAACCATAATTGTAGACTGTTTGCCCCGAAACGCCCAAATCGCCATACAAATATGAGTTATAGAAGAACTTTTGCCCAAATACCTTTGCACCAGCATCGCTATATCCGGCAAATACACGTTTGCCATTATCAAGTTTCACCTTACCAAACGAAGCATCATAATTGAGCATCGCTCCTAAGGCATACTCTTTGTTACGCAAACTATTCAAAACCACTTCAACTAATGGGTTAATATTGGTTCCAAGCCCTGCCTTCACATAACTACGATAAAGCCTTGTTTGTGGCAATGGTTGCAGTCTGGCTGCAGTGATAGGACTAACATCGAAATGCGTGTCGATACGTCGCGAATGGATGGAATAATCGAACGTGGGTTTGATGCGGAATGTATCATTCAAAGAAGGCAGAACACTTATTTTCTGGGCATCAGTTACCGAAGGTTCATACGGACGCACCAGAATTAATTCTTTATTCAGGGTCGATTCCTGTGAAAAAACATGGAAAACGGAACATTGAAAACATAAGATGAACCCTAATAAGAGATAAGGGAATATGGAACGCCGGATATGGAATATAGAGTGCAATGGGTGCATATTTCGTTGGTTTATTGTTCTACTGCTCACGACAATGATCTTTTGTTTTTTATTAAAATTCAAGCAATTAAAAAATAAACATACCATTTAATGATTGATTTGTATTTCAAGGTCTTCCTGCTTTTGTTCTTTTACAGCATTGGTTTTAGCTTCAAGCGTTTTCTTCTTTTGCGTGGCCAAATCAATAATACCGTCATCTTTCGACTCGTAATTATCTATCACGCTCTGTAATGTGTGGATTGCTTGGAAATCATCTTTCCGATCCACATAAATATCGCTTAACAGAATAAAACTTTTTGCCATCCAGTATTGGTGGGGCGTATTCTTTGCAACAAAATCAAACACTTCGTCCTCAGCCTCTTTCAACTTATTTGTCTGTACTAAAATTTCAATGATGCGGTATTTTGATTCGGCACCTTCCACGCTACTCACTTCTTTGGCTACTTTGTGATATTCATCCAATGCACGATTCCAATCTTTTTCTTCCTGATATGACCTGGCCAACATAAAACGTGCTTCACGGGCTTTTTCTTCGGGAAGATCCTTATCATCCAGATTTTTCTGGGCGGCAAGAATGGCTTCTTTGTAATGCTTCAAATAATATTGACTGCGCATCACACCAATCTTAGCGTCCAGGATATTACTCGCAATTTCAGCTTCTGTTTCCAGCCTCTGGTACGATTGTAGAGAAGCCTCGTATTTTCCCTGGTTAAAATAAATAGCCGATGCCAATACCAGTGCCTGTTCAGTAAACATGCTACGTGGTTGAGATATCACGTATTCAAATCCTTTCAATGCTTCTTCCGATTTACCATCACGTAAACGACAATCAGCTAAATAAAAAGTGGCATTTATCCTGAAGTTTCCGGCAGGAAAACGCTGGAGATAGTTATCCAGGCTTACTCCTGCCTTTTCGCAATTACCCGTCATATAAATATTTTCGGCTGCTACATAGGTCAATGAATCCTGCTCAGTGAGACTGACACTCGACATTGTTCCAAGACTATTGGCATAATTGATGTATGCATCCACGTCGTTCATGTCCACATAAATAGATTTCACACCAGTCAGGGCATTACGCGCGTCGGGAGACGACGGATAATCAGCAATGACTTTTTTATAATAAGTCAACGCCTTTTGGCTATTATCCATGTTATAATACACTAAGCCCATTTGTAACAATGATTTACTCACATAACTACTGTTCGGATAATCGGAAATCAATGTCTCAAAGGAACTAATGGCTTGTATATTTTTACCCAAAATGACATAACTTTTCCCGGTTTCGAACAAAGCATCATCAATATAACTTGAATTTGGATAGGAACTCATTAATTGTGCCAAGGTTTCTATTTTTCTCTCGTGCCGATCGACCAGTCCATAGGTAAATCCTTTTTGGAAACATGCATAATCTGGTGTAGAAAGATTGTAATTCAATGCCTTATCATAATTTTCAATAGCCATCCAATAAGCCGGTTGCATGAAATAGCAGTCGCCAATACGGTTATAAGCATCAGCTACCGTTCTAACAGAAGCATTCTTCATCGCGGCCACATATTTTAAAAAGCTACTAAGCGCCTCAGCATATTTCTTCTGACTGAACAGAGCATACCCTAAACCATAATCGATCTGTTTGTATTCTTCTGTTTGCGATGCTCCAGGCATACTGGCAAACTTACGATACAAGTCGTACGATGCCGGATAATCTTGTTGGCGATAGTACGATTCTGCCTTCCAATAATAACAACGTGCCGCTATAGTTCTATCATACGATGCATTTTCAAGAGACTTGTCAAACAATTCATTCGCCTCGTAAAACTTCAAGTCATTAAACAACTCCAATCCACGAAAAAAAGCAACCCGCTGGTAAGCTCGCTTGATTTTCTCATCCTTCACTCTGATTTTTTCAATGGATTCCAATGCCATACGATAGTTACGCGTAGTCGTATAAGCTGCTACCAAATAGTTATACGCTTCATCCACCCTATCGGAATATGGGTATTTGACAATATATTCGTTAAAACTTTTGATAGCCTCATTAAATGGAGAATACAACAATTCATAACTCAACACGGCAAAATTAAAATGTGCGTTTTCCTGAGCATCAGGGTCAAAATCCATTTGCGAAGCCGATGAAAAAGCCAATCGTGCTTTCTGTTTATCACCAGCCTTAACATAACAGTCACC
The DNA here is from genome assembly GCA_031551935.1 of Bacteroidales bacterium. Classification (GTDB taxonomy): domain Bacteria; phylum Bacteroidota; class Bacteroidia; order Bacteroidales; family UBA4181; genus JAIRLS01. The sequence continues at coordinate 16,757 of JAVBMZ010000197.1, forward strand.
CAGATGGCACAAAGCATTCTGTCCTAATGAACTGGCGCTGTTGGCTGCCTTTTCAAAATACTTGATAGCATTAGCACAATCGCCCGAGTGATAATATGCATACCCCAACTGATAGTTGTCCTCTACCGTAGGCGTCTTACTTTTAATATAGTTTTCGAGGTAAGGAATGGATTCTTTATAGCGTCCCAAACGATAATAGGATTCGCCTACTACGCGCATCACCTCATCTTTTCTTCTCGTATTTACCGAATCAAGTATGTTGGGCGCATATTCGATCACCAATTCATATTTCTGCTGCAAAAAATAGATTTGCGATATATAATATGGTGCAATGTCTGCAAAAGTATCATCGTTTCGTAGTTTCAGGAATCCCTGCAAAGCGGTTTCGTAATTCTTATCTATATAATTGACGTGCGAATAATAATATAATGCCGGCATAGCATATTTCGAATCGCCATCCTTGATCTGGTATAACGAAGCACGCGCCTTGATGTTATCGTGTTCCATGAAGTAACTATGCCCCAGCATGAAATGATATTCGTCAGCCTGATTTTTGCTCAGTTCGCGTGGTGACACCATTTCGAAACGCTCAATAGCTTTTTTGTATCTCTTGCTATTATAATGATATCGCGCCATGCGAAAGTTAGCCACCGGTGTCTTTGGGTCGTCGGGATTGTCATTGATGAAACGTTCCAACAAACTCTCCGCATCTGGTTGATGCAACTCAATGGCACACAACGCAGTATAATATTGTGCATTGGTGTATTCAAAACTATGGCGGTCTTTTGATGTAGCCATCACTTCGGCAAAACATTCACGGGCAGCGGCGTATTTTTCTTTTTCGTACAACTCCATTGCCTGCTTATAAAGTTTGTCGGGGTCGTACTGTTCTATTGTTTTCTGTGCAGATACCGTACCGTTACACAACGCCAATATCGCTACAAGCCAGAGTACGAATATTCTTTTCGGCATACTTTGATTGAAAGGTTAATCTAATAAACAAAAATCCCGTAAAGATACAAACTTATCAGCACAAATTGTCATCGAACGACAAGTAAAGTAATGAACAATGGAGTGTTGATAACTATGGTTATTTTACGTAAAAATCCAATACCAATTCGTCTTCGAGGTATGCCTGTAGATGATCGCCGATTTTCACGGAGCCAACGCCCTGGGGGGTACCGGTAAAAATCAAATCGCCAATCTTAAGTGTAAAGTATTTGGAAATGTGTGCTATAATTTCGTCAATAGAAAAAATCATGTCCATGGTGTTACCTTTTTGTACCATCGTGTCATTGAGGTCGAGCCGAAAATTCAGTTTCCTTATGTCCGGAAAAGTAGATTTAGCGACAAAACGGCCAACCGGAGCCGAATTATCAAACGCTTTGGCTATTTCCCATGGATGGCCTTTTTCTTTACATTGTTTCTGCAAATCGCGTGCTGTAAAATCAATACCGACAGTAATTTCAGAATAATAACGGTGAGCAAACTTCGGTGCTATATGCTTCCCCAAACGGTCAACCTTAACCACTATTTCTGTTTCATATTGTATATCAGTTGAGAAGTCAGGATAAAAAAACGGTTTATTATGAAGCACCAATGCTGTCTCCGGCTTAGCAAAAATAACCGGTTCAGGTGACAGGATGTTGTTCATTTCCTTCACATGGGAAGGATAGTTCATTCCTACGGCTAAAATTTTCATTGACTTATGCGAATGAAGGTTGAAAAATATTTTTAATATTTTGGGCTTTAAGCCCTATAAATAGATTATCCTTTCACCCGTCAACTAAAGTTGACGGTAATGATTTAAAATGGTGTCACTTTTCATTGCCGTTGACTCCTGCCCAGACAATCAGGCGGGTTAGTCAATGGAAGAAGGATGGCTGAATTATCAAGGGCTTTAGCCCAAATCCGACTCTTGATTCGCATTACTTAATAAGTACGTTATTGATGGCACAATCTCACTCAAACGGGAAAAGATACCTGTTTTTCAAGGATACAAACAGTAAAAGGAAGATGGGAAAATCGTTTTAATTCGATTTCTTTAAACCCATAGTCAACATACCATTGCTTTAAACGAATATTTTCATTGATAATTCCAATGGATATGGTTTCTCCGTTCACCTTTTTAACATATTCACACGAAAAATCCATCAGCGACCGACCATAAACTTGATGCCTGACTGCCGGCAATACAGCTAATTTTTCAAGGTAAAATAATGTATCAAATGCCTTTCTTAAAGCGACAAATCCCGTTTGTTCGCTTCCATTGAAGAATCCGAACATGACGCTCCCTTTTTCTTGTGATTTCAGCAAATCATTTTCAGTGATGAATGCAGCATTTGATGGACAACTCAAAGATGTCAAGCCAAATTCAAAAGCTACAGTAGCAAACGACTCCTGTATGACTTGTACGCTCGACCGAATTTCATCGACCGATTTTATCTCTTTTATCACAATAATTTACAAAACCAAAGCATATTTGTTTACAATGCCAGATGAACGAAGTATAAAAATTATCCAGCTAATAACTTACAATATGGTCATTTGTTCCTGCTCAATCATTTTTTCACAGTAATGACATTTGAGCACTACAGGCTTCTTGGAGATAACATGATATTTAGTGGTGATCCGTTCGTTATTGGTGATGCATTTGGGGTTAACACATTTCACAATACCTGTTACTTCATCAGGTACTTTTACTTCGCGCTTTTCAATCACCTGGTAATCGCAAATAGTGTTTAATTTGGCTTCGGGCGCCACCAAGGCTATCTTGTTGATTTCAGCGTCGTCAAAATATTTATCGGTGATTTTGATGATGGCTTTTTTTCCTAATTTTTTACTGCTGAGGTTATTTCCAAAAGTAACTTGCGTGTTCATATGTTCCAGCCCTAAAATCGAAATCACCTTAAAAAGGCTCTGCGGCAAAATACGATCTATCACCGTACCGTTTTTGATGGCGTTCACTACCAATTCCTCTTTTTTCAGTTCGCTCATAATCATTCTGTTTATCGACATCAAACCACATCAGGTTTACGATTCACTACCCAATATACAGAAAGCTAAATACCTCATCAACATGTTGTTGATATTAAAGAATCAATCTTTCCTCAAAAGTCAAAGATAAGCATATTCCGGCATGAATCCATGCATGATGTTGATTATTTTATCCTAAATATTGTGGACAATGTTTTGGATATAAATTACTGTTTCAGTACCTTTCGCCGCTTATTTTTTATTCACCTTAAAAATTAATTTATGAAAACGAAAGTATTCTATGTATTAACATGCTGCGCCGTAGTGTTGATGACACTAAGTTGTTCATTATTATCAGCGAAAAACACCAACGATGAATTAACGAAAATGGAAGGGAAATGGACCTATACCATGCAAGATCCAATGGGTGGAGGAGGTTCCATGAAAATCACATGTTCCATTGCGACAACGAATGGCGAAACCAAAGCTACTTTTTCCAGTCCTATGGGAGACATCACCTCTTCTGCGCTTAAATTGGAAAACGGAAAATATGTGGGAAAAATGAGTTTTCCCGAGTTTGAGATGACGATTGCTTTCAGTTGGAAAAACGACGAAGTATTGTTACAAGAACTCATCAGTGATTATGGGACAATGCCCCCTATTGAAATGACACGGGAAATATAAATTTCGAGGCAGGAATGCTAACAAAAGACGGATACACCATAAATTTTTGGTGTAAAAATTCCGAAATACTGAAATTAATTTATAATATTGTGCCTCTCAAATTAAACGACCTTTAAATTTTACCTTATGAAAGTATACAGTACAAACCAAATCAAAAATTTTACCCTCCTTGGTAATACCAGTTCAGGTAAAACCACGTTGGCGGAAGCAATGTTGTTCGAAGGCAAAGTGATTGAGCGCCGAGGCGAAGTAGAAAACAAAAATACCGTGTCGGACTACAACGATATTGAGCGTGAAAACGGCAGTTCGGTATACGCATCGGTGCTCTACGCAGAAATAAATGAAAAAAAGCTCAATTTTGTTGACCCTTCAGGATCCGATGATTTTATCAACGGAGCTGCAGCAGCGCTTTCTATAGCCGATGTTGGTGTTCTGGTCATCAATGCGCAGCATGGTATTGAAGTAGGCACCGAAATACACAGCCGTTATCTCGAAAAAGCGAAAAAAGGCGCTGTACTTGTCGTTAATCAATTAGATCATGAAAAGTCTAACTTCGACAAAGTGATCGAGGAGGCGATTGAACGTCTTGGTAAAAACGTCACCATCATACAGTACCCGCTCAATGAGGGAGCCGGATTTGATTCTTTTATTGATGTATTATTGATGAAGAAATACTGCTATGCAGGCGGAAAATTGGAAATTAGCGATGTGCCGGCAGATCAAAAAGACCGTGCCGAAGAATTACGCAATGCACTGATTGAAAAAGCTGCTGAAAACGACGAAGGATTAATGGAAGTCTTCTTCGACAAAGGTTCTCTCACCGAAGACGAAATGCGCAAAGGTATCACCATGGGGCTTATCCAACGCGGCATCATACCTGTTGTATGTGTATCGGCCAAGAAGAACTATGGTGTAGGACGCATGATGGAATTCTTTTCGCGCGTATTTCCTTCACCTAACGATGTCCCCGCTCCTATCGATATCACCACTGGTAACGAAGTGAAGTGTGACGCTTCGGCTCCCGCATCAGCATTTATTTTCAAATCAGCTGTAGAACAACACTTGGGTGAAGTCAACTATTTCAAGGTCATGTCTGGCGAAATTAGCGAAGGTATGGATATTGTCAACAATAAAACCAGCAATAAAGACCGCATTTCGCAATTGTTTGTAGTAGCCGGAAAAAACCGTACCAAAGTGCCTAAACTTGTGGCCGGTGATATTGGCGCAACCGTGAAACTGAAAAGTGCCCGTACAGGACAAACGTTGGCAGCTCCAGGAAATAATGTAGAGTTCGCCCCAATTGATTTTCCTGAACCGAAATATCGCACCGCCATTAAAGCAGTGAGCGAAAGTGATGAAGAAAAGCTGAACGAAGCCTTGCAACGCATGACGATGGAAGATCCCACCATTAAAGTGGAATATTCAAAAGAGCTAAAACAAACCATTCTTTCGGGACAAGGCGAATACCATCTGAATATTCTCAAATGGCATTTAGACAATGTATTTAAGATCGCCACTGAGTTCATTACGCCCAAAATCCCATACCGCGAAACCATTACCAAGGTGGCCCAGGCAGATTACCGCCATAAGAAACAATCAGGCGGTGCAGGGCAGTTTGGCGAAGTGCATTTGGTCATTGAACCATATGTGGAAGGTATGGCCGACCCGACAATGTATAAAATCAACGGTAAGGAAATCAAGGTATCGATTCGCGATAAGGAAGAATATGACATGCCATGGGGTGGTAAGTTGGTATATTATAACAGTATTGTAGGAGGTAGCATTGATGCACGCTTCATGCCTGCCATATTGAAAGGCATCATGGAAAAAATGGAAGAGGGGCCACTTACCGGTTCTTATGCCCGCGACATTCGTGTGACGGTTTATGACGGCAAGATGCACCCGGTTGACTCCAACGAAATATCATTCCGTTTAGCCGGACGTAATGCATTCCGTGAAGCATTCAAAAATGCAGGTCCTAAGATTATGGAGCCAATTTTTAATGTAGAAGTATGGGTTCCTGCAGACCGCATGGGAGATGTAATGAGTGACCTCCAAACCCGCCGTGCCGTGGTTCAGGGTATGACCAGTGAAAAAGGATT
>JAVBMZ010000074.1:0-40089 GCA_031551935.1 Bacteroidales bacterium
CGGCACAATGCCTATCGCCGGCCAGAATCCGCAGTTTTCCCAATATTATGCTACACCATTATTGGTTGCCCCTTCTTTTGCCGGCAACTCCCTCGGTTCCCGTGCTTTTGCCAATTTCCGGGACCAGTGGGCCAAACTACCAGGTTCTTATGTGACCTATTCGTTTGCCATAGACAATAACTTTTATTCCATCAACAGTGGTATAGGGCTGGTAGTTTTGCGCGATGTGGCCGGTTCGGCCCGACTGGGTACTACTACCGTGACCGGGTTGTATTCGTACCGTTTCAACGTCAACGATAACTGGAGGATACGGCCGGGGATTTCTTTCTCATTTTCACAACGTTCGTTGCAGTTTTCCAAGGCTGTTTTCCCTGACCAGATAACCCACAGTGGGACTGACCCTCACACGGTGGAACAACCTACTCCAGGGTATTATTATTTTGATGCTGGTTCATCGGTAGTAGTGTATAACCGGCAGATGTGGTTTGGTATTTCGGCTGACCATTTGTTACGTCCCAATACTTCGTTTACCCGTTTGGATGCCCGCACGCCTATCCAATGGTCTCAATTCGGGGGAATCAACTTCCCGATGCGTAACCGGGTGGGGAAGGTTCCAGAAGTGATAACCGTCAACTATTTATTCAAAACCTCGGCAGAATTCCGCCAGGTAGATGTTGGCGTTAACTGGTACCGGGCTCCGTTGTTGTTAGGTTTGGCATGGCGTGGTTTACCGTCATCATCTTATGATGCCTTAGTATTCATGGTAGGAGCAGCCTTCAACAATATTGCGATAGGTTACAGTTATGACTTTACAGTATCCAAGTTAGGCCCGGCTACGGGTGGTTCCCATGAGTTGACGGTTTCGTTTGCGTTCAACGAGGGTGGCAAGTCTGCCAGGAAAGGTTCTATCCCTTGTCCGGATGTGGTCAAATTCAAAATGTTTGGCGATAAGGAGAGCTTTAGGTAGAGAACAGTATTATCTGAAAATAAGACATTAAAAAAGCCGCTCTGGGTTAATCTGAACCCCAGAGTGGCTTTTTTAATGTTGGAAATTTGAAATACGATGCCCGTTATTTGAACGATATATTTGCTTTTTGTGATGACTTGACTTCAATCGTAGGGCCCCCGTTTCCAACAGTTCCTTCTATGCTTTTGGTTTCCGTATTTCCGCGAAAATCTTTCATGCCTGATGTTTCAACTTTATTTGCTTTCGCTTTCAGGTTGTAACCTTTATTACCAGGTAATGTGAGATTGAGATTCCCATTGGTTGAAAGTTTTACGTATTGGTCTACCGATTTCATTTCTACATTCATACTCCCTCCGGATGTTTTGGCCTCGATGTTTCCAGACATTTCACTTACATTAACGCTTCCACCTGATGTACCGGTTTTCAATGTCCCGCTAATACTTTTTGCCGTGATGCTTCCACCGCTGGTATTTGCATCGATTTCACCATTAAGGTTTGTCAAAGAGAGGGTTCCGCCAGATGTTTTCAACGCAATTTTTCCGCTGCAATCTTTTGCCGTAATACTTCCGCCACTGGTCGTTAAGCTGATGTTTTCTTTTGAACCAGATATTGAGATGCTTCCACCAGATGTTTTGCCGGCAATATCGCCTGAAACATTTTCAATAAACAGGGAACCACCACTGGTTTTGAATGCTTGAGTGCCTGACAGGTTCGCAAGTTGAATACTTCCGCCACTGGTTTGTAGTTGGCTGCTTACCTGATTGGGGACACTTATCTGGAATGAAATATTTAATCCGGATTCCGACCAATTTTTGGTTTTATCTTTACGTTGTGCCATAACGTACAACTTTCCATTTTCAACCTTAATATCTAAGTTATAAGATTCTTCGAGTGTTTGTTTTATTTTGTCGTCCGACCAACTATTATGTTTGACGAATACTTCGACAACTGCTTGAGATGAGGCGTTGCCAGTTATACTGATGCTTCCGCCCGAAGTCTCTGACACTACTTCTTTAATGTTGGAAGCAGGAAAGTTGCGGGTTAAGAAAGGATCATCTTTTCCTGATACGGTGAGAAAATTTACGCTTAAAAGGGCGCATAGACATAATACGAATATTCTTTTCATTGGTTTATTTTTTAAGAAATGATTTTTATTGATGTTAATTTGTTTCAATTCCCGGCATCATATTTTGTGACACCGGGAGTTGCTGAGATAAGTCATGAAGGTTTAAAGTTTTTTAACTGTTGATGCGCCACCGTTTTTTGCATCAACAACAGGAGAACCTTTATATTTAATGGTAGAAGCACCGGAAGAATTTACTTTTAGTGTTTCGGTAACATATAACGTGATGTTACTACTACCTGATGATTCGATAGTGGCTGACTTTACCATAAAATTTTCTGCTTTTATTTTTGACGTTCCCGATGTGCCAATTTTAATACTCGATGCCGATCCGTTTAATTCAACCGAACTAACGCCGCTATTATTGAATTGTACATCCGCGGCTTTCAGTTCGACGTTTATTTTTGATGATCCTGAAAGGTTAAACTTTGTGGTATTGGCTGCTTCTGCATTTAAAGAGATCTTACTGGCACCACTTGATCCAGCGGTTAACTGTCCGGTTTTTAAACTCAGAGTCAAGGAGGATGCTCCGCTGCAATCGCTTTTAAAATTATCGGGAGTAAATAAATCTTTACTTGACAGTTTGCATGCGCCCGAAAGTGATACTTTCTCCAGGTTTTTCATCACGATGGAAGCTTTCAAGGTTTTTATTTGTTCTGTTTTTCCGTCCTTGTCGATGTATAAATTTAATACACCATCTTTGACTTCACTACGAACGTATGGCATAACGGCATCATCAGCTTCAATGGTTAGCGATTCGGCATTACCTTTAGTGACAGTGATATCAAACACGCTGGAAGCATCAATTCCGGTAAAGTTTGAAACAGCACGTGTTTCTTTTTTTTGGCAGAACGCGGTAAGCGTCAGTCCAACAAACATAAGGGATAATAAGACTTTTTTCATTTTGAGGGGTTTTAGCATTTTTGACAGATAATAAATATTTCTATTGTTGCGATTTGGTATCTTTCGAAGATGGTGTGGATGCTGTTTATGATGACCATAATTGTTTCCACAATATGCTTCTTGTTTTTAAGAATCCTTTTCCCATAGGGAAAAATACAGTGGGTTTACCCAGGTTTAATCTTGAAATGGTATTTACATAGGTTTTCATGGTATGAACATTTTAAAGAATGATGAATATGATGTTGTTTAGAAATTAGCTTTATTGTATTTCTTCTAATGATTGTGCAAGGGAATACAAACGTTCCAGGTTGTACTCATAATAATCCGACAGGATTGATTTGGCAGCTTCATCAGAAAGTTCTTCTGGGATTTCTTGTTCAAGGCCATCGCTTGTGGCATCAATGACACCTTGTACATCATCCATCAACTGTTGACGATCCCATGGGTCAAAATTTTTGGTGAGTTCATTAATCTGTCCTGCTACAACGTTCATCTTGTCCAAATAGCAGGATTTCATGTTTTCAGAATTTTCGCACACTACGATTACATTATCCTGCCTGTGTGTGTATTGCCACAGTATTCCTGCAGAGAATAAAAAAACAATTGATGCGGCGATACCTGTGCTCCAACGTACCCATTTAATTTGGCGATGTGTACGATTCATTTTTTGTTGCAAGCGCTCGAAGTGTCCTGTTTCCGGCTCTTCTTCAAACATTTGTTTGTTGTCGTGAATATATTGGTCTAAACTTTTCATTGGTTTATCATTTTATCAGTTTAATATTGTCTGGAGTTTTAATTTCCGGGCTAATTGTTCCCGGCCGCGGACGAATTGTGACCGCACAGTCGATTCTTTGATATGGAGCGCATTGGCTATTTCATCGAACCCGTATTCTTCGAATAATCGCATGGATATAATGATACGATAACCATCTGGCAGATCTTTGAGCGCTTTCTTGATATCATCCACCGAGAGTGCCATTTTTTCGTCTTCATCTGGTTCTTCGTTGGCGATGGGCAATGCATCTACTTGTTCGAAAGTTACCCGTTTCTTACGTACTCGGTCAATAGAGGTCCGGATAGCAATGCTTTGACTCCATGAGTAAAAGGCTTTGTTGTCGTGCAATTCGTCAATATGGTCAAATAACTTTAAAAACGTATCATGCATTACTTCTTCGGCATCCATGGTGTTACCTATAATCCGTAAGCAGGTATTATAAATCCTTTTGTAATGCAGATGGTATAATTCCCTTTGAAATGAGGGAGACTTTTTATCTATTTGAAAAATGGACATCATGAACCGTGCTTACTTGTTTGTTTATTTTAAAGACGAGGCATATTTGAATTTGCTGCATCGAAGGATAAAATTAATTGATTTTTTATGGTAGAACTTTAGTTATTTGCGATATATCACTTTTTACAAATACAGCTTTTTTTATGTAATTGGTTGTCAATGTTATATTGATGTGTGTGGATGTTGCCGATGCTAAGTGACACACATGTAGAGTTGTAAGCTATTTTAATGGACATCATTTTGGAAACTATATGATAGCTGTTTGTGTTCTAACTATGTATATCATTTGAAAATCATTAAATTCGCAGGTAGAATGAATAAGTTGCCAATAAAAACATTGTTAAAAATAGTGATCATACTATTGGTTGGAGTTGTATCTGCAATTGCTTGTTCAACCATTAAATCCATAGGACGGCTCCCCTCAAAAAAGCAACAGTCGGAATTTGCACAGTTGGCTAATTACAAGGATGAAACCTTCCGAAATTTATATAAGTATGAAGATACAACAAGTCGTTCAGCTGCATCTGTTCCAAGAAGCCGTTTTCGTAAAGAACGCTATAGCCGGTTTAAAAAACCTGTATTGTCGCATACGATGCCTTCTGTAAAGACTAATTTGAAAGATACTTTGTTTGATGCGTTAACGGTTGTGTGGTTTGGACACTCTTCGTATCTGATTCAATCAAAAGGGTTTAATATATTAGTTGATCCTGTTTTTTCAGGTTATGGTTCACCTATATGGTTTATCAACCGCAATTATAAGGGCAGTAACATGTACGAAATGAGCGATTTGCCAGTCATTGATTTGCTCATCCTTACACACGATCATTATGATCATATGGACTATAAAACCGTACGGAAATTTCGGAAAACTGTTGGTCGTGTGGTAGTTCCTTTAGGCGTGGGACGTACTTTAGACTATTGGGGATATAACAAGACTCAATTCCATGAAATGAATTGGTCTGATTCTACTGTCATTACGCCTGATATTTTATTGATTTCTACTACTGCACAACATTTTTCGGGGAGACGAAACAAAGGACGTAGAACGCTATGGACTTCCTATGTATTGGAAATTCATGGCTATCGTATTTTTCTTGGAGGAGACGGAGGATACAATCGTCATTTTAAAGAAATCGGAGATCAATACGGCCCGTTTGATATAGCATTGTTGGAAAATGGACAATACAGTGTTAATTGGCGGACAAATCATTGTTTTCCTGAACAAACAGTACGTGCAGCACAGGATTTACGAACAAAAGTACTATTACCTATACATTGGGCGAAATTTTCGGCAACATACCATTCGTGGAATGAGCCAATACAACGCCTGCTCCCATATGCTGATTCGTTGGGTATGCTGGTGACGGTGCCTCGCATTGGTGAGCCTTATACTATTGGCGATGCTCCCAAACGGAAAGTATGGTGGGATTTCGATTAAATAAAATGATTTCGAGTCATTGATATGTTGACAAGAAATAACATTTTTTTTGTCTGCGTAACGTAAATTTGGGTAATCAATTTTTTGGTTGTACTTTTCATCCCTCAAAAACAATATGCTGATGCGTCCACTGATTGTTGCCATTGATGGTTTTTCTTCCTGTGGTAAAAGTACTTTTGCTAAAGCTATAGCTGCGAAATTACATTATGCCTATATTGATACCGGAGCCATGTATCGTGCCGTTACTTGGTTTGCCATACAAAACGGCTTGATAAAAGGCGAAGAGATTGATATACCTGCGTTGATAGAACGTTTAGATCAGGTTCATATTAACTTTCGTTGGAATCCCGAAACACAGCAAAATGAGACATGGTTGAACGGACAGTGTGTCGAACATGAGATACGCGGTATCATTGTATCAGAGAAAGTAAGTGAAATTAGTGCTATCAAAGAGGTACGTGTTAAGTTAACATCTTTGCAGCAAGCTATGGGGAAAGATAAATCTATCGTTATGGATGGGCGTGACATAGGAACAGCCGTTTTTCCTCAGGCCGATATTAAAATATTTATGACTGCCAGTCAGGAAGTTCGCACACAACGCCGGTATGATGAGTTGATACAGAAAGGAATGCATGTTAGTAGGGAAGAGGTCAGTCAAAATATTGCCAAAAGGGATCATATTGACCAAACACGTGCTGAAAATCCATTGAAACAGGCCCTTGATGCTATTGTCCTCGATAACAGTCATATGACCCCACAACAGCAAATGGAATGGTTCGAGACCTTATTACCACAAGTAAAGTAATGTGCACAAGATAATCTTCATTGTTTTATGCCACCATACCATACCGTATGGTATGGTGTAAATATTTATGTATACATTAAATATTGCGTTTAACATCAAAACCAAAAACCGATATTAATGGTGCTAAGGAGGCTCTTTGTTATATTAGATGAACCGAAGGTTACTCCCAATGGCCCAACCACACTATTGTACTGCAGAGAGACGCCATAGCCTATTAGGAAGTCTTGCGGGGTGAAAAGGTCTGGTAATTCGTCTTCCATTTTTCCAATATTGGTACGAAAAACAACATAGATATTGCTCCATAAGCGTACTTGGCTATTCAAGTGTGCAACCCATGCTTTTTTAGCATATTCTTGCAGAAAATGCATTCCCACAAAACGGATACTGTTGCGGTTTAATTTATCAGGTAATCCTCCTGCATATATCATGAACTGCGGTGGGATTTCTGTGCCAAACATAGCTCCAGCAGTAACTCCCGAGTGTAAAGTCCACCGCTTAACAGGTGTGTATGCGAAGTCGGATCGAAACATCACGCCGATCAGCCCTTCGGAATAGCGGACATTTTTTGATATCCCTTTATTATAGCTTCCTTCTATTCGGAACCTGCTTCCTTCAGTTGGAAAATAGTCTTCATTATAGGTATCCCTTTCGTAAAAGAGTTGGTAAGTCAGATATGTATAGCCTGTTTTGATATCCGCGGTTTCACTATCGAGTTGTGAATTAAAAACGGAGTAATCACCAATTAATCCACCCCCTACTAAACTATTGACAGATGGGCTGATTTGCAATTTGAGAGATGTGTTGAAATTGGAAAATTTGTAAGCTGCCATTCGTTTGTTTCCTGCATAAGCATAGGCATCAATTTGATAACCATTGATTTGAAAAATCCAATCAGGAGAGATAGTCGACTTGAACAATGTCTTACCTAATGGTTGAATACCTGGACTTTGAAAATAAGATAATGTGAACTCCGGATTTTCTCCAATAGACAGGTCGATCAATGCTTTTGAGTTGTTCAACAATACATTACGGAATGTCAAATTTAACAAGAGAGATGCTTTATAATCATTGTCATAATGCAATCCAACCCTGAAGAGATTGATATTTTGTTCTACACAATCGAGTTGGAGTTCGACCGATGTGTCGGTAAGCGGATTAATTTGGTAAACAATAGATACAAAAGCCTGTGTTCCCCTGAGCCGATCAAGAGCTTTGTCCAGTATCGGAAACGTTAGTGTAGAAAGTGAATCAATTTCCATTTTTTGCAACACATATTCTCGTGATAGGTGCCTTAATCCATTGATTTTGATCCGTTGCACATAAAAAGATGGTAGCGGTTGCGGGCAAACGGGATGCTCTTCAAACCTGCCTGGACCAAACTGGCGTAAAGAATCGGCCAGCGCTAATAATTCATCGTAGTGTGTACGGGCAGCACGTTCACCACGTGCGATTAAGCTATCGGCTGCATTGAAACTAGATGCACTGTATTCGGATATTTCCGGAATAATCAAGATTTTACACATCTTTTTATTTGCTTCTTTCAGTGGTAGAGATGCCATAAATACCACTTGCTCCATTACTTTGTAAATGTTGTCAAATTCTGCTTTATCTATTTGTGAAGTGACGTCTACACCTATCAAAATATCAATGCCTTTTTCCCGCACTTTATCGGCAGGGAAATTATTCGTCAAACCTCCGTCGTACAACATATGTCCGTCTATTGGTTCAGGAGTAAATACAGATGGAATAGCCATGCTGGCACGCATCGCTTTGGCCAGGTTGCCGTGGTCAAGCACTACTTCTGTTCCCGATACAATATCGGTGCCGATGCAGAGAAAAGGAATGGGTAACTCACTGAAATTATAGATTCCATATGCTGGACTTGCCAGCTCGGTCAGGAGATTGGATATGTTTTGTCCCGACAATATCCCTAACGGCAGGTCGATTCTACGTCCTTTTATCGGAAATTGTAACCAGTAACGTTTTCGCTCACCTTTTTCGGGGATAGATACGTGTTGGCGCAATACTTTATCAGTAAGTAAATCATCCCATTTTGTTTCCGTAGTGTATTTTTCTAATTGTCCTGCAGTGTATCCTAATGAATATAAGCCTCCTACAATGCTTCCCATACTGGTTCCCCCAACGTAATCAATAGGCATATTCACTTCTTCCAGTACCTTCAGTACACCAACGTGGGCGATACCTTTTGCTCCACCACCACTTAATATGAGGCCAACCCGCGGACGTTCATTTTGACGTATGCTGTCGTTAGCTGTTGCGGTAATGCACAACAAACATAATAAAACTACGGTAGGGTATTTACGGCACATGTATACGGGCTCGATAAAATAAACTTACGAATGTATGCAAAATATCATTTAACAATGTTTCGCATAATGAAAAAACACCTTTGGTGTTTGAGATGTTGATTTACAAAAAGCATTATCTTTGATTCCTCAATTTATTGGAATAAAATTTAGATTATGCATATTGCCATAGCCGGAAATATTGGTTCGGGAAAAACAACTCTGACAGGTTTACTGGCCAAGCACTATGGTTGGGAAGCTCACTACGAAAATGCCGATGACAATCCTTATTTGGACGATTTCTATGATGACATGCGACATTGGTCATTCAATTTGCAAATTTATTTTCTAAACGAACGTTTCGGGCAGATACAAGAGTTTAGAGAAGCTGGATTAACTGTTGTGCAAGATCGTACTGTTTATGAAGATGCTTATATATTTGCTGCTAATCTGCACTCTATGGGGTTGATGAGTATGCGTGATTATAATACATATCGTTCTTTGTTCGATAAGATGACGGCCTTCATCCAACCGCCAGATTTGATGATATACCTTCGTGCATCGGTACCTACGTTGGTACGTCAAATACAAAAACGGGGAAGAGCATATGAAAATGGTATCCGGTTAGATTATCTCAGTAGGCTTAATGAGCGTTACGAAGAATGGGTTGGTCAATACAAGTTGGGCAAAATGTTGATCGTGGATGTGGATACAATACAATTTGACGGCAAACCGGAAGATTTACGCACCATCATTAATCGTGTTGATGCCCAATTACATGGATTATTCTGAATAATGCAACTATCACATGAATCAATCATTATACATACACAATAGCTTAACCCGTCGTAAAGAATTATTCGAGCCGCTTAATCCTCCGCATGTTGGGGTATATGTATGTGGCCCTACCGTATATGGAGATGCTCATTTGGGGCATGCCCGACCGGCAATTACTTTTGATTTATTGTTTCGCTATCTGACACATATAGGTTATAAGGTGCGTTATGTACGCAACATCACAGATGTGGGACATTTAGAAAACGATGCAGATGAAGGGGAAGACAAGATTGAAAAGAAAGCCCGGCTGGAGCAATTAGAGCCGATGGAAGTAGTGCAATATTTTACTAACCGGTACCACCACAATATGGAGCAACTTAATGTGTTGCCTCCCAGCATTGAACCACGCGCTTCAGGGCATATTATTGAACAGATAGAATTGATTAAAAAAATTTTAGAGGCTGGCTATGCTTATGAAAGCAATGGATCTGTATATTTCAGTCTTGACAAATATGCTAAGAGTTATCCATATGGGGAGTTGTCGGGCAGAGTGTTAGATGAACAGGCAATACAAACGCGTAATTTAGATGGACAGGACGAAAAACGGTTCCCATTGGATTTTGCATTATGGAAAAAAGCAGCTCCCGAACATATCATGCATTGGCCTTCTCCATGGAGTGAAGGATTTCCGGGATGGCATCTCGAATGTACAGCCATGAGTACAAAATATTTAGGAGACACATTTGATATACATGGCGGTGGCATGGATTTGCTTTTTCCGCATCATGAATGCGAAATAGCTCAATCTACAGCCTCGTTAGGGCACGAGTCTGTCCGTTACTGGATGCACAACAACATGATTACCATCAATGGCCAAAAGATGGGTAAATCGTTGGGAAATTTTATTACATTAAATGAATTTTTTGATGGTTCGCATCAATTATTGGAAAAAGCGTACACGCCGATGGCGGTGAGGTTCTTTATCCTTCAAGCACATTATCGTAGCACAGTCGATTTTAGTAACGAAGCACTACAAGCTTCTGAAAAGGGATTGCAACGGTTGATGTCAGGTATACACCTCTTGCAAAAACTACAACCATCTGAAAAAAGTACGGTTAACATAGATGATATGGAGCAAAAATGTTATCAGGCAATGAACGACGATCTCAATAGCCCGATGGTGATTGCGCACTTGTTTGATGGTTTGCGTATCATTAATCTTGTAAACGATGGGAAAGAAACAATTGCAGAGGTTGACTTGCAACAGTTGAAAAAGACCTATCATCATTTTGTGTTTGATGTATTAGGATTGAAAGATGAAAAGCAAACTAACAAACAAACAGAACTGATCAATGGCTTGATGAATCATATTCTTCAAATGCGCATGCAGGCCAAGGCCAACAAGGATTTTGTAACGTCGGACAGTATACGCCATATGCTCAATGAACTGGGTATTGAAGTGAAAGACCGTAAAGATGGTTTCGACTGGAGCATTCAAGATTAGAGACTGAATATTTTTATCAGATCCAAATTTTGGGTATTGTTTGTATATTAAACTTACTATATTTGTAGAAGTATTTTATATTTTTTACATGAAAAAATAAAACAATGCAATGGTTTAACTGTTGTTTATTAGATGATTCTATCGTTTTCAATTTATTTGTCACATATTACTTAATTTTTTAACTTAAATTTAATATCATGGGACCATTATTAGAAAGTATTAAAGGGACAATCAACAATTGGTGGGTGTATTTGTTGGCTGGGATTTTATTTATTGTAACAGGTATTATCGTTTTTTGTGATCCAAAGGCGAGCTTTATTAGTATTGCTCTTCTTTTTGGGATACTTCTCTTTGTCGTTGGTATTATGCAGACGGTAGTAGCGGTCTCATCTCGTGATATCATCAGAGGTTGGGGATGGGATTTGGCCTTCGGTATCATTGACATTATTTTAGGAGTTTATTTTATATGCAACCTGACTATTACTGT
This sequence comes from Bacteroidales bacterium, assembly GCA_031551935.1. Lineage (GTDB taxonomy): Bacteria > Bacteroidota > Bacteroidia > Bacteroidales > UBA4181 > JAIRLS01. The sequence goes on from JAVBMZ010000074.1 coordinate 11,602, forward strand.
TATTGCGTTGCCTTTTATTTTCGGATTCTGGCTGATGTTAAAAGGTTTTTATCTGTTTGCGTTTGCATTTCAACTCAAAGATATTGAAGTAAAAGGTTGGGGTTGGATATTAACAGGAGCTATTTTAACCATCATTCTTTCATTGTTGGTTATTTTCCATCCATTCTCTGGTGCACTTGTCATCGTTTATTTGGTTGGAATCACCTTTTTGGTTATTGGTATATTTTATTTGATGCTATCGTTCCGGTTGCGCTCTTTGAAAAAAGAAATAGCCAAACTTAAATCGTAGATTTGTCATTATTATTGATTCGGAAACTTGTGAAATGATCATATAGGACTGAAATTAGGTTTTATTCTAAAGGTATGTGAGAAACCGCCAAAATAACAGTGTTTTGGCGGTTTTATTTTTGGTGACCATGAAAATTTACACATCTGACTGTTAGTTGATTACGCCACAATGGGCTGGCTTTTATGTCGTATTTTCAATAAAAATGTATTTTTGGCAAAAACTTTGTAGTACAAAAGATAATTAGATAACCCTTTTATTACAAATAGTAAAGATATGAATTTACCTTTTATATGGATTATATTTGGTGTATTTGCACTTTTGAGTTGGCTGGTGTCATTACAGTTGAAAAATAAGTTCAAGCAATACTCTGAAATTCCAATTAATTACGGCCTTACCGGAAAAGATGTTGCTGAAAAGATGCTTGCTGAAAACGGTATTCATGACGTACAGGTTAAATCAGTGGAAGGTGAATTGACCGATCATTATAACCCTACTAATAAAACTGTAAATCTAAGTCGTTCAGTATTTTACAGCAATAGTGTGGCAGCAGCAGCTGTTGCTGCCCATGAATGTGGGCATGCAGTGCAACATGCAAAAGCTTACGCATGGTTGACCATGCGTTCTGCGTTGGTACCTGTAGTGAGTTTTGCATCCCATTGGGTACAGTGGATATTGTTGGCAGGTATTTTGTTGATAACTGTGTTTCCTCAGCTTCTGTTGATTGGTATTATCCTTTTCGGGATGACTACCTTGTTTAGTTTTATCACTCTTCCGGTGGAGATTAATGCAAGTAACAGAGCTTTAGCATGGTTAAGTGGGGCAGGTATTACTACATATGCTACCTATCCCAAAGCTAAATCAGCACTTAAATGGGCAGCTTATACTTATGTTATCGCAGCATTATCCTCATTAGCTACATTGATATATTATTTGATGATATACCTGGGACGCAGGGAATAATAGTTTGATAAGCAGACTATCTGTCATTTTTTGATTTTGCCAAAAAATAAAGCAATAACATATATATTTGCAACACCACGCCAAATGATGTACGGTTCGGAATAGCTGTATGGGTTTTGTCTTTGTGCGGAGGGCTCTATATCTTATTGATAGCAAAAATTGAATGACGACTAAAATAGTTTACGCTTTTATATGCGAAATTTTTGTTTTTTCATAACATTTTGTTTCCCTGTGTCGTATAATGAAAAAAATATAATTGTGATTTATCTTGATAAGTGAAAAATAAATGACAACATTGACACAAGGAAAAGGAATATGATAAAAAAGCTTTATAATTTGAAAAAACTGAATGAAATATCTCAAGGAGATGAAAAATTCATTCGAGAAATGATAGATACGTTTGTTGAAAATGTGACTATCGAAATTAAAAGTATCCAAGAATTAAAAACATCAGGTCATTGGACTGCTATTGCTGAAATTGCTCATAAATTAGCGTCTAATTTTGCTTATTTAGGAGCTGACGATTTGCATGTTTTGGCCGCCACCATTGAAAAAAGTATTATTGCCGATCAAAATTTATCTGGGATATCAGAAAAAACTGAGCAATTGTGCATTGATGGAAATTTACTAATCAGCGAATTGAAAAAAGATTTTGACATACCTGATGTTGTTTAAAATATCCTTGCTATATTTATGCCGACGAATTAACCCAATGTTTTGGTTATATAGATAAGGGGTTTTCATGGGATAAGAGGAGAAAAGGGCACTAAATGAAGTTATTAATTTGCGATGACGATCCGATGACTTTAAAAGCATTGGAGTTCCAGTTCAAGAAGGATGGATATGCCGTTCTTAAGGCAACAAATGGTAAAGATGCCCAGCAAATGCTCGATGAGAATGACGATATAGGTTTGTTAGTAACCGATTTACATATGCCTATCATTAGCGGTTTAGAATTAGTGACCCATGTACGCAAAGTATTGAAAAGTAGTATGCCTATATTGATTCTTACAAGAGTTAATGTTGAAGACACCATGCTTCATGCCTTTGAATTAGGAGCAAGCGATTATTTGACCAAACCATTTAGTTTGGACGAGTTATCCATTAGGGCAAAACACTTGTTAATGAATGATTAAAATGATGAAAATAGCATTCGCAAGTATTTTTTGTTGGATCACTTTGTTTTCCAGTAATGCTCAACAGGGATTCGATGCAGATTCATTGTTCCTTAAAGCGCGCGATGCAACATTTAACAATCAGTGGGCAAAGGCACGCAGTATGTGTCGTCGTATCTTGTCCGTATATCCCGACTATTATGATGCTATCATCTTAATGGGTCGTACGTACGCATGGGAACACAAGCCCGACTCGGTACGTTTAACGATACGTCCCATGCTTGCTGCTGAACCGGATAATTATGATGCGCTAACTTTATTAGCCGATAATGATATATGGAATAAAGATTATGATGACGCTCTAAAAATCATTAATGAAGCATTATTCCATTATCCTGCGGATACTGCTTTTTTGTTCAAAAAAGCCAATGCTTATTATTTAAAAAAAGATAATGCAGCTTCTATAGAAGTATTGCATCAATTGTTGACCATCAATCCGAACCATGTTGCAGGAAACGAATTGTTGAACACGTTATTGCCACCCTATTCATCTGCTGATGAGTTGTTTGATAAAGCCGATAAAGAAGCTAAAGCGGGTAATTGGAAACAAGCTCGTCAATACTGTAGAGAAACAATAGTGGAAGATCCCACCAACTATTATTACAAATCTTCTTTGTTGATTGCCCAAACCTTTGCGTGGGAAAATAGATTCGACTCAGCACGTATCGTGACCCAGCAATTACATTCGTCTTATCCCAATAATAAAGATATTCTTGAATTGATGGTCAATATCGAAATTTGGAATAGGAAATACCCGGTAGCTTTAACACAAGTTGAAAAAGCTTTATCCATGTATCCAAGAGATACCGTTTTTTTATATAAAAAGGCTTGGATTCAATACTTAGCAAAAGATTACAAAGGAGCTCTTCGGACACTTAATTCCCTTTTTGAAGTTAACCCCAATCATGAAGAAGGAAATGAGTTGTATAAAACCATTATGGAAAACCATAGATACAAAGACTATGTTTTTCTTGAGGATTACTTTGAATATTTCAAAGAACCTTATTTGAGTCGCAAGCTGATCACTACTGCGGGATTGTCTAAATGGACCAGGTATGGTACTTATACTGTTCGAATAAATATGGGTGAAGAACTTCCATACGATAATCCGTTGGCTTTTCAGTATGAGGTAGATGCCTATCAGCAATTGTTCCCGACCAATTATTTGTATCTTGATTACGCCTACTCAAAAAATAGTTTTTTTCCAAAACATAGGGGAGCTATTGAGTTTTTTCAACGACTACCTTGTGGTTTTGAAGCTTCGATAGGGGCGCGATTTCTTTATTGGACCGATTTTACCTGGATTTATACAGGATCGATATCATGGTTGCATAATAAAAATTACCTGGCCTTTAGGCCTTTTTTTAATTATGCAAACTCGCGGTGGATTGATTCTTATAGCTTGACCTATCGGCGCTACTTTAGCGAAAAAGAAGATTATATCTATGCTATGGTAGGACTTGGTTCTTACAGTGATGATTTTATGCAGCTCAATCCCAATGTGGGTAATGCTTATAATTCCTATATGGCTCAAATTGGGATACTTAAGTTTATCACCGTTCGCTGGTTTTTTCAAGCATCGTTGGGATATGCGCACGATGATGGATATCGAAATCGTTTGCAAGCACTTGCAGGTGTGAGGTATTATTTTTCTATGTTTAAATAACATGACGAATACAATGACCAAATATATATTCCAGTTGGGTTTGATTCTGTTGATGTTGGTTTGTTTGCCGAATATACAGGCACATCAATGGCAAGATAACGCATCGCCTCCTCTGTCATCCTTGTCGTCACTTGACACGCCACCAGGCGAACACGCCACTTCACTTGGAAATTTATTCGCGTTCGACACTGATAAGCCTGATATATTAGTTCGTTCGTTGATGATCATTATCATTGTCTCCTTATTATGTTTGTTCATATTGTTGATATGGATTTTGATTAACCGAAACAAAATGCAGGCGCGGCAGGCGGAGACGGAACAATTAATGGAGCAGTTCCAATCATTGTTGATAGATTATTTGTTTTCAGAACATCACGAAGAAGAATTTAAAAAAATACAGCGAATTGCTAATTCCAACTTCAATCGAAAAATATTGATCGATCAAATGATCGACCTTAGTATCAACTTGTCTGGCGATGCTAAAGATAAATTAAGGGACTTATATCTCAAAATGAAGCTTGATCAGGATTCCATCAATAAAGTCTATAGCCCTAAATGGCATATCCAAATCAAAGGTTTCAGGGAATTAGCTTTTATGGATATTGTCGATGCCAATGATAAAATTCGACAGGCGTTGAAAAGTAAAAATAACATACTTCGTATGGAGGCACAATTGGCATTGGTGCGCTTAAATAAAGAAGATCCGTTTGGTTTTTTGGATCATTTACAGCATCCTTTTACACTGTGGGAACAACTCAATGTCCATGAATTAATTACTTTTCATAACTTGCCTGTGCCTCAGTTTTCGCGTTGGATCAATTCTCCCAATAAGACCGTAGTAATTTTTGCTTTACGTATGATACAGGTGTTTAAGCAACAGGAAGCTGCTCCGGATATCATCGAAAGTTTGAAAAATCCCGATATAGATATACGACGTATGTCTGTTTATGTTTCTGGAGAAATACAGCTACGCGAGACCTTGCCATCTCTGAAACATATGTATAAAAATTCGGAATATCCGATTTGTTTGGCAATTGTACAGGCGATGGGTAAAATGCCTGATGAAATGATGCTCGGGTTCCTGAAATTGGTGCTCGATAAGGAAGAAGATGTGCAACTACAGATTGAGGCCGCAATGGCTATCAATAAGATGGGAGAGGTGGGTATTTCCGCATTGGTAAAACTCATGAAATCTGAATATAAAAATTATCAAATCATTATTAGACACGTACTGGATAAAAGAATAACCTAATGAATCATATATTTTCTGACATATTCTTTTTCATTGTTAATAACATCATTTTTGTATTAACATGCTTTATCTTTACGGTATATGTTATTCTATCCATCATATCGGCTATTGCATTACGTGCTTATTTACGAAAAAATAGCTATGTAGACTATAATTCTATCATTTTAGCGCCGTTAACGCCGTCTATTTCGGTTATTGCGCCTGCATATAATGAAGAACGTACGATTGTTGAAAATATCCGAGCATTGATGTCCTTGTATTATAATAATTTTGAAGTAATTATTGTCAATGACGGAAGCTCCGACAACACATTTCAACGGATGGTTGAAGCGTATGATTTGGAACGTGTGAGTTATTTTTTCGATTACCGTATTCCTTGCGAACGTATTAAAGGTGTCTATAAGTCGCGCAACCGATCATTCAAAAAACTGACGGTGATCGACAAAGTTAATGGCGGTAAAGCGGATGCTTTAAATGCGGGGATCAATATTTCGAAAAAGGATTTGATATGTTGCATTGATGTCGATTCTATTATGGAACCAGACGCTTTGCTAAAGATGGTCAAGCCTTTTATGGAAGAAACCGACAAGAAGATCATTGGCGCTGGTGGAGTGATACGTATTGCTAATTCGTGCGTTATTGAAGATGGACAAATCAAGGAAATCCATTTACCGAGCGATTTTCTCCCCCGTGTGCAGGTGTTAGAATATACACGTGCTTTCCTATTAGCTCGTATGGCTTGGGGCAAGCTCAATGGTCTTTTGCTTATATCAGGTGCTTTAGGAATGTTCGATAAAGAAGTCGTGATCAAATGTGGAGGATATAGTACCAAAACGGTGGGTGAGGACATGGAGCTGGTAGTACGCATGCGACGCTACATGGCCGAACAGAAAGAACCTTATCAAATTGTTTATATCCCTGATCCTTTGGTATGGACGGAAGTACCTTCGACCGGAAGAGTTCTTTCGCGTCAACGTAACCGTTGGACACGCGGAACTTTAGAAACGTTGATTACCCATCGTAAGTTGTTTTTTAACCCTAAATACGGTATATTTGGCATGTTAGGTTATACGTATTGGTTTTTCTTCGAATGGTTAGCTCCCATCTTAGAATTTATGGGGTACATATATTTTATCTTTTTAATAATTATGGGGGCCGTCAACTGGCCGTTCTTCCTGTTGTTGTTGGCTTTTGTATATACATTTGCCGTATTGCTCAGTACATGGGCAGTACTTTTTGAAGAAAAGACTTTCCATAAATATAAAAGCCGGAAAGATGTACTCCATCTGATTGGTACAGCTTTTCTCGAGCCATTCTTTTACCATCCCCGAACGGTTTGGTGGGCTATACGTGGTAACTTTGATTACCTGCGTGGCGTGAGAAGTTGGGGAAGCATGGAACGTGAAGGATTTGGGAAAGACAAACAGAAAAAACAGAAAAAAGTAGTGCGGCAAGCCGAAACTGTCCGTCAAATAAAAGCTGAAATGGAGCAAACTCAAAATACGGAAGTTGATTCTCTACCAGAAAAAAATGCATAGGCAAGTACATCTGTGATACTTTATCACAAACCGATCTATTGCTTATTTCCATTACTATGAATATGGAGTTGCGTTGAAAAGGTGTTTGCCAAAGATAATTTATGATTGACCTAACACTCTGTGATGCAGTTTTGTAAATTATTCAAAGTCTAACATGAACCGCTGCTTGAAGGAGAGCAATGCGGGATTTTTTTTGCTCATTTGCGTAAATCTATCTTCGGCAGTATAAGGTTTCGTATTTTCTTTTTTCTCAGCTACCTGTATACTTAATTCCACTTTGTTGTTTTGTAAGCTGGTACGGAGATATTGCAATAGCTTGGCTTGAACATGTTGTAGCGGTTCTCTTTGCAATGCATTATTGACGAGAAAAATAATTTCCGTTTCATCTTTTAGTTGCGGAGAATGTGCTGTTAGTGTACTGAACAAGCGAGGATTTTCATTTTTTAAAGCATGGGCAAACTCGTTCCAAACTTTTACTAAAGCTTCCTGAGTGAAGGAAATGCCTATAGTTTTTTCTGCAATATCTTCAGGTACCGATGTTTCTCTTTCTACAGCAATAGGTTCGGTTGAGCTCGAAGAAGGGGCAACAACGGCTTGTCCCGACATTGCATTTTTAATAGATATAGAAGGAAGAGGAGCCTTTTGTACTGGTTTCGATGTTCCAGGCGAGGTACTTGTTACGGTGGTTTTTGGTTGAGCGGTTGATGTAGCTACCCGTTCATCGTTTTTTTTTTCGACCCCAATGTCACATAGTTGGAGTAAAGCCATTTCGACGTGTAAACGCTGGTTTTTGCTAATTTTATAATTTACATCGCACGTGCCGCAAATTTTCAAAGCCTCGAATAGAAATCCAGAACTGCAACGAGAGGCCTGTTCCCTATATTGTTCACGTATATTAGCGCCTACTTCGAGCAATGATAAAGTGATAGGGTCTTTACATACCAACAAATCGCGGAAGTGTGAGCTAAGGCCAGCGATAAAGTTATGCCCGTCAAATCCTTTATCCAATATTTCGTTGAAAATGACAAATGACTGACCTACATTGTGATCGAGAAATCCGTCTGTCAGTTTGAAATAATATTCATAATCCAATACATTGAGGTTCTCAATGACACTTTTGTATGAAATATGATTTCCGCAATAGCTGACAATCTGGTCATAGATAGAAAGCGCATCACGCATTCCTCCGTCGGCTTTTTGCGCGATAATGTGTAAACCGTCTGTTTCATAGGTAACCTGTTCCTTTTCGGATATTTTTTGCAGATATTGAACCGTGTCGTCTATTTTAATGCGGTTAAAATCAAAAATCTGACAACGCGAAAGAATGGTGGGGATAATCTTATGTTTTTCAGTGGTGGCTAAAATAAAAACAGCATGGGCAGGTGGTTCTTCCAATGTTTTCAGGAACGCATTAAATGCGGCAGCCGATAACATGTGCACTTCATCGATGATATATATGCTATACTTACCCACTTGTGGGGGAATCCTTACCTGATCGATCAAATTTCGGATGTCGTCTACCGAATTGTTAGATGCGGCATCCAATTCGTGTATGTTGTACGATCTTGATTCGTTAAAAGCTTTGCATGACTCACATTGATCGCATGCTTCGATTTCAGGAGTTATGTTAAAGCAATTAAGCGTTTTAGCCAATATACGTGCACAAGTGGTTTTTCCCACGCCACGCGGACCACAAAACAAATATGCTTGTGCTAAATGGTGGTTTTTAATTGCATTTTTAAGGGTATTGGTCACAGAAGCTTGCCCGACGACCGTATCGAAAGTTACGGGGCGGTATTTTCGTGCCGATACGATGAAATTGCTTGTCTTCACTGAGATATTGACTTTATCACTTTACCACCGGTTGTTATCGATATCGGTAGTAATGCAAAGTAAATGATAATTTTTGAAGCAAGCAAAAGCGATTTTGATCGAGGTAGCAAAATGGTTGTCTGGTAGCCTCAACAAAATTGTACTACTCTGTAATTATCTGTATTTGAACCTCTATTTCGTCATTGATGAAAGCGTCTTTCAGGTTTTTGAATACGTTTTTAGAACCATAATTAACTCCCCATTGTGTCCGATCAATAGAAAATGTCGGAGTAGTAGCAGTGAAACGCTCGTTTGAAGCAGACAGTTCCGAGGAGAAAGTAATACTTTTGGTAATGCCTTTTAACGTCAAATTACCAGTAATGTTTTGCTTTGAGTCTTCGAACGAAGAGGCCGATGTGATGACAAATTCTCCCGTGGGATATTGTGCAACATCAAAAAAGTCGGCGCTTTTTAGATGTGTTATCAATCTTTGATTATTGCTTTCTGATAGATCTTCATCGACAATGGAGTTCATGTCAAGTATGAAATATCCTCCTGTGATGGCATTATCTTGCATATTCAATCTGCCTTCCTTGAGCATTAAGGTACCATGATGACCGCCTCCGGGTTTAAACCCCTTCCAATGAATTTTGGATAAAGCAACGTTGACCTTTAATTCTCGTGTTCCCGTTAGTGCAGTTTCTACTAATTTTTCAGCTTCTTTGGCAGTAGTCTTGTTGGTAGATTCTCTATTGCCACAGGATACGAAAAGGATGAGTAGAAACATCCAATAAAAAGTCGTTTTCATGATGGATAAAGTTAATTACATAAACATTTCTTGCAATTGATGTGTGTTTTTCTATATAACACCTTTGAAAATAATTTGTTAAAATGGTAGTGTAGCATACTCTTGCGTATGATGAGTCTTAAGGTGCAGTCAGGGCAAACACATCTCATTTTGCTTTTTCTTAGGCTGCTTTACCTGTCTGGTAGACGGGCTCATCTATAAAATAGCTATTGTTGACAATTTTATAGTGTTTTTTAGCTATTTTATAGCGAAAAATCGCTATTTATATGTTGTTTTTAGCTATTATATAGTGATTTCCCACTATTTTATAGCGGAACTTAGCTATTTTTATATTGATTTTATAAATCAATATATCAGATATTTAAATTGTGATAATTTTTGATAAGTCAACCCTGAAGATGTAGTTTAAATATTTAGAATTGATTTTTTAAAATTTTCTCAAAAATTCATCGTGATATACCTTGTCAATGCCTTCTGATAAACTTATTTCCGGTTTCCATCCAAGATGTGTAAGACGAGTAACATCCAATTGTTTTTTAGGCGTTCCGTCAGGTTTGGAAGTATCCCAAATAATTTTTCCGTCAAATCCAACAATGCTTTGTGCTAATTCAGCCAAGGATTTGATAGTTAAATCTTCGCCGCAGCCAATGTTCAGATGTGAAGGGGTGCCATCCGGAGCATGATACGTTTGCATGACAAACACTGCTGCTGACGCCATATCGTCCACATGTAGGAATTCGCGTAATGGGCTACCGGTTCCCCATAAGGTGATGTGTCCCTTATCGATGCCATAAGTTGCCAGAATGGTTTCAATATTTTCCTGGCTATTTATTCCGCTGATGCCTTCTACCGGACGTTTATCCAAGTCAGCTCGTATAGTAGTCCAATCGTTGTTCATCAAGGCCTTGCCCAAATGCATTTTTCGAATCAATGCCGGTAATACGTGCGATGTTTCTAAGTTGTAGTTGTCATTAGGGCCGTACAGATTGGTAGGCATGATCGATACATAATTGCAACCGTATTGGCTGTGGTATGCTTCGCACATTTTGATGCCGGCAATCTTGGCGATGGCGTATGGTTCATTGGTAGCCTCCAATTCGCCGGTTAATAAATATTCTTCTTTGATAGGCTGTGGAGCCATTCGCGGGTAGATACATGATGACCCTAAAAACAATAGTTTTTTTACAGCATGAAGATAACTATGATGAATCACATTATTTTGGATCATCAGGTTTTCATAAATGAATTGGGCACGATAACGATTGTTGGCTACAATTCCACCTACCTTAGCCGCTGCCAGGAAGACGTATTCGGGTTTTTCTTTGGCAAAAAAATCGGCTACGGCAGCTTGGTTTCCTAAATCTAATTCTGATAATGCTTTGGTTAACAAGTTGTGGTATCCCAATTGTTTCAATCTGCGGGCAATAGCAGAACCTACCATTCCGGCGTGTCCAGCTACATATATTTTTGCATTTTTATCCATGTGCATATCCATTATATAAGCGATAAATTAATCGAGGCTGTTTTATTCAAAATAATTCAATGTATTATATCCCCCGGCTTTTAAGTGAAGTTCTTTTTTCATCAGCCTTAAATCGCCAATAATCATATCGTTTAATAAATCAGACAAATTATATTGTAGTTCCCAGCCTAATTTTGTTCGTGCTTTGGTTGCGTCTCCAATGAGTAATTCTACTTCGGTCGGGCGATAATACCTGGGATCCACTTCCACCACCGTTTGGTTCACCAAAACCTCAGCATTGGGAATAAATGCATTGCCTACTACGTTAGCAACTTTTTGTTCGTCGAACCCAGTAATGATGCCAATTTCAGATACTCCTGTTCCTGTAAAATCGATTTGAAGTCCTATTTCAGCAAAGGCCATTCGGATAAATTCACGTACTTCGGTGGTAATGCCAGTGGCAATGACGAAATCTTCAGCTTTCTCTTGTTGCAACATCAGGTACATAGCTTTGACATAATCTTTGGCATGTCCCCAGTCACGTTGCGCCGATAGATTTCCCACATACAATTTCTTTTGCATGTTTAAGATGATGCGGGCAACGGCTCGTGTAATTTTCCGAGTCACAAATGTTTCGCCACGGATAGGTGATTCATGGTTGAACAAAATACCATTACAAGCATACATATTGTAGGCTTCGCGGTAATTAACAGTTATCCAATAGGCATATAACTTGGCAACTGCATAAGGGCTACGCGGGTAAAACGGGGTTTTTTCGGATTGTGGTACTTCTTGTACCAATCCATATAATTCAGAAGTACTTGCTTGATAAAAGCGTGTCTTGCTGGTCATTTTTAGCAACCGTATTGCTTCGAGTATACGCAAGGCGCCAATTCCATCGGCATTAGCGGTATATTCCGGAGCATCAAAGCTGACCTTTACATGACTCTGGGCTGCTAAATTATAAATCTCGTCAGGTTGCGTTTCCTGTACTATGCGAATAAGGTTGGTTGAATCTGTCGTGTCGCCGTAATGCAAGATGAATTTAGCATTTTCAAAATGAGGGTCTTGATATAAATGATCAATCCGGTCGGTATTAAATAATGAGCTACGGCGTTTCAAACCATGGACAGTGTAACCTTTTTTCAGTAAATATTCGGCAAGGTAAGCGCCGTCTTGGCCTGTTACACCTGTAATAAGTGCTGTTTTAGACATGGAAGTAAGTTATAAAGATCATCTGATGATGGTCATATTTTGTTATTTGCTTGATGCAAAAATAACATACAATATCGGTATCTGCAATATTTTTGTAATGAGGGCCTGTGCCAGCCATCAAAATACATATACTACATGTTGCCGAGACATTATAGTTGTTTGTCCGGTTCTTGATGGACTATGATCGGGCTCTCTTCTTTTGCGTGCAGATATTCTGAACGATATATTTTGAATAGGAGGATGAACATTTCAATCAATAACGGTCCGAAAATAATGCCCCAAAAACCAAATAATTTAAGCCCAAGAATCACCCCTAAAATAGTAACCAGCGGATGAGTATCAGCCATAAATTTACCTAAAAGGATACGTACCACATTATCCATGCTACCGACAATAAGAGCACAATATATCAACAGACCAATACCTTGCCATATATGCCCTGTGCTCAATAAATATACACCTAAAATACCCCAAATTGCGGTAGTACCTACGATTGGTATGATACTGAAAAAGCCTGTGATCACTCCCCAAAATGCGGGATCATCGATACCAAATATCCAATAACCCAGCATAGCCACTGAACCTTGGGCGATCATCATGGCAGGAATACCGATGGCGTTTGATACGATCACACTCTTAGTTTCCTGGATTACCTGATCTAAGGAATTTCCTTTGAAAGGAATAAGACGGATAATATTGGTTTCCATTTTTTTATAATTCACCAACATAAAGTATAGGATGAATATCAACATGGCCAGATTGGCGATAAATCCATATGCTGAATTCAATACCCCCGATGCTTGGTTTAAGAAGGCATTTTTGATCTGTTCAAGCATTCTGTTTGAATGTATTTGATATCCCGTAAGATGTTCAATTTTATTCGCGATAATTTTTAACCCTTGTTGCAACGCGTTAGTGTCCAAATTCGATATTTTGGATATTACCATTTCGAAAGTCGCTGCGCCAAATATCACCAGAAAGATCACCAACAATAAAATTAAAGTAAGGGCTGCCACACTTTTATTCCAATGGTATTTTTCTACCAACATTACAAAAGGTCTTTTCAGGATGACATAAAAAGTAGTGGCGCCCAAAGCTCCTCCTAAAAAAAAGCTAAGTTCGTTGAATATGAGACTTCCCAGTGCAATCAGGACTATGATAAACAATACTTGCCGGATGACATTATTGACACGTACATGAACGAAATTCATCAGTAAAAGATTTTAATTGAAATGTTTATTTTGTTGAAGGCGTTAGGGCATGATTTTGTTCGAAAATGTACTGAAAATTTATAAATTTTTGAGTTGATCTGTTTTTTAATGTTAACATATTGGCAAGCCCTAACCTTGTCAGCTTTGATGGTGTACTTTATCTTCTGAACTGTTTATCAATTATTCTTCGATATTTTTTGATACTTTTGTCCAGTTTTATCAATATATGAGCGATGAATAAGAGTACATGTCTGAAACGTATGTTACAATCCGATCAATTGGAATTCTTGATGGAAGCCCATAATGGATTGTCTGCGAAAATTGTCGAGGAAGCAGGGTTTAAAGGTATTTGGGGTAGCGGATTGTCTATTTCAGCAGCTTTGGGAGTCCGCGATAACAATGAAGCTTCTTGGACACAAGTAATTGATGTACTTGAATTTATGAGCGACGCCACTACTATTCCCATCTTATTGGATGGTGATACGGGATATGGAAATTTCAACAACATGCGTCGCTTGGTCAAAAAACTGGAACAGCGTAATATTGCCGGTGTTTGTATTGAAGACAAACTGTTTCCGAAAACCAATTCATTTATTGCAGGAGAAGCGCAGCCGTTGGCTGATATCGACGAATTTTGTGGTAAAATAAAAGCAGCACGCGATACCCAAATAGATCCTGATTTTGTTATTGTTGCCCGTGTTGAGGCCTTTATTGCCGGCTGGGGTTTAGACGAAGCGTTGCGTCGTGCAGAAGCATATCGCCAAGCAGGAGCAGACGCTATACTGGTGCATAGTAAAAAGTCAAATCCTTCTGACATTGAGGCCTTCATGAAGGAATGGGCTAATCGCCATCCGGTAATCATTGTCCCGACCAAATATTATTCAACTCCTACTGATTATTTTCGTCAATTGGGTGTTAGTATGGTGATATGGGCTAACCATAATGTAAGGACTGCAATACATGCAATGCAACAGACTTCTGCGACTATTTTTAAGGAACAGTCTTTAATTGGAGTTGAAGAAAAGATAGTGAGTGTATCTGAAGTTTTTCGTTTGCAAGGGGCTGAAGAATTACAAATAGCAGAAAAAAAATATTTACCTACGGCCGGCAAGCAAGTGAATAGTATTATTTTAGCAGCAAGTCAAGGGCATTTGGGTAAACTTACCGAATCTAAACCGAAAACGTTAATTAAGGTTCATAATAAAACCTTACTGGAAACTTTGGTCGAAAAATTCAATAAAGTAGGCATTAAGAATGTTTTGGTGATCAGAGGGTTTGAAAAACACCAGGTGAATTTTCCAAACATAGCTACTATTGATAATGATTTGTACGCGGAGACCAAAGAGTTGTATTCCTTGTTTCTGGCCAAAGATAAAATTTCGGATAATACGGTTATTTCATATGGTGACATCGTTTTTCGGAGTTATGTATTGAACGATTTATTAAACGACACAAATGATATCACCATCATTGTATCCACCGACACCAGTATTGATCCCCATAGGGAAAAAGATTTTATTCGGGCATCCAAACCATACAATAAAGAATTATATAGTGCAGGTGTATTTCTTAAGGAAGTGTCGACAAAAATGGAATCATCGGTCATCAATGGAGAATTTATCGGACTTTGGAAAGTAACCGGTAAGGGATCACAAATTGTGAAAGAAGCATTGGATATATTGTCGCAACAATCCGAATTTAAACAAATGACTACCAATCATTTATTCAATGAAATTATCAAAACGCATCCTATAGCGATAAAATATATTCAAGGATCATGGATAGATATCGATACCTTGGTGGATTTGCATCAGGCCGATGAGATTTAGTTTTTCCTTTTTCATGTATTTTTTTTGGAGAATTCAATTTTATTATATCTTTGCACCGTTAAAAATAGAAAAATATTTGCGGAAATAGCTCAGTTGGTAGAGCATAACCTTGCCAAGGTTAGGGTCGCGAGTTCGAGTCTCGTTTTCCGCTCAAAGTCCCGATGTATTCGGGCTTTTTTGTAAAGCGCCTTGGTGGTGGAATTGGTAGACACGCGGGACTTAAAATCCCGTGGGCAGTAATGTCCGTGCGGGTTCAAGTCCCGCCCGAGGTACAATAAAAATCTCAATTTGTTATGAACTAACGAATTGAGATTTTTATTTTTTACTATTTATACAACAATTGTCCAACATCTCAAAAAGAGAACTCCAAAAAACGAAAACCTTTGATCAGATATCACATATAACATCCCTGCGAACGTGTCGGCAAAGTAGATGATATTGCTGCGATGACAATATTTTTGCTTAGTAGGCAAGGGTAAGCTTTAGCACCGTGGAAAATTTTATTGTGGATGGCAGGATGACCAAGAAGATGGTTGACACTGAGGAATAATCTTTCACAAATTTTACTTGAAAATTATTTATTGTAAATAATCGTAAAAAATATTTGGTTTATAAAATAAATCAATTTATCTTTGCGTCGTTTTAATCATTTAAAAAATATTAGAGATGGAAACAAATTTCAATCACGAACAAACCCTGTCACTTATCAGTGAGATGATTAACCGGGCACGGAACAATGTTCAGAAGGAACGGACATATTCCGTTATTTTTTGGGGATATGTTGTAGCTGCTGTAGCCATCGCTAATTTTATCCTGTTGTATACATTACATAACCCAAATCAATCATTTTGGGTTTGGTTGTTGATGATTCCTGCATTTGTTGTATCGTATTTGATCAACCGGAAAATTGACCGGACGGCTTTGGTCAAAACGCATATCGACAAGATTGGTCATATAGTTTGGAATGGTTTTGCTATCAGTGTTGCTGTGTTCCTGATTGTTATTTATACGTTTGCCTTTAGGCTCGGAACGTACCATATTTTATTATTGATAACTCCTGTAATTTTGACAATGATGGGGTTGGGACAATTCGCTACAGCCTGCATTTTCCGTTTCAAACCCTGGTATTGGATTGCAGTACTTTTTTGGGTAGGAGCAATTGTATGTCCTTTTTTACATGGAGGCTTCCAGTTTATTATCTTGGCTGTATGTATGATACTGGGATTTGTAATTCCTGGTCATTGGTTAAACCGTCAGCAAAAGAAAAATGATGTTTGAAGAACTCGACCCTTTGTTGCATTCACAGTTGCGGCTTGCGGTAATGTCCATTCTCATCAGCGTGGATGAAGCGGATTTCGTGTACCTCAAGGAACAAACTGGGGCTACGGCCGGTAACTTGAGCGTACAGATCGAAAAACTGAAAGAAGCCGGGTATATTGGCGTCAACAAATCATTCAGGGGTAAGATGCCATGCACGGTATGCAGTATCACCAAAAAAGGTATTTCAGCTTTCGATACTTATACCCGTGCGTTGCAAGGTTACCTGGGGAAGAAAAATTAATTGGATATGTTATACAAGTTTCAAATTATCACTTCGCATGCTCACACATCTGAAAATTACCATTCCATGTGCGTTAATGAATTTCAAATTATCACCATTCAATTTTGGAAGTATTTTTTTTGTCTATTTAGTTTATAAAATAAATCAGTTTATATATAATTAATTTATCATCATGAAAGCAACTTTTTTATTCGTTATCGGTCTTCAAGTGGCATTGAGCAATGTATGCGGACAGGGGATGCAGCAAAAAATCGACCAGGCATTTTATGCGTCGTTTGCCGGCGGGAATACTTCGGAATTAAACGAGATCACAAGCCGTTTGGAAAAAGACGGTTCGTCGTTGGCAACTTATTGGCAAGCATATGCCAAATACTATGAATCCATTTTTTACCTGAAAAAAGGCGATAAGGGGAAAAGTGAGGCTATGATCAATGAAGGTATCGAAATGTTGTCGAAGTTGAAGAACAAAAATTCGGAAGATTATGCATTGTTGGCCATCATGCAGAACTTTTCCATGCAGTTCACCACCAATATGATGAAAATGGGTGTAATATCAGGAAAAATCAGTGAAAATGTAGAGAAAGCCATCAAGACAGGTCCCAACAATTTACGGGCCTATTATGCGGCAGCAGCCAATGATTTTTACACTCCCGAACAGTACGGTGGTGGTGCCAAAGCGGAAGGTTATCTGCTGAAGGCCATTGCACTCGATGAACAGTCTTCGGGCGACGATTCGCTACCCACTTGGGGAAAGGATCAGGCATACCAAATGTTGGTGACTTTGTACCTGAAAAAAGGCAATAGCGGCTTGGCAAAAAAATATTTAGATGAAGGGATTCAGTTGTACCCTGATAATTATGGTTTGGCAGAGTTGGTAAAAAAGTAAACGAATAAACGAATCTGACCTGCTGGGTCTTTCAGACCCGGTATCGGATTTTTAATACCCAGCAGGTCAAAACATTCAACAATCATGAAAACTTTCACATTCATCATCAGCATTTTATCATGCATCCCTGCATATTCCCAGACCTTGAAAGGCCGGATTACCGATACCAGGAATGAACCCTTACCTTTTGCCAATATTTGGATTGTAGGAACAATCAATGGTGTTACGAGCAACGATAACGGGCATTTTGAATTGGTTGTGAAGCCCGAAAACAGGAATGATACCGTGGTGTTTACGTTTGTAGGGTACGAAATACAAAAGGCTGCCATCAACAAGTTGGACATGAGCGAGAATTTGCACATCCTCCTGAAGGAAAAGGCGATGAGCTTACAGGAAGTAACGGTGGTAGCCCGCCAACCCATCAGTGAGGAATTTACAGTACAAAAACTCAACCAGTTGGACATCTATCAAAATCCAACTGCTAATGCCGACCCGCTGAAAGCGATTGTTATGTTACCAGCGTCGACTACTACCGATGAGTCGGCCAACCCTTCGCTGCGCGGCAGTAGCGCTGACCGTACCCGTGTAATACTCAATGGCGTACCTGTGTATAACCCGGCAAAGTTCAGCAGCTTGGACAATATCGGGAGTTTTAGCATATTCAATACAAACATGGTGGGTAATGAGTATGTGTATGCGAGTAACCCGCCACTGTCGTACGGAAATGCTACGGCAGGGATTGTAGAGATAGAAACGGCAACGAAGTTGAATGAGAATACCACGGAAGTGTCGACAGGATTGGGCAATGCAGGGTTTATGCTTTCGCGGAAAATGGGTTCGCCGGATAATTTTGTACAGGTTTATGGAAACTGCCAATACGGTAAGCTTTTGGTTGGGTTGAATGGCAATCATATTCCACGATTGAACAATTATACGGTGGCCGACTTGGGATTGAACCTACATACGAAATTGGGACAATACCTGTCAGCGAACCTATATACATACGGAATCAGCGAACAGAGCGACTACCGCCTTCACCTGTATACCTACGAGGATCATGTAAAGAAAATAAAGCAACGTATATTCAATGTGTTATCGTTGCGTTGGCAGAAGGATCGGCACTTGGTGACGGTGAATCATGGTAACGATTTTGTCAAGGAAGCGACACCATTTGGCAACATGGACTATACGCCACAGAGCGCACAATATTATACTTCGGCCGGGTATAAACATGTGTGGGATAAATTTAACATACAGGCTGGCATGTCGTACGAAGTTGCCCGGCGCCAGACCAACAACAGTATCATGCCGCGTTATTTCTATGCTTTTTCGCCCGAATCACCGACAGTTATCCTCGATTCGCTGGTGCGGAAACAATTCCTAGAAAGTTACCTTTATGCCAAATGGGATGTTTCAAAACGGTTGGTGATTAGTGGCGGGATACGTACAAATATTCCTATAGAGGGTGAAGCATCGTATCTGAGCCGGCAGGTTGCTGTGAAATATTACTGTTCGGCACGAGGATCACTGTTGTTGTCAGCCGGTAAGTATCATGGGCGTAGTACCCCGAATTATTACATGCTGGAATATTTACCGCAAACAGCTACCCATTATTCTGTAGATTATACCTGGCAGAAGGAACATAAGGCCGTACAAGCGGCCGTATATTACAAGGAGGAAACGGGCGACTATACCACCACTAATATCGACCGGAGCGATCGCCGTAAAATACTTGGTGCAGAAGTATATGCCGAGCAAACCATTCACCGTTGCTTTACGCTGTCGGGGTCGTATACATACCTGAATTCGAGGCAACATATGGGTGACGATGATTTTGATTCGTACAACAGCATGCCTTACATTTTTAAAGCTACGGCAAGTTTCCAAAAGCTAACTATTGGTACTTTTGCTTTCTCATACACTTCACGGCCAGGACTGTGGTATACTCCTATTACCGGTGGTAGCTATCACCCTATTGCGGATGACTATGCTCCAGTATTTGGAAACTTTAATTCACAGCGCATGAGTGCATACAACCGAGTGGATTTTACAGCCAACAAAATATTTGTTGTTGGTAATTGTTCGGTGATATGCTATTTGGCCATCAATAATATACTTAATAACCAAAATGAACGTGAACGGGTATATTCGGGTGATTACAGTAGCTACAAAAGTGACCCATTCAACGGACGGTTGTTCTATTTCGGGGTAATGGTAGGGTGGTAAGGCTGACGTGTGCCAGCGTTTTAACGAAGGCAATCCTATCTAAAAATAAAAATGCCATTGAAATTCAGGTTTTTCAATGGCATACAAACGATATGTGTGGCATTATGTAAAATCGTATATTTTGTAACCCCGATCGAGGTCCAAATAAAAAGCTAACGATTATAGTGTTACATAACTCTATGTTCAGGTTGTATCAAAAGTCTGTTTTTGAACAGAACGTTAGGCTCCTCCAACAATCATTTATTCTAATGATTGATCGGTCATACGCAGGATTTCGGTTTCGTCGCTGTTGGCCGGAACGCTGCTATCGCTCATGAGCACCTTCGCTACCTGGCTGACGCCGTACTCATCTCGGTACCGATCGTACTCCCTGCCGTTTAAGCGCGTCGTCTCATCGTCAGCGGTGACGCTGTAATGTTCGTCGTGCTCATCGATGGGTTCATGCACGTAGTGGGTCAAAGAAAACAATTCGTACAGGCCGCCATCCATAATGCCGATCACGCGGTAATGCGGACCATTATCGTCATACGTTTCATGAATGATGTAACCTTTTTTAGAGAGATAAATATGCTCGAAATTGACATCGTCGATGTTATATCCAGTGTCGTCATTGTGGTTGAACTCGGTCTGTACACCATGGCTGTAGTAATAGATCATGTAATGGTATTCGATGTTCTGAAACTCACGGGCTTTCTCCGGATCTGGATCGTTGCTGGCGTAAAACGTCAACATCTTCAGATCGTCCTCTTCATCGGTGTTGAACAGCACCGCTGTCTTAGTGCTTTTGACCTGATGTTGATAGTCGGTTTGCATAAATTCCTGATAAATAGAAACAAACGGGTGTTCTTTTTTCTTTTTTTCTTCCTCTTTTACTTTTTCTCTCACCTGCACGCCGCATGATGTCTGCGCTATGAAAAAGACCAAGCACAACCCTAAGTTTAACCAATTCTTCATTTTTGTCTTTTCTTTTAAAATTTTGAACAAAGATATAGATATTCTAATTTTCTGCTATTTATTTTGAGTCAGAGTTGCAGGGCTGACACATCAAAAATTATCAAAACTTAAATATCTGATATATTAATGGATTCCTGATTCAATGGCCTGCCCGACTGAACGAATTCATTCGGGCAGGTCATTCAGGCGGGCCTGCCCGACTAGACTCGGTCAGGCGGGTTCCAAGATTCAATACAAAAATGAAAATAGCGATAAACAGCTATCATATATTGAAAAATCACTATATAATAGCTAAAAACAACATATAAATAGCGATCTTTCGCTATAAAATAGCTAAAAATCGCTATAAAATTGTTCTCAATAGCTATTTTTTAAATGCCTCGCTACCCAAGAGGAAGTTGCGCAACTCACGGATAAACCGTGTATAAAGCGGGTTGAAGCTGTTCAAAAAGTCTATTTTCGAGTGGAACGGCGAAGCCTTCACACAAGTAATTACAAACCCGATTTAAGCGGGTTTACCTACTATTATCTGAGTCAATGAATTGATGAAGTATCGGCGAGTAAGTATCAATACGGCGATCACGCAAAAAGGGCCATACAGTGCGGTATTTTCCGGTAAGAGTCAAATCTATTTCTTGCACATGTGTTTCGGGGGTGAGGTGCGGTGCTTGGTATAGGATCGTTCCAAATGGATTGGCCACAAACGAGCCTCCCCAGAACTGTGTTCCGGATTCGACACCTGTGCGATTTACTGCTACAACATGTATCCCGTTGGCGATGGCATGGCTACGCTGTATGGTTTGCCAGGCTTCGTATTGTTCTTGATTGATGGGATCGGAAGTTTCATTTAGATCCCAGCCAATAGCCGTAGGATAAAACAAAATTTCAGCCCCCATCAGGGATGTGATACGGGCAGCTTCAGGAAACCATTGATCCCAGCAGATCAATACCCCAATACGGGCATATTGTGTATCAAAAACCTGATAGCCTGTATCGCCTGGTGTAAAATAAAACTTTTCGTAAAATCCAGGGTCATCGGGAATATGATTTTTACGATACTTCCCTAAGTAAGAGCCATCTGCATCTATGATAGCAGTCGTATTATGATATAACCCGGGAGTGCGTTCTTCAAATAGTGAAGCGACGATGACCACCTTTAAATCAGCAGCTAATGACTGTAGCTGTTTTGTGGTAGGACCAGGAACAGGTTCTGCCAGGCGGAAATGGCTATGATTCTCTACATCACAAAAATATACGGTACAAAATAATTCCTGTAAACAAATAATCTGTGCCCCTTTTTGTGCGGCTTGCCGTATTTGTTCCATAGTAACGGACATATTGCGTACAGTATCTTCGTGGGTTACTGTTTGTATCAGCCCGATATTGACAATTCTTTGTTGATTGATGTTTGGTGAGTGGTTCATTTTCCAGATTTTATGCGACAACAACAGATACAAAAATAATCATAAATTCACTTCTGTGACTCAAATGAAACAAAAGCGCCGGTATTTGGATTGATGGTTATTCTTCTTGTTGGATGGCGTTGGCAAAAACTTCATATAATCTCGTACGCAAATTAGAAGTGGCTAAGTTATTGTTGGTTGGATCGGGGCATACCCGATTGGATAAAAATATGAAAAGTAAACCGGTTTGTGGGTCTGCCCAAACATAAGTACCGGTAAAACCGGAATGTCCGAAACTCTGGGGAGAAGCGCAACTACACGCAGGGCTTTGTTTGGTTGGGTCTGGCTCAGGTTTGTCAAACCCTATTCCACGACGGTTCCCTTGCTTGCAAAAAGGGCACGAAGTAAAATATTCAATGGTTTCCTCGTTAATATAACGCTCACCGCCATATACGCCCTTATTCAGGTACATTTGTGCCAACTTAGCTAAATCGTTGGCATTACCAAACACACCGGCATGGCCGCTTACGCCTCCCAACATAGCTGCTGTTTCGTCGTGCACATACCCTTGTAGCCATTGATGGCGAAAAATGGTATCATGAGCCGTAGGTACTATCCGCCCTTGTGGAAAACGCTGTAACGGCAAATATCCCAACGTAGATGCTCCTAAAGGTCTGTAAAAATGACGTGACACGTATTCTTCCAGAGGTAGCTCACCAAGCCGTTCAACCACTTTTGTCATCAGGATAAAACCTAAATCGCTGTAACGGTATTGTTTTTTACTAAGCAATTTGGAGTCTTTGATGTTATTATAGATGGTATCGCGATACGAATCAAGAACAAACATATCTTCTGCTACCTGAACATGGTGCAAGCTATCTGTTGAAATAGTAAAATAATTATTTTTAAAATGTGTTTGACTGTTCAGATATACGCCATCTCCCATGGGTATCGAGTACAATTTGTCTGGCAAGCGGGCAAGTAGTTTTTTAGTAATGTCGTTTGGTTCCATCGTTTTCAGATAGAAATTGATGGATGGCTGTAGACGTGCTTGGTGCGTTAAAAGGTCAAGGATAGAGATATGCTCCTTGTCACTTCCTTTCAAATAAGGTAAATATTCGCCCAGTTTGTCGCGCAGTTTTATCTGTTCGAGATCATGTAAAAGCATTACAGAAGGAAGCGTAGCGGCGATTTTGGTGACAGATGCCAAGTCATATATATGTCTGGGGTCTACCGGTTCGCCTTGTGTATCGTATTGAGTGTATCCATACTCCTTTTTGAAAAAGACCACGCCATTTCGTGCAGCTAATATCTGACAACCCGGCATTATTTTATGATCAATAGCAGCCTGTATCATGGTATCTATGGCTGACAATTTGTACGATAGGACTCCAGCATCCTCGGGTATCGAATATTTCAACCGGAGATGCCCCGTGGTTGCAATCCCTTGATGGTACTGATATACCGAATCAATGGTAACAGGGAGTGTGCCTTTTCCGGCAATGGCACCGTAAAGCATTTGAGCGGTATAATGCTGCAACAAAAACTTTTCTTCATAGCTGACGACAATGGCAGCCATTTTAGCTTTATTTCCAAATAGCGACAGGGCATAAGGGGGAGCAAATAAGCATAAAATTACACGGGTAGATTCAGCCAAACGATCGGCCATAGAAACGGCGTTAGGCATGATGCCAAAGTTTTCGGCAGGAGAGGAATTGGTATTGTTAATGCCTATAATCACTCGCGAATACGCACGTAATGTTTCAAACAAATCGTTTGCCTGTTCGGCGGGAGCATTTCTGTCCAGAAAGTAATAGTCATTTTCCTGATATAGCTGCAATGTTTGCAGGAAGTTGTTGGGTAACGATGTTCCGGTAATCAGAATGGCCGTTTTTCCCTG
Organism: Bacteroidales bacterium; assembly: GCA_031551935.1. GTDB lineage: Bacteria > Bacteroidota > Bacteroidia > Bacteroidales > UBA4181 > JAIRLS01. Next base: position 35,749 of record JAVBMZ010000074.1, read on the forward strand.
GTCAAGTTGCTTTAGTGGCAAAATACTGTCCCTGTTTTGTATCATGGTTAACGATGCTTCCACCAATTGCCGATGCAACAAGTTGGTTTCAGGACTGTTGAGGTATTCCATTAATCTTGTGGTATCTATCGGTTGATACATATTCAGGCCTGCCCATTCTTTGGCAGCAAGAATTCTTCTACAAGACATATCAATTCTTTCCTTGCTGATACGGCCGTTGTTTATGGCAACTTTGATAGCGGCCACAGCTTTAGGTAGATCGGCAGGCATTAACAGAACATCAGCGCCAGCTTCTAAGGCTTTTACTTCCAGTTCTCCGGGTTTGAAAGATTGAGTAGCGCCTTTCATGTTCAGCGCATCCGTATAAATGAGCCCTCGAAAATGAAGGGAATCACGTAATATGTTTGTCAACACTTTGCGTGATAACGACGCGGCCAGACCGGGTGTGGAATCTAATGATGGAATATTGATATGTGCAGCCAATATCCCGGTGAGTCCATAATGCATCATTTCTTTGTATGGATACCACTCCAGTGAATCCAATGATTGGTAAGCATCATTTATTACCGGAAGCGCATGATGAGAATCGACGGTTGTATTGCCATGTCCAGGGAAGTGCTTGGCAGCTGTGAGTATACGTTGTCTTTGTAAACCTGTCATATACAAGATGCTCCTTTGGGCTACATCATGACTGTTCTCACCAAATGATCGCGTACCGATAACTGGATTACCGGCGTTGTTGTTGATATCCACTACCGGTGCAAAGTTCAAATGTACACCCATCCTGTGGCATTGTAGCCCTATTTCGTATCCCATTTGGTATATCAACCGTAGATCTTCAATAGCGCCCAAAGTCATCTGGCGGGGAAAAGAGATACAACTGTCCAGGCGCATGCCCAGCCCCCATTCGGCATCCATCGCAATCAGCAAAGGCGTTTTTGAAATGGCTTGGTAACGATTGGTTAAGAGGACTTGGCGTTTGGGCCCTCCCTGGAAAAAAATCAAACCGCCGATTTGGTATTTGTTGATGTATTCTGTGATGGTGTTGACATGCTTTTCTCCGAGATTGGAATAAGCTGCCGCAAAAAATAGTTGCCCGATACGTTGTTCGAGTGTCAGACTATTGAACACCGAATCGACCCAGGGTGTATAAAGATTATCAAATGGAAAGTCTGTGCGGTGCAACTGTTCTGGTAAAATATTATACTCGATATCTTTACCAATAGATATTTGAGTCATCAACACTAATATCAACCACAAACAGATATTTTTTATAAGATATTTTTTCAAATTTTTATACATTTTTCTTTTCAGGCATTTAACTACATGTATTTTTAAAAACATGTAACACGCTGTCATTAATCTGGCGCTCTTCTGTCGGTGTCATCTGTAAATCAGGTGCTTTTACGCCATCTTTGAAACTTTTTTTACTCGTGAATACACGAGCTTCATCCCACAATCCGGAATCAATGAAAGTTTGCAATAATTGTGCCCCGCCTTCTATCAATACAGAAATAATATTTCTATTATGTAACTCGTCGAGTATATGTTGCGCAAGATCTCCATCAAATGATGTCGTAACATATTCGACTTGCGGCGTCGCCGGGCCGTTTTTTTCAGAAAATACCAATGTAGGTTGGCTTCCGTCGAAAAGATGCAGCAAAGCGGGTAACCGCAAATGCCTGTCAAGAACGATTCTCAATGGTTGGTGGCCATTCCATTTACGAAGGTTAAGCATCGGATTATCCAAAAAGGCCGTATTTGTCCCTACCATCACAGCTTGTTCTTCCGATCTCCATTTGTGTACCAATGTCCGTTCATACAGGCCGGTAATCCACGTAGGTCTTCCAGTGTGATGTTGATCGCGGATAATATCCACAAAACCGTCTGATGTTTGTGCCCATTTAAGTATTACGTAGGGTCTTTGTTTCCGGTGGAATGTGATGAAGCGAACATTCAGGTTATCGCATTCCGCTTCGAGCACATGTTCGGTGACTTTGCATCCTGCGGCACGTAACTTGGCAATGCCTTTGCCTGCTACCAATGGGTTAGGATCAGAACTTCCAGTAACTACATGAGAAATATTGTTGGCAATGATCAGATCGGCACAAGGCGGGGTTTTTCCATAATGCGAGCAAGGCTCAAGGTTCACATAAAGAGTAGAGTGGGGCAGAAGATTCTTCTGTCGAACCGAATGAATCGCATTTACTTCGGCATGAGATTTACCATATTGATGGTGATATCCCTCACCAATAATTTTGCCATCGTACACGATAACACAACCGACCATAGGATTGGGTGCGGTATACCCGATAGCATTCTGTGCCAATTCAATACAACGACGCATGTAAACATCGTGCAAAATATAAGATTCAGCGTTCAAGTTTGGGACAAGATTTGAAGTTTACCTAAGGTGAGTTTTTGAATATGATAAATCTATATTTCACCATGTAATATCACACGATATGACGGAAACTGCAAATATAAGTAAATGGACTCAAAAGCAGTTTGACATGATCATTTTTGTTTTTTATGTCAAAAAATGAAGTATCTTTGTAAGATACAGTAACATCATTTTATCCGATTCATTTTCAATCATCATTTGATCGTAGTTTTTTTCTTTTTTTTGGTGATTTAAAATCAAATGTATATACTTGCATCAAAATTCTGAAGATAGAGCCTTAAAACATTCAGACAACTTTACTTTGATTTGTAATCATTTAGGGTTTTCAGGCTACCAAATACCTTAATTATATTTCGTTATAATTTTTTACTTTTTATTTTATGTATGATATTCTTGAATTGAATACCAAACTCTTGACCGAATTGCGTGAGATTGCCAAATCTATGGGAATCAAACGTATTGAAACGATGAAGAAGCAAGACCTGATTTTCAAAATACTTGATCAACAGGCAATTAAATCGATTATGCCAATGAGCTCTTCTCCTGCAAAAAAAGTGAAAGAGCCTTCCAAACCAGAAAAAGAAGAAATAGTAGCGCCAGTAATAGCTAAAGAAATCATCGATCCTATAGAAAGTTCCGTTGAAAATGTATCTATCCCTGACGAAGAGATATTATTACCTGATGAAGATGAAATGGCCATGCCAGTGATAGAGCAGGAAACGCCGGTTCCAGTTATGGAAAATACAATGGATCAGGGAAAACGTAAGTTTGGTGAAAAAAAATATTACGACAAAACATACGATTTTGACGGTATTGTCACTGGAGAGGGCGTCCTGGAAATTATGCCAGAAGGATACGGATTTTTGCGTTCTGCCGATTACAATTATCTTAGTTCACCGGATGATATTTATGTATCTCAATCGCAAATCAAATTATTTGGTTTAAAGACGGGAGATGTGGTACGTGGTCCGATTCGCCCGCCCAAGGAAGGTGAACGTTATTTCCCTTTGGTTAAAGTTGAAGACATTAATGGAAGGAGTCCTGACTATATCCGTGATCGGATACCATTTGATTTCCTTACTCCGTTATTTCCTAACGAAAAATTCACATTAGTGAAGCCTGGAGAACCTAGCTCCTTATCGTGCCGGATTGTCGATTTGTTTTCACCTATTGGGAAAGGACAGCGCGGATTAATTGTTTCGCAACCTAAAACAGGTAAAACTGTGTTGTTAAAAGACATAGCCAATGCTATAGCTAAAAATCATCCTGAAGTATATTTGCTGATCTTATTGATTGATGAACGTCCTGAAGAAGTTACAGATATGGCACGTAGCGTTCGTGGTGAAGTAATAGCATCTACCTTTGACGAGCCTGCCGAACGCCATGTCCGGGTTGCCAATATTGTATTGGAAAAAGCAAAACGGATGGTCGAATGTGGTCATGATGTGGTGATCCTGCTTGATTCTATTACTCGTTTGGCCCGCGCGTTCAACACCATTGCGCCGGCATCGGGAAAAGTGTTGACGGGTGGTGTGGATTCAAATGCATTACATAAACCTAAGCGTTTCTTTGGCGCTGCCCGTAATATCGAAAACGGCGGGTCGCTGACTATTTTGGCCACAGCTCTTACCGATACGGGTTCTCGCATGGACGAAGTAATTTTTGAAGAGTTTAAAGGAACAGGTAATATGGAGTTGCAGCTTGACCGGAAATTGGCCAACAAGCGGATTTTCCCGGCGGTGGATATTACTGCTTCAAGTACTCGTCGCGAAGATTTATTGGTTGGAAAAGACCAACTGAGCCGTATATGGGTGTTGCGTAATTATTTGACTGATATGAACCCGGTTGAAGCTATGGATTTCATGCGTGACAGACTAAGCAAAACCCAATCGAATGAAGAGTTTCTTATTTCGATGAATGGAGAGTAAACGAATGTT